>JBEKLF010000310.1:0-9302 GCA_050010335.1 Terriglobia bacterium
CTAAATGTTTAGTACAGTTCGTCACTATTTTCCGATCATGGAAAGGGCCCGCTCAAAATAAAAGCCTTACCTTTCGGAACGGGCGAAAATTAGGCCTATGAGTGGCGAAGTTGGGTTAGCCGATCTGAGGCCAAGTTAAGTCCTTGAATCGTTTCTTGCTATTCTCGGTTTATGGGAAAGTTCCAGGCGGTCCCTCCTTTTATAATAATATTGGAAGGCTATGACCTACTCGAATGTCAATAAGGACTGTATTTACATCCGTTATGATTCAGGGATACGAACTTTACCTTTAGCCGGACTGATCATCACGGCCGTTCTGCTTGCCGCGTATGTACAGGTTACTTTCCTGCCCCGAGGAGTCGCGAGGGAGCTTGGCGGCTCATTTCCGGCGGGAATCCCCCCCCACCCGAAGGGAGAGCTTTTGTATGTCTCACCAGAGGGCAACGACGCTTGGTCAGGAAAGCTGGCTGAACCCAATTCTGCCAGGAATGATGGGCCCTTTGCCACGCTCGCCCGCGCCCGCGACGCCATTCGGGCTATGCAAGGCAAGCCGCCGCACAAACCTATCAGCGTTTACGCGCGAGGCGGGATTTACTCCCTCAGCGCTCCCCTGGTCTTTCTGCCGGAGGATTCCGGAACCGCCACGTGCCCCATTACCTACGCGGCCTATCCTGGCGAGAAGGTGGTTCTGAGCGGGGGCCGGTTGATCACGGGATGGAAAAAAGCGGCGTCAGGTGGGCAGGAAAATCGGTCGGAGCGGTGGACCACGCAGGTTCCAGGCATTAAAGAGGGGGAGTGGTACTTCCACCAGCTATTTGTAAACGGGCAGCGCCGGCAGCGCGCTCGCTCCCCGAACATGGGTTTCTATCACGCCGATGGCCAGTTCCTAGCGGGTAATCCCGCGCGTTTCAAGTTCCATCCTGGTGATATTCTTGCCGCCTGGGCTAAGCAAGGCGACGTGGAAGTCGTGGGCCTGGAAAAATGGGCGGAGTTCCGCATGCCGCTTAAGGCCGTGGACCCTGCCACCAATATCGCCACACTCTCCTCCGAGCGACAGGAATTCGGCGACGACAAGGATGCGCGTTACTTGGTCGAGAATGCCGCCAACGCTCTCGACGCGCCTGGCGAGTGGTATCTCGACCGGCGGAGCGGCACGCTCTCCTACCTCGCCCTGCCGGGGGAAGATGTGGAGAACGCCCAGTTCGTTGCTCCCGTTCTTACCCAGTTGATCCGTTTGGAGGGCGACGGCGGAACCAGCAGGTTCGTTCATGACATCGTGCTGCGTGGCCTCACTTGCGCGCACACCGACTGGCCGCTCCCGCCGAAAGGGTATGTGGACATGCAGGCCGCCTTCGACATCCCCGCCGCTGTCGAACTCGCCGGCGCCCGCCATTGCCGTATCGAGCAATGCGATTTTGTTCATCTGGGCCAATATGCCTTGGCGATTCATAAAGGATCTCAGGACGACCAGGTTGTAGGCAATGAAATGGCCGACCTCGGAGCGGGAGGCGTGAAGGTCGGCGATCCTGAGATCCCGAAGGACGAAACGCAGACGACAAGCGGGATTCTTGTCTCCGAAAATCGCATCCACAACATTGGCATCATTTATCCCGCGGGGGTGGGCGTTTGGATTGGCCAGAGCAGTGGCAACACGGTTGCGCACAATGAAATCAGCGACACCTATTACACCGCTATCTCGCTCGGCTGGACATGGGGCTACGGTCCCACCGCCGCGCACGACAATCGGATCGAATTCAACAACCTCTACAACATCGGCCGCGGCCTGCTGAGCGATATGGGTTGCATCTACTCGCTGGGCGTCCAGCCCGGCACCGTCGAGCGAAACAATCTGTGCCACGATGTGACGCGCTACGATTATGGCGGGTGGGGAATCTATACCGACGAAGGCAGCAGCCAAATTGTGATCGAAAACAACATCGTCTATCGCACCCAGGACGGCGGTTTTCACCAGCACTATGGACGCGAAAACACTGTCCGCAACAACATCTTTGCTTTCGGACAACTGGCGCAGCTCCGGCGCAGTCGCAAGGAGTCCCACCTCAGCTTCACGCTCGAGCACAATATCGTTTATTGGAATGATGGCAAGCTGATGGAGGGGATTTGGGACGACAACCAGTTCCACCTCGATTACAACCTTTACTGGCAGGCAGGTGGCCAGCCGATTCAATTCGGCAAAGATTCGCTGGCGGAATGGCAAAAGCGCGGCCAGGACGTGCACTCATTTGTAGCGGACCCGCTCTTTGTCGATCCGGAGCATGGCGACTTCACCGTGAAGCCCGGCTCCCCGGCCGAGCAAATCGGTTTTCAGCCCATCGACGCTAGGCAGACGGGAAGAACGAAATAACGGGGACTTCTCGCGACGCCGAAAACATGGGGGTGAGATGGGGACCCGCACTTTTGAGGAACTTCGGGAGCACGCCAAAGGTCTCGGACCGCGACGCGTCGCTGTAGTCATGGCGGACGATGAAGTGGCGCTGACCGCGGCGGCGGAAGCTTTGCGTCTGGGGATTGCCCTACCGGTGCTGGCCGGAGATCTCAATAGAATTCGCGAAATCGCGAAAGCACTGGGACTCGGCTGGTTGATTGACCGCGCGGAATTCCTGGATGCGCCGAACAACGCCGCGGAGGCCGCCGTTCGCCTGGCGCGGGCGGGAGGCGCGGAAATCCTGCTGAAGGGGCATCTGCGCACTGACGAACTTTTGCACGCCGTGCTTCACAAAGAGCACGGTCTGCGCACGGGCCGCCTACTGAGCGACGTGCTGCTGTTCGAATACGGGCACGGCGAGCACCGCCTGGTGGGCGTAACGGACGGCGGGTTGAACATAGCACCCAATCTGCAACAGAAGATCCAAATTGTCGAGAACGCCATCGAGGTCATGCGCAGCCTCGGAATCGCGCGGCCGAGAATCGCCATCATGAGTGCCACCGAAGCGGTATCCGACGCGGTGCCCTCAACCAAAGACGCGCAAGCCCTGACCGCGATGGGTGCGGAGGGAGCGTTCGGGGACGCGGAAGTCTATGGCCCGCTGGCCGTGGACAACGCGCTGCTGGAATCTGCGGCTGCCGCCAAGGGGATCCACAACCCAGTGGCGGGCCGCGCGGACTGTCTGGTGGCGCCGAGCATCGAGGCCGCTAACATGTTCGGCAAGGCGGCGAAGTACCTGGGAGGCTCGGCCTGCGCGCACGTCGTCGTGGGGGCAAAGGTGCCGATCCTCATTCCGTCGCGCGTGGAGAGCGCGGAAGACAAGGTGAACGCCATCGCGCTGGGGGTGATCTTTGCCGCCCATTGAGTACCGGATATTGGCAATTAATCCAGGATCGACTTCCACCAAGTTCGGCGTATTCGCCGGCTCCCGGGCCGTCCTGGTGCGAAGCCTGCGGCACTCGGAAGGAGAGATGGCGCCGTTCCGGGGCAGACCTGTACTCGACCAGGCGGAGTTCCGGCACGAGGCGGTCGAGCGTGAGCTCATCGGGGCAGGCGAGGATACATCCGGCTTCCATGCGGTGGCGGGACGCGGAGGGCTGCTGGGGCCGGTGGGCAGCGGGACGTATCGCGTGAACCAGACGATGCTCGATCACCTGAGGGAGGCCCGACGGGGGGAGCACGCTTCGAACCTGGGAGCGTTTCTGGCGAAGGCCGTGGCCGCGCGGGCCGGCGTGGGCGCCTTCATCGTCGATCCGGTCAGCGTGGAGGAATGGCCGGAGCGGGCGCGGCTGTCGGGGCTTGCGTCGATCGAGCGCCAGTGCTTCTCGCACGCCCTCAACACTAAGGCAGTTGCCAAGAGGTATGCACGGGAGGTCGGCCGTTCGTATCAGCAATTGCGCTTGATCGTCGCACACCTGGGAAGTGGAATATCCGTTTCGGCGCATGAGGGGGGCCGAATGGTCGATGTCGCCGACGCTGTCAGTGAAGGGCCGTTTTCGGCGGAAAGGGCGGGCAAGCTGCCGACCATCGAACTCGTGCACCTATGTTTCAGTGGCAGGCATACGCATCAGCAAATGGAAGGTCTGCTGCGGAGCGGGAGTGGTTTCTTCTCGTACCTAGGCACCAAGGACCTGACGGAAGTGGAACAACGGATCGACAGCGGCGACGCGCGTGCCGCGCTGGTGTTCGATGCCATGGCGTACCAGATCGCGAAGGAGATCGGCGCGATGGCCACAGTGCTGCTGGGCCGCGTGGACGCGCTACTGATCACGGGCGGCATGGCGTATTCAGCCCGGCTGGTCGGTGCGATACAGGCCGCAGTGGGGTGGATTGCGCCGGTGGCCGTGTATCCCGGTGAGGACGAATTGCAGGCGCTCGCCGAAGGTGTGCTGCGCGTGCTGTGCGGAGAAGAGTTGGCGCGGGAATACGGGGCCACGTAGACCCTCTGCGGCATTCTCCACGCAGATTCTGAGGGAGGTCTCGTGTGCAGCTTTCTTCCGTTCTCCGAGGTCAAGCACTTGAAGGCGGGGATCCCTCGATGATCATTTCTCCTGTTCAAAATGTTTCTTGAGCAGGGCCGGAACTTGAGAAGCTCAGCCCTTTCCCAAAGCAAACGCTTCGAGATTGGCTTCAACCAGCTTCTCTGGCAGCCGGCGCCTTATTGCCGCAATCCACGCCTCTTCGGAAAACTCCAGATAGCGGCTTAGGGCGCCCAGCAATGCCACATTCAGGCTTTTCTTGTTGCGCAGCTTCTCCGCATTGATTTGCGAGGGCTCCACAATAACGCCGTTCGGGCTCAGGGCTGCGGCATTCACGGAAACCTGATCCGGCTCGATCGCCACCAGGAAGTCCGCTTCGCCCGCTGGAACCATCGGGCTGAAAACTTCGTGTCCGAACCGCACATCGCTGGCGAGGGAACCGCCGCGCTGGCTCATTCCATGGAGCTCGCTCTTTTTCACGTCGAACCCCGCGTGAAGCGCCACATCGGCCACGACGTCTGCAGCCGTGAGCACGCCCTGACCGCCAAGACCGGCAATGACGATATTAGTTACACCGCGCATTGATCCTCTCATATTCGCGAATGTGCCTGGCCGCCAGCAGGCAATCCCGTCTGGCCACGATGACCGTGAGCTCGGGCCTGTCCAGGCACTCCTTCACCAGTCGCTCGAAAGCAGCGGGGTCGAGAGTCGGATCGATCACATGCAGATTCCGCACGCCGGCGGCCCGGGCCAGCCCTTCGATGCTCGCCTTGGAGGTTGCGGAATGGTCCAGCGTCCGCCCCGTGCCGGGATGCTCCTGGAAACCGGTCATGGCGGTGGTGCCGTTATCGAGCACCAAGACCACATGGCCCGTGGGAGGTGGATTATAAGCCATCTCCAGAAGTCCGGTGATCCCACTGTGAAAGAAGGTGCTGTCGCCGATCACGCTGACCACCCGTTTGGCCTGCTCGGGTGGAAGGGCGTGCCGCAAGCCGAGACCCACTCCAATCGAGGCGCCCATGCATACGATGGAATCCACGGCTTCAAACGGCGGGAGCACCCCAAGGCCATAACAACCGATATCCCCGGAAACGATGCAGCCCAGATTCCTCAGGCTGGAGAAGACGGTTCGATGCCCGCATCCCGGGCAGAGCGCGGGCGGCTTGCCCGGCAGCAACGGCGGCTCGGGAGAAACATCGTTTGCCAGGATTCGGCGCACGCGGCTGACATTCAGTTCACCAAGGCGAAACATCTCGGTTTTGGCGCCGACCGGGATTCCCGCCGCTCGCACCGCTTCCGCCAAGTAAGGGTCGCCCTCTTCAATGACCATTGTGCGCTCGACCGTGGAGGCGAACCTTCGTATGAGCTCGAACGGCAGTGGATAGGTCATGCCCAGCTTTAGTACACTCGCTTCAGGGGCGGCTTCGCGAACGTGCTGATAGGAGATGCCGGACGTAACGATGCCCATGGCCGGCGATCCATCAACGATACGATTCACGTCCGCCGTTTCGTTCCACTCGGCGATATGCGCAAGCGCCGCGCGCAGCTTCTTGTGCGCCGGTCGGGCATAGGCGGGAATCATCACGCGGCTGGGAAGATCCCGTCGGAAATCCGCTCGTCGCGGCGGCGGAATCGAGCGCGCCCGGCCACGCCGCAGCACCGTTTTTGTGTGGCAGACCCGCGTAGTCATGCGCAGCATCACGGGCTTCGACCACCGCTCGGCGATTTCGATGGCGCGGAGCGTGAATTCGTAAGCTTCCTGGGAGTCCGACGGCTCCAACATGGCGACCCCAGCCGCCACGGCGTACCGGCGGTTGTCCTGTTCATTCTGACTCGACGCCATTCCCGGGTCGTCGGCAGAAACCACCACAAGGGCCCCGGGAAGATCCAGGTATGCCGCCGTGAACAGCGGGTCGGCAGCCACGTTCAAGCCCACGTGCTTCATGGTTACGATCGAGCGCGCCCCTGCCAGCGAAACACCGAGGGCCACTTCCAGGGCTACCTTCTCGTTGGGAGCCCATTGGGCCCGGCCACCTAAGCTGTCAAAGGCCTCGAGGATCTCGGTAGACGGCGTGCCGGGGTAGCCCGCCCCCAGTGACACTCCGGCATCAAATGCCGCCCGCGCGACGGCCTCGTTCCCGCTCACCAGCTCCACGAACGACTGCTGCTCTCCACTCCTCATAGAGATTGCATCCAGTCCCCCCTCCGGCACCGCAATATGGGAGTCTTTCATAGCGTCATCACCTTTCTTGTGCTCGGCGGGCCGATATTCGCGGCAGGCCTCCTCAGGGCCAACCCCACGAGGAACGCGAGGAATGCCCCGCCGGCACAGATCAGCAGAGCCGCCTCAAGGCCGTAACGCCGCGCCAGCCGTCCCGCAGCGCGGGAGAACCAACTGCTCGCAGAACCTCCGCGGAGATGGATGCCAAGCCACTGGCCGCTGCGGCGTATCGCGGCGGAATCTCCTCCGCAGGGAGCAATACCCTGATCAAAGTGCATAGCGCCTGGCCGCGCGCACGATCAGACGCTTCTGGTCCGAGGTAACCTTCTGGCCCCAATACGTTCGCGTTTCTTGGACGGCCGGATGGTTTTTAACGCTCCGGGCATAGGGATTCTCCCGATGCAAAACAGTGTACTGCAAATTGCGGGAAATATTAAGGACGGCGTACTCCCATGAGGTCGTCGTTGCTGTTCTGCCTCTCAATTTTCGTCCCTTGCGTACTTGGGGTTTTGGACAGAATCTCGTCAGCCGAAGGTTAGAGACGAGAGCAACTGGGCTCGGCGAGGAATTCGCGCCAGGTCATCGCGAGTGGGCCTGAAAAACCCTGGCCGTATCCGTGCTAGACTGACTGTGGATATGGCGCAGGGGCGGAGGTTCATGCCTGCCCCTTGGCCAAGAAAAGCGGGCAGGCATAAAGCCTGCCCTTACGTGCCGCCTGCCGCGCGGTCTGGATGCGCACTACGCGGCGCGAAGCTCAGTCAGAGCGTAAACACATGCTGACCTCATCTGTGGCCGGCAGGTAGTTGCGCGAGAATTGGAAGATCATGCGACTCAGCAAGCGGGAGGGCGCCATGGGGTTTATCGCCCGGCTCACTTCCCACATACCCCCTGGCCAATTCGGCCGCTATTTGCTGGTGGGCGCGTGGAACACGCTGTTTGGCTATTCGACATTTGCCGCGTTAACCGCCTTGCTCAAGCCCTACATTCCGCAAAGCTATATTCTGGCTGCTGTGCTTTCCAGCGTGCTCAACATCTCGGTTGCGTTCCTCGGATACAAATGGTTCGTTTTTAGGACCAAGGGGAATTACTTGCGGGAGTGGGTACGGTGTTTGGCCGTCTACGGCAGCAGCATGGTCGTCGGCATCGGTGCATTACCGATCGTGGTGTGGGTCATACGCCTAACCTCGAGATTCGATCGCCAGGCTCCCTACCTTGCCGGCGCCCTGGTGACGGTGTTCGGCGTCATCTACAACTTTCTGGGACACAAGGAATTCTCGTTCAGGCCAGTTTCCAAGGTTCCCGGCAGCCCGGGGGCGGCTTGAACCTCTCAAAGTACGAATGTGAGTATCGTGGCGGTCACGGCTCCGAATGCGCGACGCCGCACCAGACTGTCAAGTAGACCGGGGAGAAGCTGCGGCTCACCCACGAGTTGATCTTGCTCTATGAACCGTACCAAGTGGAGATCGGTCCCACCCTGTTGCGGTTCGATGGCTGAGGAGAAGCGATGAAGTCGATCACCATTTTAACTCCGTGTCTCAACGAAGAAGGCAACGTGCGAGAGTTGTACGAGCAGGTCCGGTCGGTGATGTGCACGGTCGGACGCTACCGGTACGAGCACATCTTCATCGACAATGCCTCGCGCGACCACACCGTGCCGATCCTCAAGGAGATTGCGGCGGCCGACCGCAATGTGAAGATCATCGTCAATGCTCGCAATTTCGGCCAGATCCGTTCTCCCATGCACGCCCTCTGCCATGCCTCGGGAGATGCCGTTATTGGCATCGTCGCGGACTTTCAAGATCCGCCGGAACTGATTCCGGATCTGCTACGGGAATGGGAGAAGGGCACCCCGATCGTCATCGCAGTCAAGAAGTCGAGCGGTGAGAACCCGGTCATGTTCTGGATTCGCAGGCGGTTCTATCGTCTGGTAAACCGGCTGTCCAATACCGAGACCTATGAGAACTTCACCGGCTTCGGCCTCTACGATCGCAAGGTGGTCGATTTCATTAAGGCGCTCGACGACCCTTACCCTTATTTCCGGGGGCTGATTGCCGAAATCGGCCTGCCGCACGCCGAGGTTTCCTATCATCAGCCAGCCCGAAAACGCGGGCTCACGAAGAACAACCTTTACACGCTCTATGATATGGCGATGCTGGCGATCACCAACCTTTCCCGGGTGCCGCTTCGTCTGGTCACCTTCACCGGCTTCGCCTGCGCCTTCTGCTGCGTGCTCGTCTCACTCTTCTACTTGATCTACAAGCTCCTGTATTGGAACCGGTTCTCGGTCGGCATGGCCCCCCTCGTCATCGGTGTCTTCTTCTTCGTCTCCATCCAGCTTGTTTCCATTGGGATCCTCGGCGAGTATGTCGGCTCGGTGCTGACGCAGGTGCAGCATCGGCCTTATGTGATTGAAAAGGAGCGGGTGAACTGGGAGTATGAGCCCGGCGAGCCAGTGCGCCCACACTCGCCCGCCGCGGACTCGGGGTTAGGGGTTAGGAGTTAGGGGTTAGGGACTCGGGATTCGGGATTCGGGATTCGGGACTCGGGATTCGGGGTTGGGAGGCCGGGGATCTTAATAGGTGGTGATGGAGCCTAACCCTTACCTTTAAAACTTCGATTCAAGATTCCGAATCCCGTGCCTTGCTATCCCGAATCC
>JBEKLF010000311.1:0-9253 GCA_050010335.1 Terriglobia bacterium
AGAAAGCAGAAATCTCACCTTCCGCCGACAGCTCAACGACTTACCCGCTTTTAGAACTGAAGTCTTTGACAGAACCGCCACACCCAAAGAGATGTTAAGAATGAAGGAACCTCCGGGGATGTGTATGAAAAAAAAGAACAGCATGGCAAAATGTCCGTCAAAAAACACGCCCTTTTCACGAGAATGCACGAATCGAGCGCTCATTGACAACAATCTGACGGGATTCGTGCCCGAGAATGCAGCAATAGCGCCATGATTGAGGGAAGTGTGCGATCCCATGTGCCATAGGCATCCTGCCCGTGAAGGAGACATGGCCGGGACGGTCATGGCACCCAGTTGCGAGACCGCGGGAACGTCGGCTATCCCACGATGTTTCAGAAATAAAAGGGGTTAACGGTAAATGACGGAAATCTCGGAAAAATCTATGTTACTGAAACTAAGTCTGTTATCGAACCCTCCGCTGGGAAGCATCGGGAAAAAGGGGAAATAAAAAATACAGGATAGTCCCACGATGTTGATGAAAACAAAGCAAGAAAGAAGTGACATTTTGACTAATCCCACGATGTTGATGATAATAAAGGACATACGTTTTGTAACCCACGATGTTGATGATAACAAATGTAGTTATGGAAAAACCGAGGATGAGTTCCGAATGGCCACCCGAGGGAGGATCTTGAGTAGCAAGGAGCACCCTGCGAGAGCGCCCCGCCCCAGCCGGGAAGGCGAGCGGTGCCAGCGGCATCCTGCCGGTGACGGAGCAAGGCCGGGACGGCCGTGGCACAACGGACAGCCTGCAAGCATCGCCGCAGTTTGCCATTATGTAATAGAAACAAATAGAGTTAGCTGCTTAGGGCCGAAGTCACCCATCGATGTATGTTAATGAAAACAAAATAGTTGCTTGTTCGTTGGCAGCCGGATCGGGAAAACGCAGGGGCAAAAATGAAGGAAAGTCACATTATGCTGTTGAAAACAAATGGAGAAAATATGTCCGAAATCGGGCTTTCCATTATGTTGTTGAAAATAAAAAACATAGAGGCAGCTTTCCATTATATTTATGAAAATAGAGGAGAAACATGTCAGACGCGAGCTAACGAGATATCGGCCCATCGATCTACCGGCGGACCTGGGGGCTGGCGTTTGATGACTCGATCACAAAGGGAGCCACGAGTGGCATGTGTCAGGCGAAATGAATCGGGCAAAGTGGAGCGAGGGAAAAACGGGCAACGCCGCCAACCTAACCCCCCGCGTGACACTTCCCCGCATCTGTTATCGGTCGACTACGGTAAGAGGATGAACGAATCGCGGATTTCGAGAATCTCAAATCTCAAATCTCAGATTTCAAATCTCACTCCACCCGATGCCCCGATCACTCGATGGCGCGATCAGTAGACAGGGCGGGTAACCGGAGCGACGAATTACGCGTCCAAGGGTACGAAGTCCTTCAGGCGCGGAACCAAATGGCGATGCGTCGAATCCGGGCCATAAAACAATGCGTGGATGTACAGCAGCAGGGCGGGCTGGGAAAATCGGCGCGGCGGACTTTTCCGGAAGGGGAAATAACAGAGTCTGCCCGCCACGATCTTGCCGGGATCGTGATAAGAGACAAGGGGCCACAACTTGGGGAAAAACCGGAAACCGGCTTGGGCCAGTGCGCGGTGCCAGCGGTCGCCGGAACCGGCCGTAACTTCGCCATAGAGGCGCCAATTCCACCCCTGGGGGCCGCGGCGCTCCTGGCGAAGAACCTGGCGCAAGATTCGCACCCCCAAGCCTCGGCCGCGGAGGGCGGGATCGACGAAGATGTAGCTCCCAAACACCACGCTGAACGCAGGCAAAACCAGGGTGCAAGCGCCGCCCACCAGGCGATCCCCCAGATGGGCCGCGAACAGATGCACGGGATTCACGCGCGCCGGCGAGGGGACGATGACCCGCCGCAGCACGCTCAAACTGACGCGCTCGTCGGGGTTGAAGCTGCGTTGGTAAAGCCGCAGATATTCTTCCAAATCGCCGCGCTCGGTCGGGCGAAGCAATTTCAGAGTGAGTTTCAGCATGGCAGCCCTCGCTTCAATTCGATTTGTGAAATCATGCTGGTTTCGAGTATCTTGTATCACAGGCCCAGGGCATCGAGCCAATCATTCGGGAGTGTTGCCGGGAATGTTGAGGAATCTCGCCTGGTTCATGGTCTTGCTGCTGGTGTTCACCCTCGCCTCAACCGCTCAAGAGTTAGATGATGCGGGGTTTGCCTCGATTTTCACGGGGCAGGACTTGGCGGGCTGGCACGCGATGGGGCAGCAGGACTGGCATGCGGAAGACGGAGTTCTTTGGACGGAAGGCAAGGGCGGGTGGCTGCGCTCTGAGCAGTCCTATGCGGACTTCGCCTTGCGTCTCGAATACCGCGTAACCAAAGGTGCGGTGAGCGGAATTTTCTTGCGTTCCGCCGAGCAGGGTGACCCCACGTTCACGGGGTTGAAGATCTCTCTCCTTGATGATGCCGGGCAGCTTACGGACCTGCACAGCTCGGGAGCAGTTTACGGCGCAGTGATTCCGCTTTACAGCGTGGGCAGAAAGGCGGGCGAGTGGAACCAAGTGGAGATTTCCTGCATCGGCCGGCACCTGACGTTATACCTGAATGGGAATCGGATTCATAAGATTGACTTCGACGATCCGGCATTTGTTTTTTCCGAGAAACGCCCGCTAAGCAGGGTTCCCAATCAAGGCTACATCGGCTTGGAAAGTCATACCAACCGCGTGGATTTTCGCAGCCTGCGCATTCAAGTTATCAAGCCTGCTGCCTGAGGTTAATCCGACGGACAAAAAACGCAAATCGATAGTTGACACTCATCCCGAGTTTCGAATTTCGAGTTTCCAGTTTCTATTATGAGGGAGAAAGCGATTGTCTAATCTTCGCGGCAAGTCGGGAAGGGGAGTCGGAGCGCTGGTGGTCTTCTTCCTCTTCGTTGTGGCGGCGATATTTGTGGGTATTATCTGGAAATTGGCGAGCCGTCAGGGTCCTACAATCCTCTTACCCAAGCCACCCAAAGGCCTGGGCCAGAGAACCGAACTCGTTGTGGACGCGAGTGACCCGAAACACAACCTCAAGACCCTGGCGGTGGTGGTCGTGCAGGAAGGGCAGGTTGTCCACCAATCAAACCTGGTCATAACCGCGCGCCCGCAGCGGTGGTGGAAGTTCTGGTCCGCAGGGCCCATGAGTGCAACGCATTGGACGGTTCTGGTGGGCCGCCAAGTAATCCCGTCGCTGAAAGAGGGGCATGCCACCATTCGCGTCACCGCCCTCAATGACTCCTGGGGGCGCTTTTTTCGGGGAGGGATGAGCGAGATGGCGATTGACCTGCCCGTGCGGTTCGCGCCCCCGCAAGTCGCGGTGTTGACGACGCAGCACTACATCAACCAGGGCGGCTGCGATATGGCGGTATTTAGAGTTTCAGCGGGGACCACCGAATCCGGCGTCAAGGTAGGTGACAACTTCTTCCCCAGTTTTCCGCTAAAGGAATCCCAACCGGAAACCCGCCTGTGCCTTTTTGCTTACGAGTACAACGCTGATCCTTCTACGGTCCCCCATATTGTGGCTCGCGACGATGCCGGTAACGAAACCTTGGCCAGCTTCAGCTACAAGGTCTTTCCCAAGAAGTTTCATTCTGACACCATTGACTTGGACAAGACTGCGGGCGGGAAATTCCTGGAAAACGTTGTTCCTCCCATCATGAGCCAAACCCCCGAGCTTCAGGACCAGGGAAGCCTGATCAAGAATTTCCTGCTGATTAATGGCTCGCTTCGGCAGGAGGACGCACAAAAGCTGGTGGCATTTTCCCAGCGCACAGCACCAAGGTTTTTGTGGAAGGGGCCGTTCCTCCGCTTGCCCGGCAAAACGGAAGCCAGCTTTGCTGACTACCGTACTTACCTTTATGGCGGGCAGCCCGTGGACCATCAAACGCACCTCGGGTTTGACCTGGCAGGTTCGGAACACATGCCCGTGCGCGCCGCCAATGACGGCGTCGTCGTGTTTGCGGGGTATTTCGGAATCTTTGGCAATGCGGTGGTCATTGACCACGGCTGCGGCATTCAGAGTCTTTACGGCCACATGAGCTCCATCGCGGTCAAAGAGGGTGATCAGGTGAGAAACCTTCAGGAGATCGGACGCAGTGGTCAAACGGGCCTCGCCGGCGGCGACCACCTGCATTTCACCATGCTACTCGATGGAATTCCCGTGAATCCCGTCGAATGGTGGGACCCGCACTGGATTCACGACCGGATTGAAGCGAAGATGGTGCAGTAGGTTACAGGGGACAGGTTGTAGGGGGTAGGACACAAGGGACAGGTTCCAGCGGGCAGTGGGCAGCTTCACAAGGGGATCAGAAAGACATTGGAGAAAACCATTCAGTCTCATCGTGACCTGACAGTTTGGCAAAAGTCGATGGATCTTGCCGTAGAAATCTATCGGCTTGCTGCAAAGCTTCCCCACTCCGAAACCTACCGGTTGGTCAGCCAGATTACCCGTGCCGCGGCCTCAGTCCCTGCCAACATTGCGGAAGGTCATGCGCGTGCCACACGAAGAGACTTTGCCAACTTCGTTGCAATTGCTAAAGGCTCACTGATGGAAACGGAGACTTTCTTGATGTTAGCCGTCCGACTCAGCTATCTCGCCGAAGCTGAGGCAGCAGTGGCATTGGGCCTGATCACTGAGAACAGCAAGATGCTCACGGTCCTTCGGAACCGGTTGAAGGAAGCAGAAAGGTCAGATGGTTCGGATTCTCTGTAACCTGTCCGCTGTGACCTGCCCCTATAACCTGTAACCTGTAACCTACTCCCCCGCCACGCGGGCCAAATAGAAATCGAAAAACTTAGCGGCATCCGTGGATAGTCCAACCGTAGTATTGGAAGTCTTGCTATCAACTATTCGTGTAAACCCCTGGCTGTCAACCTCGACGGCGAGTTCCTTTGTTTGGCATAGACCGGGGTCGAGCACCAGGGCCACGGCCATGGGGTCGAATAGCGTCGGCGTTTCCTGGTTCCAAAGATGATACAGGGCAGCCAGGGAGTTGGTGATGGGAGTGTTTTGACTGAAGATGCGGCTGCGCGCCGCGGCGTCGAGCTTCAGCATGGCGGTCACATCGAGTGGCGCCATGACGATGGGAATTCCGGAGGAGAGGACCGTCCGGGCAGCCGCGGGATTGGATTTGATGTTCCATTCCGCCTCAGGCTTCGAGCCCGGCCCGTAGCCGCGCGCGATTGAGCCCCCCATCAGTGCGATGCGTTTGATCTCTTTCGCGGCCAGCGGATCAGCCTTGATCAGGGCCGCCACGTTGGTAAGTTCGCCGATGGCGATCAAGGTGATTTGTCCGGGATGGCGATGCAGCTCGCTGCGCAGAAAATCGACGGCACTTTCCTTCAGAATCTGTGGGCTTACGAAGCCATCGGCCCAGCGTGTTTGCTCGATGGGCTGCGCGGCTTCCGGCGGGCCGGCGACCACCGGCACCTGCCGCCACTTCCCACCTGCCTCCCACAAGAACTTGGCTGCCAGGTGCGCCCGCGCTGCCGTGTCGCCGGAAACCGTGGTCACGCCCAGCAATTCAAACTCGGGGCTTTTGATGACGAGCGCCAGGGCGAAGGCATCGTCAATATCCGTGCCGATGTCGGTGTCGAGAAGCACAGGAATCTTCGCCGGCGTATCTGCCGCTCGGCAAAAGCAGGCGGTCAAGAGAATTGTGGCTAACAATGCGGTTAATCTCTTCATGCAAATACCCCAGTGAATTTGGCTTTTGACTTTCGACTTTAGACTTTTGACTTCTAATGCTACTTCACCACCGGCGCCAGCGCCACGCATCCGAGACCGAGGATGAACACGAAGAACATCAGGGCCAGCATCCGCTTCGTGCCCGTGCCTGCTCCGGCGAATTCCTTCCAGACGAAGACGCCCCAGATCGCCCCCACCATGGTTGCGCCCTGTCCCAGCGCATACGAGGTGGCCGGGCCGACCATGGCGGCGTAGGAAGCCACGAAGTTGGAAATCGTCCCCACGCCCCAGATGGCGCCGCCCAGGATTCCCCAGAAGTGCAAGCGGCCGGTGCCCGCAAAGTAGTCGGCAAAGCGCACCGGCGGGCCCGCCACCGGCCGGCGCATGACAAGGATATTGGCCGGGATGTTGATCGCCAGGATTCCCAAACCAAACACGAACGCCACGGTATAAGGCCCCAGATGATTTTCGCCGCTGATCCCTTTGGCCACAAAAGGATAGAAAAGGCCCATGCCAAATCCACCCAGCAAGCTCAAGACGATGCCCTTCTTGGAAGCCTTGGCGTCGGGCGAGAGGCGGCGATATGCGAGCGCGTCGAGGACAATCGCGACGCACACCAAGGCCACGCCACCAAAGAGCAGAAGGGGATTGCCTTTCGGCGTGATGATATAGTTGAGCACGGACCCGATCACCAACGCCATGCCGATGCCGACTGGAAACGCCACCGCCATCCCGGCGATGGCAATCGCTGCTACGATCAGAATATTGGCGATGTTGAAGACGATTCCGCCCAGAAAGGCGTAGGCGAGGTGGGCGGCGTCCGCGGCAGCAAGGTTGCGGAAGAAGCTGTCGGGGCTAGCAGCATCGGCGCGCCCAAACGTCAGCCCGATGAGTATGGAACACAGCAGGATTCCGCCAACATAATCCCAGTAGAAGAGTTCGAATCGCCAACTCCCCGTAGCCTTCTGAGTGTTGGCCCAACTCCCCCAGCAGATCATGCTGAGAATCATCATGGCAAGGGCAACGGAATAGACCTGTGGAATGAACATGCGCGGCTCTCTTTCGGATCGCGAGGAAGGGTATTCCCTTCGCGGTGAGGTACATTGCGAAGGGAATCCTATGCGGGGCCGGGGAAGAATACAAGAGGTGAATCTGTTCGGCAATGGCGTTCCGGCGCTACTCTTCCTCCTCTTCCACGGCCGAGGGCTTGTGGGCGGCGACGATCTTGTCCGCGATCATCTGCGGTACAACATCGTAGTGGGACATTTCCATGGCGTAGGTCCCGCGGCCCTGAGTCATGGACGTGAGGTCGGAAGCGTACGTGAGCATTTCCGCCAGGGGTACCTGGGCCTTCACCACGGTCGAACCACCCTTTGGGTCCATGCCCTGAATGCGGCCCCGGCGGCCATTCAGGTTTCCCATAATATCTCCGGAGTAGTTTTCCGGGACGGTTATTTCCACATTCATGATGGGTTCCAGCAGGCAGGGCTTAGCTTGCTCCATGCATTTCTTGAAGCCTTTGGAGCCTGCCAGCTTGAAGGCCATTTCCGAGGAATCGACGTCGTGGTAGGAGCCATCGAAGAGGATGACCTTGAAATCGACCACCGGGTAGCCGGCCAGATATCCTCTTGCCGCCGCCTCGATGATTCCTTTTTCGACGGCAGGAATGAAGTTGCGGGGAATGGCGCCGCCAAAGATGTCGTTTACGAACTCGAAACCCGCGCCGCGCGCCTGGGGTTCCAACTTGATCCAGCAGTCGCCGTACTGGCCATGGCCGCCGGTCTGCTTCTTGTGCTTGCCCTGCGCCTCGGCCTTGGCGCGAATGGTTTCCCGGTAAGGGATCTTGGGCGCTTTGAGCGAGACCTCAATATTGAAGCGCCGTTTGAGTTTCGAGACGGCGACCTCCACGTGCTGCTGGCCCGCGCCGGAGAGCAGAAACTCCTTGGTTTGCGGGTCGCGCGAGAACCGCAGGAGCAGGTCCTCTTCCAACATGCGGTGGATGGCGGTCGAGAGTTTGTCCTCGTCGCCGCGTGACTTGGGCTCGATCGCGAACGAAATGGCAGGTTCGGCGAGCTTCACCTTGGGGAAAACAATAGGCGAAGCCTTATCACCGAGCGCGTCACCCGTCAGCGTGTCCTTCAGCTTTGCCACCGCGCCAATATCGCCCGCGTGGAGTTCGGCCACTGCGGTCTGGACCTTCCCTTGCGTTACGCCGATGTGGGAGAGGCGTTCCGAGGACCCGCGATTGAAGTTGGTCAGGTTGGCTTCGTTCTTGACGACGCCCGACATCACTTTGAAGTAGCTGACCCGTCCGGCAAAGGGATCAGCGACAGTTTTGAAGACGTAGGCCGATACCGGCTGGGCGTCGGCGATCTTGCGCTTTACGGGTTGGCCGTCTTCGTGGTCAAGACCCTCAACTTCGCCCCGCTCCAGGGGCGAGGGGAAATAATCCACCAGGAAATTCAGTAGGGAATCACTCCCAATATTGAGCACGCCGGCGGAAACCACTACGGGGTAGATGCGCTTTTCCCCTACCGCCTGCTTCAAGCCTGGCACAAGGTCCTCAACGGGGATCGTGCCCTTATCGAAGAATTCCTCCAACAGCTTGTCGTTGCCTTCCGCCACCATTTCCACCAGGGCTTCATGGGCCTTATTGGCAGCGTCTTGCAGGTCGGCTGGAATCTCCGTTTCCTTGCCTTTGCCCGAGCCGTCCGCGTCGTAAAGGTAAGCCTTCATGCGCACCAGATCGACGAGGCCGCGAAAGCTCTTCTCCTCGCCGATGGGCAGTTGCACGGGAATCACGGCCCGACCGTATGCGCCGCGCAGGGCTTCAAGCGTGCGCTCAAAGCTGGCGCGGTCGCGATCCAACTGGTTGAACACCAGGGCGCGCGGCAGACCGTATTTCTCGCAAAATCCCCAGACCTTTTCCGTCTGCACTTCGATGCCGGCGACCGCATGGACCAGCAGCAGAGCGGAATCCGCCGCCACTAGGGCGGCCTCGGTCTCGTGCATGAAAATGTTGTAGCCGGGCGTATCCACGAAATTGATTTTCGTCTTCCCCCACTCGGCGTAGGCGAGCGAGGCGCTGATGGAAAACTTGCGTTGAATTTCTTCTTCGTCGTAGTCCGTGACCGACGTGCCTTCGTCCACCTTGCCCAGGCGATTCACCATGCTCGCCGTAAAGAGGAGGGCGGAAACAAGCTGCGTCTTTCCTGTATCGCCGTGACCTACTAATGCAACATTGCGGATGTTTTCCCCGTCGTAGATTTTCACCAGGAGCTCCTTCGAATTATGGGACTTACTATATATTTGTGCGGTCGAGCGCAAAACAAACGTCCATCCTAGCATAGGGTTCGGGCGGCTTCAACGCATGTCAAGAGGCGGCCAGGGTGAATTTGTTCAATCCTCCAAGTGCAATAAGCCTTAGATATTTGTAACTTCTTCTGGACAACCGAGTCGCGATGCGGTATCTTTACCCGATGGAGCAGGCGGAGAGTCGGGGTT
>JBEKLF010000312.1:0-9419 GCA_050010335.1 Terriglobia bacterium
TGGGTTTCTCCGTGCAGCGACCCCGCCGGGTGCTGGCCCGTGCCGACCGCCACCAGCAGGACCGCTGGCATCGCTACCTTTATCCCCGCCTTAAAAAAAAGCCCGTACTGAGAACCGGGCACTGATTTTTACCGACGAAGCCAGTTTCCGCCAGGACTCGACCCTGCACGCTACCTGGAGCCGGCTCGGCCATCCCCCCGAGATCCCCGTCACCGGAGAACGGAAGAGCGTGAAGATCCTGGGCGCTATCGAGCTCTGGACTGCCCGCTTCCACTATGGCCAAGCCACCGTTTTCAATGCTTCCACCTATTTGGGCTTCCTTCATGCCCGCTTCCACTATGAGCAAGCCCCGGTCTTCAATGCTTCCACCTACCTGGATTTCCTGCATCGCCTTGCCCCTCATTATCGCTGCCGCGGGGCTATTCTCATTCAGGACAACGCCTCATATCATAAGGACGCGGAGGTCTGGAGCTGGTTCAAGTCCAACCGGCACTGGCTGGAAGTCCACCAACTCCCTCCCTACTCGCCCGAGCTCAATCCCACCGAGCGGCTGTGGCAATACACCCGCAAAAATGGAACTCATGATCGCTACTTCGCCAGCCAAGGCGAACTGGTCGCCACTTTGACCCGCGTCTTCGAGGATATGCAATCCTACCCTGAGCTGATCCGACCCAGGCTGCTACCTTTTTGTTAGCCATCATGTCCCTTTATTTATGCGCGGATGTATATCTCGAAGGGAAGTTGCCGGTGCGGGACAGATTCGCGTACGAGGCGCATGTGGAAAAATGCCCTGGGTGCCGCGAGCATTTTGATCGCACTTCCGCTTTTATCCAGGACGCCCATCAAATAGGTAAGAGTATGAGGAGACCGGGTCAGATTCCACAAAGGGTGTTGGATGAGGCTGCACGGTTGCCGATTGAGAGGCAGTTACTTTTGGGTGAAATAGTGAGCCGAGACCTGGAGGAAGAACATCAACGACTGGAAAGAACGGGGAAGGCACAAAAGAAAACTAACCTCGCGAAACCGAACTAGCCGGTCAACTTTTTCGAACGCCCCGTCTCGATTGCGGGATACGGAGAAGCAAGAGATATGGTCAGCGAAGAAGAGTTCATCAAGAAGTTCTTCCTCGAAACTGACATCCCGGTTGCACCTAGCATGGAACGGGCCTTGGGATACTTCGGCGTAAGCCGCTGGGTGGCCTTTCATTGGTCGAGAAGACTCAAGGGCCTATGCTGGGCCGACGGCCGCCTCAACACCTGCCGTTCCGCTTCGAGCGTCTGGCATCGCTTCCTTGCTCATCCGTTTGTAGCTCCTTGTCTCCAACTGCGGCGCCCCGGCATGAGTGGCATCGACACTCTGGGTTTCGAAGCCAAGGATGACGATCCTAACCTCTCTCCGACGCTCCCAGACGGGGAAATTTTCGACCTCGACGCGGATTGCGCGCTGTTTGTTGAACATTCACGGAAATTGGGGCATGCCATCTTATTGGATAGGGTGAGGCGAACGGTGTACATCACCCGCTGGGTGCATGTGACCGCTTTCCTGACTTTCTATAAGGACGAAGACCCATGCGAGATGTTCGACGAGGACGAAGACGAAAAGGAAGGCGACGAAGAGATTGACGAGATCGAAGTACTCGAAACCTCTGATTGGGATGACGAACCCCTCCCCGTAGACCCCGCGACTGAAAGGCGGTTCCTTGCCTGGCTTGATCGGAGGTGGAACAACCCGGACAATTTATCCCACATTTCCAATTTGAACGCTACGTCCGAATCTTCGGATCGTCGCCGCCATCAGTATTTATGCTGGTGGGAACGCGATGAAGGCGTTTCGGAGGCCAATACCCAATGGGTGAGATACAAAATCAGCCCTTTCAGCCCTCCTTCAACTCCTCCCTCAAGGTCGATTTCCAAGGTTCCCGCGTAACTTCCGATGGCGGTCTAATCCTGGTACGCGAACTGGACGAGCGACTCGGGTTCGGAGAATTGGCCGAACAGCACCTGATGGACTCGCGACGGGGGAAGAATACGCAGTTCCCGTTTACCGACCTGCTGCGGCAGTCGGTGTGCAGCCGCCTGGCGGGTTACGAGGACGTGAACGACGTCGAACGGCTTTCGCAAGATCCGACCTTCCGGCTGATCGGTTCGGATAAGGTCTGGGATCGGGGCGCGGCTCTGACCTCCCGGTTGCAGAGTTTCGAGACGGGGATGCTGGCCGAGGAGAAGAACTTGGCGGGGCTGGCAGGACTCAATCGGGCACTGATCGGCAGAGCTGAAGCGATGGAGGCAGGTGGCCGGGCGGTCCTGGACCTGGATTCCACCGAGATCCCGGTGTACGGAGAGTAGGAACGGAGTGCGTACAACGGCCATTTCGAATCGACGTGTTATCACCCGCTAATGTTATTCAATCGCGAGAACGACTGCCTGGCGGCGAAACTCCGGCCCGGCAATGTCCACAGCGCCGAAGGCTGGGAAGAGGTGCTGCTGCCGGAGATCGAGCGTCAACAGAAGCTGGGCATGGAGGTGGTCTTCCGCGCCGATGCCGCCTTTACCAAGCCGGAGGTTTACGAGACGCTGGAAGCACGGGCAGTGAAGTACGCCATCCGCATGCCGGCTAACGACAGCCTGGAGCGGGACGTTGAGGAGTTGCGGCCCCGCCCGGCGGGAAGACCGAGTAAAATGCCTTTGGTCGAATACAAGGGCTTTCTCTATCGGGCGGCGAGCTGGAAGACGGCGCGGCGAGTGGTGGCGAAAGTCGAGCATCATCCGGGGGAGTTATTTCCACGCGTGGGCTTCATCGTGACCAACCTGAGCCTGCCGAGCCGGGCGGTGGTACGGTTCTACAATAAGAGGGGGACCGCCGAGCAGTGGATCAAGGAAGGCAAGCAGGCAGTGAAGATGACGCGGCTGAGTTGCCATCGGTTTCGGTCGAACGAGGTGCGGCTCGGGCTGAGTGTGATCGCCTACAACCTGGGGAACCTGTGGCGGCGGTTCGTGCTGCCGCAGCGCATTGGCAAGTGGTCGCTGACGAGCCTGCAGCAGCGTCTGGTGAAGACGGGCGGTCGGCTGGTGAAACACGCCCGCCATTATTGGTTGCTGCTGGCCGAGGGCCATTTGACGCGGCGACTCTTCGGGGCCATGGTACGGCGGATCGAAGCGTTGCCGATGCCAGCGGGGTAGCAGAAGCTGCCCGGGAGGCAGAGAAGTCCACTACCAAGAAGGTAGGGGACGGAGCCGTGTCGGAAAAATCACTACGAGATGGGAAAGTGCCTCGGGAAGAGTGGGCAGTGAGAGCTGTTTCGGAGACCCTGGGGGCCCGGTGTGATGAAAATCCGGAACAACTCGCTCCAAGACCGGCATGCGCGTCGTATACTGCTGCTCTCGGAAATGCTAAAACGGAAATTCCGGCTCGAAGAGGAGATCCTCTCGCATCTCGAAATGGAAGAGCAGGAGAACCTTGAATCGGGTATGCCGTCCGACCAAGCTCACTATGCAGCGTTGCGCCGCTTCGGCAATGTGACCCTGGCGCAAGAGAGGAGCAGGGAGATGTGGGGATGGAATTCGGCCGAGACGTTCTGGCAAGACGTGCGCTTTGGCCTGCGTATGCTGGCGAAAGATCGCGGATTTACCGGCGTGGCGGTGCTGACGTTGGCTCTGGGGGTAGGCGCCAACACCGCCGTTTTCAGTGTTGTCAAAGCCGTCCTGCTGGACCCGTTGCCCTATGCCGACCCCGGCCGCCTCATCACTATCGCCGAAGCCGCGACCGATGATCCGGACAATCGTACTCTGGACTACACAACCGCGCGCGAGCTACAGGAACGGAGCCACGCGTTCGAGGGCATCTCTGCGTATCGCGACGGCCCCGGTGTTCTGGTCGAAAATGGAAAGCCCGAGATGCTGCGCGGCCTGAGTATAGACCGCAATTTCTTCGCTACCTTGGGAGTGCGAATGGAACTCGGGCGCACCTTCGTTCCTTTGGAGCAGCGGCCGAATCGATGCACCGCCCTGATTCTCAGCCAGGGCCTGTGGGTCCGACGGTTCGGCGCGGACCCGCACATCCTTGGGCGCGTGCTCCGGCTGAATGGGTACGCGGTGACCGTGGTGGGAGTTCTTCCCGGCGAATTCAAGCCTTTGCTCAAAGCCACTTCCGAGCTCGACCCCGAAATCTACTCGGCTCTCCCGCTCGACCCGTTCGCAAGATGCCACAACTGCCAGAGTGTTAACCTGCTCGGACGGCTCAAGCGCGGCGTGAGTATTGACGAAGCGCGAGCGGAACTCAACACTTTGCTGCAACCGATCGTGCGCGAGACCCCGGCCGCCCATCTGCGGGGCGCGCGGCTCAATCTCGTTCCCCTGCCAGACCGGTTGCTGGGCCGCGCGAGCACCGCAGTGTGGGTGGTTTGGATTGCGGCCGCGTTGGTCCTGCTGATTGCCTGTGCGAACGTGGCGAACCTGCTGCCTGAGCGGGCAACCGGCCGCGCCAGAGAGATGGCGCTACGCACGGCGCTCGGCGCAGGCCGGGGCCGGCTCATAGGACAACTGCTCACGGAGAGTCTGGTGCTGGCATGCGCGGGTGGGTCGGCCGGGATCGCCCTGGCATTTTGCGGTACGCACGCGTTGGCGTCGTTCGTTCCCGCAAAAATCCCTCGGGCGCAAACGGCGCACGTGGATGCCGCCGTGCTCACCTATGCCCTCGCGGCGACCGTGATCGCAGGGCTGGTCTTTGGCCTGGCCCCAGCGTGGCGCGCAACCCACCTCGACCTGAACTGGGCCATCAAAGGGGCAAATGGGCGCGGCCGGACGCACGGCGGTTTGCGCAACGCCTTGGCGGCCTTCGAAATCGCTATTGCCCTCGTGCTGGCCGTGGGGGCCGGCCTGATGGGCAAGACGTTCTGGCGGCTGATGACCGTGGGCGCCGGGTTCGATCCGCACAACGTCCTGACCCTCACCACCTCGGTCTTCGGCCCGCGCTATGCTGGCAACCAGATCGGCTACTACCGTGATGCTTTGCAGCGGGTGCGAACCATCCCCGGGATCCAGGACGTTGCCGCGACCAGCCTGATTCCCATGGACTACACCGATCGTGCGCAGATCCACCGCGCCGACCGCCCGTTGGCGAGCGAAGACGATGCGCCGCTTGCCGATCCGTTTTCCGTGTCCACGGATTATTTCCGCGTGATGCGTATCCAGTTAAACTATGGCCGCGGATTTACGGATCAGGACACGGCGTCGACCGGGCGAGTCGCGCTGATCAATGAGTCTTGTGCGCGCACTCTCTTTGCGCGGGAGAATCCGATTGGCAAGCACATCAAACTGGGCCCTTGGCATGCTTCGGCATCTTCACCTGCCGGTGCGCCGTGGATGACTGTTGTCGGAGTGGTCGGCGATGTGCGGCAGGATGGCATGGACCAGCCCGCCGACATGCAGGTCTATATGGCGCTCAACCAGGAAGCAATCGTCGGCTACTATCGAGTCGTGGCGCGAACGACAGACGATCCGATGCGCCTGGAGCACGCCGTGCGGAACGCCTTTGAGGCGGTAGACTCCGGATCACCGGTTTATCACGTGAAACCGCTGGAAGCTTACGTCTCCGGCAAGCTCGCGGACCGCACTTTCGCCTTGGTGTTGCTCGCGCTGTTCGGAACGCTCTCGCTGGCGTTGGCCTCCGTGGGAATCTATGGTGTGGTCTCCTATGCCGTCGCGCAGCGAACCCGCGAGGTCGGGATCCGGATGGCACTGGGCGCCGGGCGCACCGAAGTAGTGGCCTTGGTACTTCGTTATGCCCTGCCGATGATTGCCGGGGGTCTTGTGATCGGCCTCGGCACCGCCTTGATGCTGAGCCGCCTTCTCGCGAGCCTGCTGTTTGAGGTTGCGCCGAATGATCCGGTCACTATTGCGGGCGTGGCAGCTATGCTGGGAACGGTCGCCTCGGTTGCAGCCACAATTCCCGCCTACCGCGCTGCAACTCTGGCTCCAATGGCGGCGCTTCGGCGCGAGTGAGCGCAGGTTGCCCGGCAAGTAGCTTGCAATTGAACGCCCGTGTGGCTATTTTTGCCTGGCAATCCACTGTTGTTCAAAACTGGCTACGCGAAACGACAAATGACGCCAGTAGCCTTCCGATAACGTGAGGGACCGCACTTCCGCAATAGCGGAGCTGAAGTACCCGAATCCCGAAATGAGCCCGACCGCTGTCCCAATCAGAAGTGCAACGTACCTCTGTGCGCAGCCCAGACGGCCCTCGATAATTGGACCACAAACGCGGACATCAGAGGCGGAAACATTTTCCGTCGCGTAAACAAGAACGGAATTGTATGGGGCGAAGGAATCTCGCCCAAAGCCATCTGGCACATCGTCAAGGGTGCTGCTCGACGCGCCGGAATCCAAGGCCTCGCTCCAGATGACTTGCGTCGCACCTGCGCTCGTCTGTGCCATCTCGCAGGAGGAGAGTTGGAACAGATTCAGTTTCTCCTGGGTCACGTCTCCGTTGAGACGACCGAACGATACTAGGGCTGCAAGCAGAAACTCCACAACGCTGTCAACGACCAACTTGGGTTGGAAGGGGTGTGATTGGCCGTTTACCCGATGGGGACTTCCGGGAAGTCAGGCTGTTGCACTTTGAGGAATAGGATGTTTCCAGGTGGAATCTAGCCGAGCCGGCTCGGCATTTCGCAATCAGTACCAATACTCGAGATCGAACGGTGACATTGGAAACCTAACGACGGGTGTATAATCCCCCTCAGCGATACCCCAGCGTGAGATTCTGGACTCGCAGGCAGTCTTAGGCAGTGGCCACGGTGTTGCGCGCATTTGCCAAGCTAAGCCCTTTCAGAAAAATTAGCCTAATCACCTTAGTGTTATTGGTCGTTGCCACCGGCACGGGTGGCCCCTATGGACGGAAGCCTGCGGCGGGGCTCGCGGCTTTTCCCCGTTTGACGGTTTGGGCGTGGGAGAATCCTGAGGATCTCCGCGCGCTCGACCCTCAGCGCTACGCTGTCGCCAATCTCGATCAAACCATCTTCATTTCGCCGCAAGTGTGGTCACGGCCGCGCCTTAAGCGTTTACTCGTGTCGCCGGCAACACAGATTATCGCCGTGGTGCGAATTGAAGCGGGCGCTGCCGGCGCTGCCATCACTGCCCCAGGCCTCCCTGCGCAAGTTGCGAGCTTGATTCAGCACTCGGCGCAAAAGCCGCGCACCGCCGTGTTGCAAATTGATTTTGACGCCACACGGTCGCAGCGCGCTTTCTATGTCAACTTGCTTCGCGAGGTTAGAAAGAGGCTGCCCGAAGGTATGCCGCTCTCGATTACCGCGCTGGCTTCTTGGTGCGCGGATGACGATTGGATCAGCGGCCTACCCGTGGACGAAGCTGTGACCATGTTCTTTCGCATGGGCCCTGATCATCCCCCCACGAACCTGCCCGGATGGACCTATCCCCTTCACGAGCCTCTTTGCAAAGCGAGCGCAGGTGTCGCTACCGATGAGCCCTGGCCCGCTTTGCGAGGGGACGATCGCGTTTACGTTTTCCATCCCGGCTCCTGGACCCCTGCGGCGATGGCGAACGTGGAAGCAATGGTGAAACCGTGAGACGATTCCTCAAAGCATTAATCCTCTGCACGCTCGTAGCTTCAGTGTTTCTCCCTCGGCTCGGCGAAACCTGTGGGCCATTTTTCAGTGCGGCCATCTTTGCGCGCGCGCACGGGCCGGATCGGCCCATTGCGGACTTCGCCCGGGGGAGAATCGGAGTGGTGCTTCCCGATTGGTATGAGGCCTACCGCGTCGTCGCTTATCGATATCTGGAATCAAAGCCCCTCAGCGCAGCGGAACAGCAATCGCTGCTGGACCAATATGACGACGAGCGGCGCATTGAACCGCCAAATCGGTGGGTGGAAGCCATAACGGACTGGGCGTCCGCCGAGGCTCAATACGACCAGCCCCTGCCCCGGATGATCTGCAGGAATTCAAGCAGGTCATGAACAGGTTCAATGCGTCTCCGAGTTGCCTAGCCCCTGCCTTCGTCACAGCGGTGCCAACCTTGAAAGACCGCGCTCGCCGTTTTGGCGCGTCAAGCCCGGAACTGCAAGAATGGATTCGCGGTCAGAATGTAGTCTTTAGCAACTGTGGTGGCAGAAACAACATCCCACCCGAGCTTCCGGTCACGGCCAACCCGCTGCTCCGCGCGGACCGTGCCTATCAGATTGCCGCCGCGCATTTTTACGCTGGTCCGACAGAGGGTCATGAAATCGCTTTGAAGGACTTTCAGGCCATCGCCGCGGGCAAGTCTTCGCCCTGGCACTCACTCGCTTCTTACCTTATTGCTCGGACTTTGATCCGACAGGCGAGCGTGACCGCCGAGGAGAACCAGACCTATAACCCGGTATATCTCGCCAAAGCGGAGGTACAGCTCGAAGCCATACTCAAGGACCCCGCGCAGCGGTCGGTTCATGACGACGCCGAATCGCTGCTGGGCTTGGTGCGCTGTCGCCTTCATCCGGACCAACGCCTAAGCGAACTTGGCACGCTGCTGGGCGGGGGAGGAACCGACATCCACTTTGGGCAGGACCTCGTCGACTACACCTGGCTGGGGCGCCGCGGCACCTCCCGGGCGAACGATGACCTCAGCGCTTGGCTGTGCCCAGGTTGCACGCCCAATCGCGCGATCGAGAAGCGGCGGACGACGCGTTCCATGCCATGGCTCGTGGCCATGCTCTGGGAGTTGAAGCCCAGTGACGCTGCTTTCAGCGAGGTAATGGCGGCCGCCGCCAAGGTGCCACCCACGTCCGAAGCCTATACCACCGTGGCTTACTATCGTGTCCGGCTGGCGAGGGAGTCGGGCGATGACGAGCTCGCACGGCAGGTTTTGAAAGCTGCCCGGGCACAAAGCAAGGACTTCCCCGCCTCGGCAATTCACTTGTTCCAGGATGAGCAGATGCAGGTGGCGACGGATTTCGAAACTTTCGAGTCCCGCCTCTGGCAGAATCCCATTGAATACGACGATGGTGTTGGGGATATCGTTCCCTGCGAAAAGGCTGATTCGCCTGGATGCGGGCCCCAGTTCAGCCCGGCTGCGGCGACACTGCTCAATACCCGAGTCCCGGTGGAGGTCTTCGCGAGTGTCGCGCAATGGCGGGCGTTTCCAGCCAACCTGCATCAGCGGATGGCGCCATGTGCCTGGCCGTGGCGCCGAGGTGACGGTGCGAAAGGTGAAGGTAGAGGGGCGTCTCTTCCAGATCGTGGTGACCGAGCAGCACCTGGATGGTGCGCAGGTCCGCTCCCGCTTCCAGCAGATGAGTGGCAAAGCAATGTCGACTATGTCTCTGAAGACATAGGCGGCACTATGTGCCCTTCCTGACTATGTCGAGTAATTGAGAGCCTGTGCAGACTTGGCCTGGAGAATTCAGTTCGGCGTGGGCAAGGCCCCTGA
>JBEKLF010000313.1:0-9119 GCA_050010335.1 Terriglobia bacterium
TTCCATCGTTCACCCTCCGGGTGTGGGTCTAGATTTCTTCGCAAAATCTCTATAACACACATCCCGTGAGGGTGAACGCCTTTTCTGCGGTCTCCCGCTCGTTTCAATCGCGATTCTTGGGACCGGATGATGTGGGTGCGAAGCAAAAGTGCGCATCCCGTTTTCTCCAGTTGCCGGTCACGGGGCTGCGTGGTATTTGTTAAAATGGGTTTTTGCCGGGCACCGCCCCTGGGAGGCTTATGCGGCGTCTGCAAGTGAAATCGAGCGCGGGTGAATATAGCGTGATCGTTGGGCGGGGCGCGTGGCGCGCCTTGCAACGCCTCAAGGGGTATTCGTCTGTCTTCGTACTTACCGAACCCAACCTGTGGACGAGATGGGGCAGGAAGTTTGCGCGCGACACGTGCTGGACGCGGGTGCGCCCCATCCTGGCGCCCCCTGGCGAAAGTTCCAAGAGCCTCACGATGGCGGGCCGAGTTGCTTCTGAACTCCTGGAACGTGGCGCTGACCGGCACTCCTTATTGGTAGCGTTCGGAGGTGGCGTGGTCGGCGACCTGGGCGGGTTCGTGGCTTCCACTTACATGCGCGGGATTGATTACGTGCAGGCCCCGACCACCGTTTTAGCGCAAGTGGACAGCGCGCTCGGGGGAAAGACAGCCGTCAATATCCGCGCCATGAAGAACCTGGTGGGGACATTCTACGCCCCGCGCCTGGTGGTCTCCGACCCCGACGTGCTGGCTTCGCTTTCGCCGCGCGCGTTCAAATCCGGTGTGTATGAAGCGATCAAACACGGTATTCTGTCGGGTCCAAAGTTGTTTGGCTGGCTCGAAAGAAAAGTGGCCGGACTGCGCCCCGATGACACGGGGGTGCTGGAAACCCTCGTGGCCCGAGCCGCGCAAGTGAAAGTCGATGTGGTGAGCCGCGACGAGCGCGAAGCGGCCCTGCGCCGGGTGTTGAATCTGGGCCACACTTACGGCCACGCGCTGGAAGAGGCCACTGCGTATCGGCGCTTTTTGCACGGTGAGGCCGTGGCGTGGGGGATGCTGATGGCCACGCGACTCGCAGAACTTGTGGGCGTCCTTGATCCCAGCGTCGGCAAGCGCATTGCCCGCGTGGTGCGATCGGTGGGCCCTCTCCCACCGATTCGCGGCCTCAGCGAAGGAAAAATTTTGGGACTTTTGCCGCGCGATAAGAAAGCGGTGGGGGGAAAAATCCATTGGGTCTTACCGGAAGGCATCGGCAAAGTGCGGGTGACGTCGGACGTGCCCGATGCGGCAGTGGCGACGGCCTTCCGCGAAGTTCAGCGCGGAGTGTGGAATGATTAGCGCCGCACGCGCGCCCGGGCAGGGTAGTCCGCTGGGTTCGGGGCGCGGTGAAGCCTCCACCAGCGCCGCGGTGCGCGAAATGTTTGCCGGGGTCGCGCATCGCTACGATTTTCTCAACCACTTCCTTTCGCTCGGTCGCGATATTGCTTGGCGCCGGGCCGCGGCGCGCGCGCTGAAGGATATTCTGGCGCGACCCGGTTCGCGCGTTGCCGACCTTTGCTGCGGAACGGGCGATCTGAGTTTTTGCCTTGGCCGCCATTCCCAAGGCTTGGTGATGGGCGCGGATTTTTGCCATCCCATGCTGGCCATCGCTCGCGGCAAAGGCTATGCGCAGGGCGGGCGGGTCCACTTTCTGGAGGCTGACGCGCTTCATTTGCCCTTTGGCGATGCCTCACTGGATGCGGTCACATCCGCTTTCGGATTTCGCAACTTGGCGAATTACGGCCGGGGAATTGAAGAGATGCGCAGGGTCCTGAAGAGCGGCGGACGCCTCACCATCTTGGAATTCTCGCAAGTTCGCTGGCCGGTTTTCGGCCGGCTTTTTCGTTTCTATTTTCGCCGCATCCTGCCTCGAGTCGGCGCATGGATCTCCGGAACCGAAGATCCATACAGCTATTTGCCGGACTCAGTATCGATATTTCCGAATCAGGATGCCTTGGCGGGAATGCTGCGTTCAGCGGGCTTCCACAATGTGATCTATAGGAATTTCACGGGAGGGGTTGCCGCCCTGCATGTTGGCGAGAAGGTGTGACAAGGGAAGTTTTCAGTTTTCAATAACACCTCTCCCCAAAGGGTGCGGGACACGGGAAGAATCAGGAAGCCCTTGTAACGGCGGGGCTATACAGGCTGCAAAATACCGATTCACCGTACTGGAGCGTTATTCCGCAGCCTGTGTAACCTGTGACCTATAACCTCTACGTTTGTCCCTGAGCGTGCTCCGTCTGGCTCCATTCCTCGGGGGCGCCGCTATCCTTGAATTCCTTCGCCAGGTCATCAAGATTCTTTTGCGCGGCATCGGTTGTTGCCTTGTTGATATCAACCTCGGATTGCTTGGCCTGGACTTTGGTATCGAGGTCCTGTTTGGCGATGGGATCCATCTCCCGCGCTTGCTGGATCTGCAACAGATTCAATTCATCTTCCGCTAACTGTTGCTGCTCCTTTACCCTGGCCACATCCTGGCGGGCGGCTCTGAACCTATCTTGCCAGTAATCGCGTGTCTTGACCTTGTCGTCGGAAGATTCGGAGGGCTTGCTTTTGGTCTCCCCCGGGGCCGGCTGACCGGCGGGTTTGGAAGCGGTTTGCGTAGGTGTGGAAGGACTCTCGGGGGGCGCGTTAAGCGTTGTGACGGCTTCCATGGGCTTCGGCGCAGGCAGGTTGTCGTTGGTAAAGACCTTGGTGGCCTTCTTCGCGTCCTTCTCGCGTTGCTCGCGTAGTTGGCGCGCCACATCCCCAAGCGATTCCGGCTGCTGAGGCCGGGCCACGAGGGGCAAGGCAACGCTCAAGATAAGGATTGTAAACAGCAGCCTAAGCCTGTTCATGTGTCCCTCGATTAACGCAGCCAACCGGGATCACCGCCCTCGCGGCGGAGCTGGTCGTGCAAATCGTCGATGGCCCTTTGGTCGTCGGCAATTTGCTGCTTCTTGGCATCGACGTCTGCCGTCAACTTATTGATGTCCTCGCGCGAATACTCCTGTTGGAGTTCCTTGTTGGGGTCGGGGTAATACTGTACCTGATTCTGCGAGAGCTTCTGCTGCAATACATCAAGTTCGCGCTTGTCGGTGGCAAGCTGATCTTGCAGTTTGCTCAAGTGCGAGCGGTAATACGGCGCATCGTGCGCCTCCGGGGCCTCCGAACCCTTGGCTGCGGATTCGTCGGGGCCCTTTGCCGGCGGGTTGGCCTGGAGCTTGGTCACGTCATCGCTGGTGCTGGGTAGGTTGTCGTTGGTGAAAACCTTTGCCGGCTTGAGTTCTTTGGCTTTCTGCGCCTTAAGATGGCGGGCAATGTCACCCAGCGAGTTGTCGCTCGAATTGGATGGTTGTTGGGCAAAACTACTTGCGGCCCCGAGACTGAGAAACACTAACCCCAGGGCAAGAACATTTACACGTATCCTCATAAGACCCTTCCTCGAGGGGCGGCGCGGTCGATCCCTAAGGAGAATCTACCCCTTTCCGAGATTGAAATCAACTACTCATCAGTACTAGGGTGCCCGGGCCCCGGGAGCGCGGGCATCTTGCCCGCTTTGAAGCGGGCTGGAAACCCGGGGGCAGTGACTGTTCGCGGGTTTGACAGGTGCTACTCGAGAGCCCAAAATGAAAATCCTGGCTTAATCCTGGAGGAGGCCCCACCTATGCCGTTGTACGTCGGTAACACGCGTGTGAGCAAGGAGAACCGCCACCATAGCAGTTCCCTCGCGTCGCTGACTGCGGCCTGGGCGCTGATTCAGCCATTGCTTCTTAAAAAGGGGGGTAAGGGGCTGGACACCGGAGCCAAGATTGTGCTGGCCACGTGGCGCGGTGACGCGGAAACACGCCGATTCCCGGATTGGGGAGGACTGGCCGAGGCGATTAAGCAGGAACTGGGAAAACGCGAGAACTACTTTTTCCAACAAGCGGGCGAGAACATCAACATCGAGACGGTCATCTTCAAAACGGAAGTGCCGACCAGCAGCATTGGATGGTCGCAGGCCGAATTCTTCGAGAACCTGGGGAACCCCATCAACAAGCGCTGGACGAATGATCGGTACTCCAGCCGTGGTCTGTCCGATATGCTGACGATGGACTTTATTAAGACCCACCCCATTGCGTTGGCCACGGTGTCGCAAGGGCTGAGACGGCACGCGGAGCAAGAGTACCTGATGATGAACATGGTGAAAGGCGCGATGTGGGACGCCGCGGAAGTGGCCGATGAGTTCAAGCTGGGGATTGAGGTTCGAGGCACCGGCCTGCTGGCGCATATGGGGATTGAATCCGGAGATCCAACGAAAGCGCAGGAGTTCAAGAACAAGACCTCCAAAGAAGTGGATCTGATTCTCTGTGAGGAGATGGATTGGAGCCAACTCGGCGCGGTAGTCCATTACGACCCCCGGGTGGAGTGGAACTCCGCGGCGGCAAAGGCCCAGTCGGACCGCGCGAAACCACCCATGTTTGTCCGGCCGGCCGACAAGAATGATTGGGAAAAGAAGAAGCTGACGATTCCCGACCGACTCAGTAAGCTGGGCAAGAGAATCAAGCTTCCTCCCGAGAATCAGTACGGCAAGTTCATTGCGGGATTGGAAGCCACTTTCATGTCCCGATCCAAAGAGTACATGGAAGAGGATTACGAATACCGCAAGGGACATTACGCGCCCTACACCGAGTTGGTGGGGCCGTACGTCCGGCTGAAATCGCGGTCCGACGTGAACATGGTGGGCGATCATGACCTGTTCGCCTTCACCGAGCCCGGACCCAATGAGTACGGCAAGTTCATGCATGGAAGTAATAATCTTGTGGCGCTGGCTCAAAAAGCCTTGCAGAACAAGCCGACGTTTCAGGCCCAGCACGGCGGCATCTGGTACTGGGAACCTGGCACGGAATTCAATGTCGGAATTAAGGCGAAGATCATGGGCGCGCACGGACCCGATGGCGACGAACCGCTGGTCTACATCCGGCCCGGCAAGCAGGTCACCGCCGCCTATTACATCACCTCCGAGGATAAGCTTGCTGCGGTCTGGTCAAACTCGGACTGGACCAAATGGATGGCGAAAACACATAGCGGCGAGTTGTTTCTGCGGCCAGTCAAGATCGACACGGAGTAGCCGATTCCCGGCCAAATCGGGAAGGGTCGGTCGGCGCATCAGACTCCGATGCTGTCGTGGCGAGTGACGAGGGCGAAGGAAAGGATCCCAATTCAAGAGTCAAGAAGATAGACTGCAACCATGCCTACCGATTACCGGGAACTCATTGAGGAAATCGCGGGGCACATTCGAGCGGGAAAAACCGGGATAGGCACCATATTTCTTATTCTTAATACTGCCAGAAAGATCATTATGCCTGAGAATAGATCGGAAATATGGAGCCAGTCCCGCATTTCCTCGAGGTACACTGCATCCCGATGATTACACGACCAACTCTTCAGATAGAGGGCATCGTTCCCATTATTCCCACACCCTTCGATGACGAGGAACGGATCGACTGGGGTGCCTTCGGCCGGCTGCTGGAATTCGCCTGTGCAATCGATGTTTGTGCGGTCTGTTTGCCGGCTTACGCCAGCGAATTCTACAAGCTCTCCGATACCGAACGCCGGGATACTGTCGTGAGGGCTTTGGACCAAGTTCACGATCGGCTACCCGTGATCGCGCAGGCAAATGCCGGCGGCGCGGTGCATGCGGCAGAGTCGGCGCGATTCGCGCAGGACGCGGGCGCAGCGGCGGTGTCGGTGGCCGTACCCCGTCAATTTGCCGTAGCGGAGAAGGACCTGCTGCGCTATTTCGACCGCATCTTGTCTGCAATTGATATTCCGCTGGTGTTACAGGATTTCAATCCGGGTGGGCCCACGGTCAGCACGAGCTTCATCTCCGAACTCCATCGGCAGCATCCGCATTTCCGCTGGGTGAAGCTGGAGGAGGCCCTGATGGCGTCGCGCGTCGCGTCGATCCTGGATGCGACTTCGGGCGAAGTCGGGGTGATCGAAGGCTGGGGCGGCATGTATCTGCTCGAGTTGGTAGCTGCGGGAATCTGCGGCGTCATGCCCTCGCTCTCGCTCGCGGATTTGCTGGCACGCATTTTTCGGTTGGCCAAGGACGGCCAGCGGCGAGAAGCCTTCGCAGTGTTCACGGGCATCCTGCCTCAAATCGTCTTCAGCCTCCAGAACATGGAACTGTATCATCATGCGGAGAAACGGCTGCTTGCCGCGCGCGGCATCATCAGCGTACCCCGGGTGCGGGACTTGCGGCGCGATTTAGAACCCCTGGACGCCGCGCATATCGGTTTCCTGAACGAGAGCATCCTGGCTTTGCTCGATAGCCTGAAAATGCCGCGTCGCCCCTCCTCGCTCGATGGGGTAGAGACGGCTCCGGAGGGGGCGTAGGGGGAACGGGTCGCGGTAGGGACGGTCATTGCTGGCCGCCCCCCGCACAGGTCCGTACGTGCGGGATTACCGCATACGGTTCTTATCGCGGATACATGGCGTCAAAACTCGACGCACCCTGCCTCATCCCTGAGACACGCGTTTCCCGCGCTGTGTCGGACGCGTGCGAGATGGGGCGGAGTTCTCCTTGGGGACGGGGACACGACGTTTCCGGGTTTCTCCGCCTGGCATTATGCTCATGGCGGAGAAAGCAAGTGGCGTGAACCTGCTGTCCAGGCCCCGCCGCTCTTCGAACCTCAGTGACGGTGGTGTTTGTCCCCGTCCCCGGACGCTGGTAAAAGGGTCCCGTTTCGTTCTTCGACCTCAAGATCGAACCAGTGACACCATTTCCCCCCTGATTTACTCACTGCAGTCGCTGCATGTGGGTTTGAACGGCCTGGCCGTCACTTTTACAAGGCGCGGTAGTTCGAGTTCAACTTTCGGATTCTCGGGCAGCGTCGTCTCCTCCCCCTCGATGCGGTAAACATATTTCACAAGGAAGGTCGTGCGGCCCTCTGGCTGAAACTGCCAAGTCTTGACGTTTGCGAGTGTCGGATTCGACAGGGACGGACTAACAGCCAATTTGGTTCGGAGGTCGTTCCTGGGAGGATTGTCGGGGCCGATGACCTGAATATCGATCGACTTGACCTGAGCATCCACCACAGAACCTTTGTCGACCGTGATCTGGATTTCGACGCTCCCGGTGATGTGTGCGGTCCATGCAAGAGGCGGGTACAACGGAAGCTCCGCGTGGATCAGGTTTGGATAATGCCTTGCTTCAGTACCCCGGTTGTCCGCGCTGCCCTGACCGAGTGCAGAGCCGGCCAGGAGCAGAATAACAACTGCTATGCGTGTGGTCACGAAAGCCTCCCTTCAGACTATTTCGGCGTAGTGAGTTTTGGATACAACAATGGGGGGATGGGGACAGACACCACGTTCCCCAGTTTTTCGAAGGTGCGGCTCATGGTTGTGGCTCATGGCTGGAGAACGCTTTCCGGCATGGCCATGGTATCCGGCGGAAAAACCAGGAAACGTGGTGCCTGTCCCCTTCCCCGGAGAGTGGGTAAATATCAAGCCGGGCAACTAACTCTGTCCGTCAGCCCGCCCGTCACCGTATAGGGCGTGCAAGGGAGGCCGCTATTGTCGGAACCTCATTGATCCGAAACGGCTCCGTGTGTACGTCCGCTGCGGGTGCATGGAGGTCCGTGAATACAGCAAATCGTACTAAGTCCCCTTTTCGAAGCGCATCCATAGCACCGGTCGGTTCCGGCTCCATCGGCACCAACGACGCAAACGGATACAGTCTCTTATGTGCGATAGGACCCTGCCAGCCCTCAGCAGGCCTAAAGTCAACCACCGCAACCCAGTGGCCGTCCTGGGGGGATAATTCTTGGACCTGAAACCTGCAATAGAACTTAGGGGGACCGAGAACATCCCCCACATAATTCCACCCGGCAAATGTCAATGGGAAGAGCGTGTAGTTGAATACCTCCGCGGCGTAGAACGTTTTTATCCCAGGGATTCCAATAGCTTCCGACCTCTCCACTACGTCCGCGTGAATGCCGTAGGTTATGAAATGTCCAAATCTCACACGATGGTGGATTTCAACGGCCCCGACACTAACAGATGTTACCGCCAGAAGCCCGAGTCCGAGAATCATCGCAGCGTTTTTTTTCATGGGCACGCTCCTGCTGGACAATCGTGTATTATGCGCTGAGGAGCATTGGGGTTATCCCGCGTTCGGACTTTGTCCTCAATTCGAAGCGAGTCAGGATTCGTCTGGCTCGGCATCATCCCTGTCATAACTCCCCGCGCATGTCCGAGTTCGTGCCCGACCACCGTGCCGGGCGTCACCGAGCCAGAAACTGAAGGCCACATCATGATCGCCGGGAGCGATTGCAGTGGTGTGGAGGGATCTACAATATAGGTTCGTAAGTTCCCTCCGAAGAACCCGGTAACCGCGGGGCTCCGGCCACTTAGGGTATAGTTGTAGCCGAGATCATCGGTAACGGTACTGCCCGCAGAGGCAACAGCCATCTGCACGTTCTTTGTGTCATTGATGATGGGTGCAAGTTCTCCTGCGACAGAGTTGATTTGGTCGAAGGCTGGACCATTTCCGCTCGGCCCACCTGAATATATGCCAACGTAGTATCGCGTCGTCGAATTTCCATTGGCGTCGGTCGTGGTCAGCGGATTCTCGTAGAGATAAGAACCGGCTTGTGTACCAACGGCTTGCTGCAGAGCCTGGAGTTCTTCGTTGCGTTCTCCCGCGCACGCGTCGAGGTCGCTGCTGCTGCATGTCAGCTCAATTGATTCACCTTCCGGGTCGACGAAGGTGGTTGGGTTATTCCTTACGTACGTGTACATATTCCAGGTCTGCGGGTCGCTGGGGTCGGCAGCGCGTCGGCCTCCCGGGTCGGGGCTAAGCCAGCGGCCGTAGGACTTGCTATAGTCGCGATTGGGGGTGCTGCCCGTCTCCTCCCCGGTCGTCGTGCTCAGCGGCAACATTGTGGCGTAAGTGCCGTCGTCCGGAAGTTGATGGAGTATCCAACTCTGTCCCCAGGGGTAGAAAATCTGGTCCTGCCTCTCCGCCCCCGTCTGGTCCGTCACGTCGGTGGTCGATTGCAGCACGTTGCCGTGCACGAAAAGCGTGGCGGTGCCGTACTTCACGAGAGCGACATTCCCCCAGGGGAC
>JBEKLF010000314.1:0-9041 GCA_050010335.1 Terriglobia bacterium
TTTGACCATAACCTCATCTTACAACCCTTACTCATTCTGTCCATAAGAACATACCGGTGCCTCGGATCAATCTTCACCCGTACCTCGGCACCAACCAACATCTATCTCCGACAGGCTCCTAGGGCTGATACTCCCACAGGTCGTTGAGGTATCCCATTCCACCTTGCGAGTCCATGCCAAATCCGCCGAAATGCCACAGATTTCCGTGCGCGTCGGCCCAGGTCGCGGCGTTTATGCGCGCCCCGGGAACATTGCCGACAGCAGGAATCCCGAGTGTTCCGTACGTCCCCGATTGGCCGCCGACGCCCGAGCCACCCACCCAGGTCCACTCGCCCGCAGTGAACTTCCAGAGGTCGTTGAGGTATCCCCCTCCGGTCGAACCAAAGCCTTCCCCGCCGAACAGCCAGAGATTTCCGGCCGCATCCGTCCAACTCATGGCGCTGTCCCGCGACCCTGGAACATTGCCGGGAGCAGCCGTCCCCTGGGTTCCATACGTACCCAGCTGGTCGATGAGATTGTCATAGCCACTGACCCAGGTCCACTGGCCACCGCCGTACTTCCAAAGGTCGTTGAGCTCTGCCACGTTTGCGTAGTAGGTGTTGTAACCAATCCCGCCGAAGATCCAGAGATTGCCGGATGCATCCATCCAGCCGGAAGCGCTGTAGCGCCCCCCGGGATGATTGCCCGGCGCGGGCGTGCCCTCCGTCCCGAACACTCCCGGCTGGGCGGGATAGGAGACGTTCGTGCCGCTCAACCAGGTCCACTGGCCGCCCCTGTACTCCCATAGGTCGTTGAGGGCTCCCCCGCAGTCTGCCGTCGAGTCGCAGCCGGACCCGCCGAAGAGCCAGAAATTTCCGGCTGCGTCCGCCAATCCCACCGCGTTGGTTCGCGCCCCTGGGGAATTGCCCGGAGCGGCAGTCCCCAGTGTCCCATACTTTCCCGGCTGATTGATCAGGTTCGAACCGCCAACCCAGGTCCACTGGCCGCCGCTGTATTTCCAAAGGTCGTTCAGTACCCCGACATTCCCGGCTGAGTCGTAACCCGTCCCACCGAAGAGCCAGAGATTTCCGGAGAGATCGCGCCAACTTACGGCGGCATAGCGTGCGCCTGGCGCATTAGCGGGGTCGGCAACACCCTGAACACCGTATGTCCCTGGCTGATCGGTAGTTTCCGACCCATCCATCCAGGTCCATTCGTTCCCGCTGAACTTCCACAAGTCATTGAAGAAGGAATTGGTCCCGGCCCAACAAAGTGGATGATTAAGATAGCACCCCCCGCCCACCGGAGCAGCGGCGCCTCCAAAGAGCCAGAGATCTCCGGCCGCGTCGGTCCAAGTGACGGCTTCCTGGCGCGCCCCGGGAACGTTCCCCGGAGCGGCCGTCCCCAGCGTGCCGTACGAGCCCTGCTGGTTCACGATGTTCGAGCCACTCACCCAGGTCCATTCGTTGGCGGTCGAAGTTGGGGGTGGGTCTGGATTCGGGGTGGGGGTTGGAGAAGTGCCTAAGCCACCGCATCCCGTAAAGGCCAAGGAGGCCATTGCCGCCAGCAAGAAGACAGAAGACTTGATTCGGTCTCTCATACAGAACCTCCTCTTGCGATATCGAGATTCCGACGGCTAATTATTATAGATGATTCAATCCAAAAGACTTGATGCTTAGTAGGGGGCGAAGGTTGTGTTGATTGGAAAACAGTTTTTATGGCCTCCGCGGGTGGCGTATACATTAACCTTTAAGTGCGCGTGCAGGGGAATCACACTCATTGACGTTGACTGAACAGACGTATCAGGGGACCATATCGCTTCCATTTCAAAAGATAAACCAATATCGCATTTTACAAAGCGTAAACTTAGTATAGACAGTAAATAATCTAGATGGTAAACTGCCTGCATCATTACGGCGGTGGCACTCTAGTCGTGCAATCGTACCTCTAATTAATAAGCTACGGGTGCTTCGCCGCAATTACCCTGCAAGGCTGCAAGCCCAGGGGTGTATCATTCGCCCCTCCTGGGCGAAAGGCGGCGGCGACTATGACCTTATTTTCCCGTGCCAGGCGTCAAAACCTCGATAAGGCCCTGGTCAGCTTCCTGGAAACGTTGGGTGACGCCCCGTTCTCCACACTGATTATTGACCCTGGGGATTACCCTGACGTCCTGCCGAGGACGTGGACAGAGTTAACCGAGAGAGGCTTGTTAAAAGTCGAGGGCGTGAACTGTGAGATGTACAAACTCATGCCTCTCGGCTACGTGAGGGCTCTCAAAATATCAAGGTGTTCGGACGCCTCTTAATTCCGGGAGAGATTTGGGGGGCCTTGCAAGGTCCTGAACCGCTCCCTCAAGGACACGCAGGACTGATTATGCTCTCGTCCCGCCCCAGAAACTCGTGAGGGATTCCGGCAGCTCCAAGGAGAGTGCCAAACAACTTTGGCCTTGCTCCAATTTGATTGAGCCACGCTGCACGCTACGGCAAATGGAGGAACCACCCATGGATATCGGTAAACGGCTTTTGGCACTGCGTACCGCAAGGAATTTCTCCCAGGGCGAAATCGAAAAGCGCACTGGGCTTCTCCGTTGTTATGTCTCCCGAGTGGAGAATGGGCATACCGTCCCAAGCCTCGGAACCCTTGAGCGATGGGCGAAGGCCCTGGAGGTCGAAGTCTACCAGCTATTCTTCGAGGGGGAAGGAAAGCCCGAGCCCGTCCCCGCAGGCGCAATGGAGTCCCCGGACAGAAGAGAGAGGGAACTCCTCGGGTTCTTTCGGCAGGTCGATGAGGCGGACAGGCAATTCATGCTTGACGTTGGGCGCAAGATGGCCAGAAAGAGGTCTTAGCGCAACCCTCATGCCCTGGTGTTTCGGCGCTGCGGCGTTCACCTGACCGCATGACGGTCGGGGTGGTACAGCAAGACAACGAGGACGGTTCCCCTGTCAGCGTTGGTACCAGAGAAACAGAGGTGTCAGCTCAATCATTGGAGGGCACGGAAAGTTTTGTTTTTGGCCGTGGCAGCAAACTTCACCAGAAGGAAGGCACCAAGATGGCTGAAGAGAGGCGGTACTATTTTGCATATGGCTCGAACATGGCTAAGGAGCGGATGGCATCCCATTGCCCCGGCTCACAATTGGCCGGGCGTGCGCAGTTATTGGCGCACTCCTTTCTGATTAACGAAAGTGGCGTCGCAACGGTTGCTCCAGCGCCGGACTGCATCACTCTAGGACTGCTGTGGACCCTCACTCCCGCTGACGAAAGGGCTCTTGACCGATATGAGGGTATTCCCGGAGGGCTCTACCGTAAGAAAGTCGTGGCCGTTCATCCCCATGACAGCAGCGAGGCTGTGCAGGCACTCATATATGTCGCTTCCAACATTAGACCGGGCATTCCTCGGCCCGGATACCTTGAGAAAATCATCCCCGCTGCGTGTGAACGAGGATTCCCACCCGAGTACGTTGCGGAATTGGAGTCATGGATGCCGACAAGGAAAAGGCAAAGGTAAGTTAGTCGCCCACAACTGTGGTCCTGACGCCGCCTTATCGTCGGACTGGGCAGGTGACCGAATGGGAAGGCACGGCCCGGATTCTATCCGGCAAGGGCTGAGTACCCGACGTGCTGAACGCCGGTAAACACAAAAATGCCAAGCTGAAGTGTCGGGGGGCATTTGGGTGAAATGAAGTCTCGGCTATTGTGGAATCTTCAGCGCCTCAGTTCAGCCCAACTCCACCCGATTCCCTGACAATCCGCAGGTCAGGCGGGGTTTTTTCTTTTCCTGTCGGTGCCGCTGCCGTCTCCCGCCCCCTCCCTACCGCAATTTCCAGTGGCTGTTCCACGCTACCGAGGAGAGCGTACCAATTAATCTTTGGGTGTAGGAACGGCTGGTGCGCACGCAGGGGGTCCCTGTTGATTCACAGATAAACAGCGTCCACCCCTCCGTCACGCCTCACCCCCGCCCCAACACCCTGGGTTCACAAAACGGACACGGAGGAGCCGGGGTGTTTTTTTGGTAGGACGGTGCCCCGGCTCTCCTCGTCTGAGGCAAGAATTCAGCGTGAACGTACCTCTACCTGCCGTGATGCCGCATGTGGTCGGAAGGACGCCAAGACCTTGAGCGTAACTAAGTCATGCGGCGTCAGGCGAATCTTCGGAACCTCAGGGGGTCAGCAATGGTTGCACCGATTCTGTGCAATCAGGTGAAGCCACCGTAGTTTCAGCCGGGGCAGTGGCAGACAGCCCCCTTTTGAACAGGCTTATGCACAGTTCCGTGGAAATCAAGGGAATCGAAGGCGTCAATCTGTCAGTGCGGGGTGCCCGTTGATGGAACGGGGTGCCGGGGCTTGAGGTCAGGTATCAACACAGGTTTCCCTGGGCATGTTGATTGCTCTCCCCTTGGAATGGAAGTACCATGGCGGCTCGACCCTCTGCGAACGAGGTGATTTCCGCCGCTCGAAGCGGAAGAAAAAACCAGGCTGATGATGGCCTCCCGTCATGATATAGAATCCGTAAGGCTCAATATGCTCGAAGCGAGAAGGGCGCTTGAGGACTACGAAAGGCTTAAGGGCTTTGTTTCCTCTATCGAACACACAAGGCTGACTCAGGCATTCACCAAAGCCACACAGACCTACCTGAAGCTTTCAGCGAGCCAACGATGAACACGGCTATGGCGCAGCCGCACCCACGGCTGACCCCTCTAATCGGAGTGGCTAAAATGGATGAAATCAAACCGGGCAATGTTGTTCAATTAAAGGCCGGCGGCCCTAAAATGACGGTGTCAGCGGTCTACCGAAATCCGGATGAAGTTACCTCAGCTTATTGTGACTGGTTCGATGGCAAAAAGACCCAACAAAAAAGTTTTCCGATAACGTCATTAAAACATGCGGAGGAGTAGAACGGCCGTATCTCAGACATAGCAACGCAGAATCGGCGCACCACTCCAAAATTGTTGTAACTCGACGGACCGGTCAGCGGCCACGCCAGCCGTGTGGCGAGATGTGCGCTGATGATGCTGCCGCCCGATACCGACGACATGGACTGCATCTGGGGAACCCGACCGACCGAGCAAATGCCCCGCCAAGCTGGTCCAAAAACTCGCAGCAGCCTGCGGACCACCTCGCCGCACCAGAACCATAAGGAAAGTCAAACCGAGGCTGTGATCGCCCTCAGCGCATATCCGGGCGGCGAAGCGGCGGGGGACGTTTTTACAGTTCGACTATCGCTTATTGCGTCTACCGGGAGTCCGCCCATGGGGCAGATCATCCAGCCTCTGCGCCTGGGGCAAAACGGTGATTTGGTTGCACGCGTGGCAGAGCAAGTTTACCCCCGATGGAGAAGACACGAGCGTCCCTTCGCCGCAGAGGGAGCAATGGTCACCAGGCTTGGTTGTGGGGGATTCGGTTTGCTGATTCATGCCGGGCAAGTTAGCACATGCCGGCCCTGCTGGCAACAACCGCCCGAAAAGGGCAGTGTCCCAAAGGTGTGGTGATGGGGTTTGGCGGGCGCAAGAAATTTATCCTGGCTGGACCTGGGGCTTCATCCGGGACGGGAACACTCTCGCTATCTCGGAGTAGTCCTCGAACCTGCACACGAAGAACTCCTGGCGCTCCTCGTCGGCAAGTTGCTGGGCCTTGCGCTTGGCCTCGTCGAGGTCGGCGAACGACCCCCTCCACACAAACCCGCCCGCATCATCTTGGAAAAGCTCGAACTGATGGTCGTATGCCGTCTGCGCCCTCCATTCGGGAGACGCAGTCTATGCCGTATGCACTATTCTTTTGCTGTGAAGATAAAGAATTTTACTGTGGAATTCAGGGAGCAGTCAAGAATGGTCTTGCCCAATTCCGACCGGGGAGGTCGGACGCCCTCCTGAAGGTCTTCTTGCTCGGTATGCCTCTAATCGCCACCATGCTCAAATTCAGAGGTAGGGCAGCGTGGCATCGTTGTGGGTTTCCTAACCGCTTTTCTTTTCTGCCGCCAGTCTATTCCAGTCCAGCCCCGTGCTGGGACTTGGCTCGACCCTGGACGGGAACATTCTCGCTACTTCAGTGAAGTACTTGAAGATGTAAACGAAAAACTCGTGGCGCTCTGCATCGGCGAGCCGCTGGGCTTGGCGCTTGGCATCGTCGATGTCGTCGAAGGACCCCCTCCACAAAGGCCCGTCGTCATCATCCTGGAATAGCCAGAACTGATGGTCGTAAGCCACGTGTGTCCTCCCTTCGGGAGACGCAGTCTAGGCCGTGTGCACTGATTATTTCCCTGAGAAGATAAGGAATTTTACTGTGAAATTCAGGGAGCCGTCAAGAATGTTCTTGCCCGATTCCGAGGTGGGAGGCTGTGCTGGCGATGGCAGGCGAAAGGGCCGAGCGTTAAGCCATCGGCCATTCTTCTGACTTCTTGCTCCGACAACACCCGGCCCCGGAAAACCTGCAAAATCACTTCCCCGCCGTGCGCTTCGGCATTGCCAGCGTGCGGCTCGGTCGCCACAGACGCGGTGGCGGGGCATGCTCCTCAGCCGCTTTTTTGGCTTTCCCGCCAGTGTGCCCCAGCCCAGCGGGATTGGTGTTTACTCGCCTTGGTGCGCGGGCACGGCACTTTGGGACAGAGGTGACGAACGCCGTTGGCACTGGTACACTTGCGCCATGGCGAAGAAACTCTCTGCACATGGAATCGGTGCTGGCCCCCACTCTCCCGTCGATTGGAAGTGCGAAGGGTGCGGTTGGGTCAAATCTGCTGCCCCTGCGCGTCCGGACCCGACACGACCCCCGGCGGAAGTACAAATGGAATTTGATGCTCACCGCTGCGAGGACTACTCAACCAGTGGGTCTGAATCTCTTCTTGCCGACTTCCACGCGGTTGATTTTGCGCCCAATGAGGGCGGCCTCCCCGGTCGCGGTCAGGGGCACGTGTACATTCTTTGCTGGAAGGCGAACGGCAGGGACGTTCCGTTCTACGTGGGTCAGATGAACCGGCTGCGAGAGCGCATGGGCGACTACCAGAGCGGTCAGTTCGTTGCATGCACGGACTTCCGCGTCGGCGAGGCCATCCGGTATTTGAGGGACCAGCGCAGCGTCCGCATCGTAATCCGGCACAAGGAGAGCAGAGACCCCGTCATGGACGAATACACACTCATTCGCGACCTGCAACTCTCCGGCCTGCGGCTCTTGAACTCGCTCCCCAGCTATGACTATCTCAAGGCGGACCACGATGAGGAGCGGCGGACGGTGCAGAGGTTCTGCGAAATGCTCCTGGCAAATCAGCCTCTTTAAATGAGGACGCGCGTCGGGCATGCCGATGCTGGCGCGGTTGCGGGGGCGCTTCGCCCCGTCGGCGTGCTCGTCGATGAAGAACCACTGGCCGGTTTTGGCGTCAGTCCAACCGCCTTCGGGTGGGTGGCTCATCCCCATACCATCATCCTTTCGGCTTCCGCCCGTTCCCGCTGCTTCTTGATGCTGATGACTGCGAACGCCACCAGTGCGGCGGCCGCTATCAACATCCATATGCGTGACCTCATTTGTATGCCCCCTTGGACCGGCTGGGCTGAGGGAGTGAACGCCCTGTTGCCATTTCTTGATGGTATCATGCGGCTGCCCCTTAGAAGTCCCAGTCCTTTTCTTCTTGCTTCCGAGTGGGTCTCTTCTCCGCCAATAGAGTGGAGCAGGCATAACCTTTGGATGACACAGCTAAGCTCCTCGTAGTGAATCTGCACGTAATAAACTCCCGACCGGAGGGTGACACGATGCTTGGCGTCTCATAGATTCAGGCGTCCTAGCCCCGCACCAGCTTTGCCATGGGGATGGCAAAGACCTCGCAGATGCGCAGGCGCGTGGTGACGGGGATGGCCCGCCCCGCCTCGATTTGTTGCCAGTGGCGGTTCGAGAAGCCGTATCCAATCATGTCCTCCTGGCTCCACCCATGCCTTTTACGAAGCCCCAGTACTTTCGTACCAAGGGAACGAATTTTCCTTGCTTCACACTCCGGTTAGTAGTTTATTGCGTGCAGATTCACCACGGCTAGATTAGCCGTGTCCTCATTCTTCGGAGGATTCAGTAATGGAAAGGGCGAGGACGGTTCCCTGGCTAAACGGAGCAGGAGCTTGCAGGCCACACAAAGCCTCGTAGCTGGCGGGAGGCGGTAGGAGGGCGAAATGGCATTCGGCATGAGCAAACTCGCAACACGACGGCGCGACCTCTCCGACTTACCGGACGATTGGGTCGCCTGCCTCGAACCCGGTGTGGAGGTGGAAGGTAATATGAAGGTCGCGAGTGGGAGCATCCGGCTGAACACCCACATCAAGGGTGATATCGTTTCCGACGGTGCGGTGGTGGTTCATGACCAGGGAGAAGTCGAAGGAAATATCCAATCCCGCGTGGTGAACATCACCGGCAAAGTAAAGGGGAACGTTTACGCCAAGGAACGCCTGGAAATCAAAGAACACGGCAGCGTGGTGGGCGACATCTATACTTCCTGCCTGCTGGTGGACCCCGGAGGGTTCTTCGACGGTCAGTGCCACATGCCGACACCTGAACCTGCCACTCAATCGCCCAAAGGGGCGGATTCCCAAGAACACAATGAGCCAGCACCGCTGAGAGCCACAAGCTAAAGTCAGGCAAAACTCATGGGGGAAAACGGGGACAGCATTGCGATTCCGTCCCCTACCGCCACCGCGTGTCCGGGTTCGCTCCTGCGACGGTTAAGCTGTTCAATGAACTCTGGGTGGAATGAACCCTCGCCTTTTTCAGAATCTCCAGAGCCTCAATTTAGTCCAACTCAACTCGATTCCCTGATAATCTCCAGGTCAGGCGGGTGTTCCTCATGCCGGTACCGCTGCCATCTCCCGCATCCTCTTGACCGCAATCTTCAGTAGGTGTTCGATGAACGGTAATGAGCTTCCCAGCATCAATCTGCTGCCAGAGGCGGGCCGAGAAGCCGAACGAAATCATATCCTCTTATTCTAATGCGCGTTCAAGTTGAGACTAACAATCCAAGGCCAAGCCGTGAGACTGCGCAAGCGCTGCGGGTCTGCAGCGAGCCGGGGCAATCCCTGGTGCAACTGGCGGATGACGGCA
>JBEKLF010000315.1:0-9008 GCA_050010335.1 Terriglobia bacterium
CCGGCGATAGGTCAAGGGATGCAACCGCAGCAGGCGAGGAACCATGGCTACTCCTCCGGCGAGAAGTATGCCATACAGGGGCAACCTATGTCCCTTTAATTATGCGCGGATGTATAGCACTGGCAGCGGAATCGTCTGTTACATTTCTAGCTATTCCTATTTAGGTGATCCCTCGTTCGTTGTAATGCGGAAGCGTTTTCTAGACGAGTTCGACAAGCTGTGGTTTGATTGCATGAACGGGGATAGTCGCGAAACAGGAAAGCTTACGCCCGAAGGGAAACCCGACCCGTCGGTCTTCTCCACCGAAAGCAACCGCGAAGGCATAAGACTGGGTACGGCAATCACAATGATTGTGCGGAAGCCCAAACGCGAGAGAACAGCACAAATCTTGTTCCGCAATTTTTGGGGAACCAACAAGCGCGCAGATCTGTTGCAGAGCGTCGATAAAGAGGATTTCGGCAAGGACTACGAAAGAGTGAGCCCGGGAAGGAGCAATCGTTATTCGTATCGTCCTTTGGCTGTGACCCCGCTATATGAAGCTTGGCCCAAGCTAGTGGAGTTTTGCGGCGTCACTCCTATTAGCGGTCTCCAAGAGATGCGTCACGGGGGCCTTTTGGACATCAACCGTCAGGCGCTCGAACACCGTGTCCGGACCTATTTCGATGCGGAAGCAGACTGGGATACCCTCAAATCTCTCGATTCGGGCCTGACTCGCAACGCTGGCGGGTACGATGCCAAACGCTGCAGGTCTAACGCAGTGGCTCGTGAAAAATACGACAGCGGAAACATTAAACCATACGCGCTGTATCCAATGGACTCGCGCTGGTGCTACTACACTCGCGTTCCCACGCTGTGGAATCGGCCCCGACCGGAGTTGGCAGTCCACAACTGGCAGGGGAACATCTTTGTCGCGACCCGGAGGATGGCGGAGAGGCCGGACGAAGGTGTTCCTATCACGGTCACGCGGTACTTACCCGACTATCACTTGCTCCGTCCAAATGTCGTGGCAATGCCCATCCATGTCCAGGACGCACCGAGCACGACGGATGGCGACCAACAAGGTCTTCTGATCGAAAGCCCGAGGCGGCCCCCTGCGCCACCGAAAGCAAACCTCTCCGCTGCCGCACGGGCCTACCTGGCCAATTTGGGCAGCGTCAATCCGGATTCCAATGTTGAGGCCGCCGACTTGGTCTGGATGCATACACTGGCCGTCGGCTATTCGCCAGCCTACCTCGCAGAGAATGCTGACGGCATCCGCCAGGATTGGCCGCGTATTCCGCTGCCGGACACCGAGAAAGCGCTGCTTGCGTCGACGGCGCTGGGCAGGCAGATTGTCGCGTTGCTGGACACGGAAACCGACGTAGGGGCGGTTCGCGAACCGCCCCTACCAGGGATCGCTACCTTCATTCTCCAAAGCGGCATGACCCTGAATGAAGCTGAGCACTTCGCAGTTACCGCCGGATGGGGACATCCGGGCCAGGGCGGCGTCACGATGCCAGGCAAGGGAAAGATCATCGACCGCGATTACAACCCGAAAGAGCGGGCGAGTTTCGGCGAGGCAATCAAGCTGCTGGGGGAGCGCACTTGCGATGTTTACCTGAATGAATTTGCCTACTGGTCTAACATACCGCTGCGAGTTTGGGAATACACCATCGGCGGCTATCAGGTCATGAAAAAGTGGCTCTCCTACCGTGAAGAAAAACTCCTGGGCCGTCCCCTGACGAAAGACGAAGTCCGCTACGTGCAGGAGATGGCCCGCCGCATAGCCGCCCTACTTCTGCTCGAACCGGCACTTGACTCAAATTATCAGAATGTGAAGGCGCACACCTTCCCGTGGAAGGGATGATATCGCTATGTCTGCGCTATGGCTTAAGAAGATCTGGAGCATTACTGCAAAGTCGTCACGATCCTGAGTGAGACCATCCGCCTCATGGCAGAGATCGACGCGGCCATCCCTACATGGCCGATTGAGTAGGTTCTGAAAACATGGACTCCTCGAATATCAAACTCCGACCGGAAGTCAGGGATGAGTTGCAAACGTGCTCTGTCGAAGGCTGCAACGAACTACCTACCGACTTCCTTAACCAAATGCAGGTACCAAAACTAATTTGGTGCAAGCCACATGCCGACATGCTGGCCACCATGATCTCGAAGCAGTATTATAAGGCTTTCATTGACGTATTACGGCAGCACAAGATTACCAAGGTGCCGATTCTCACGGTCTGGAAGGTTAAGCCCGAGGATCGGCGATGCTGTGTTCCAGGATGCGAAGGTTCTTTCATCGCTTCATGGAACTTCGAGCCTTACAAGCAGCCAGGTTTTGCAATTGTATGTGATCGCCACCAGTTCGCCATCGATTGCCTACAAGGTCGATTGTACGGTCCCCGCCTAATAAACGAGCTGGCGCGAAAGCGGAGTTCGCGCAAGGGAACAGACCCTGTGGCCGAAAAGCGCAAAAAGGTCATCCTGGAATTATGTGCAAGACATCATGGTGACAGGAATTACATCATGGCCGTCTGCGAGGGTCTGCAAAAGGGGCGTATCAAGATGCCACAGCACTGGGTAACTAAATGGAATGAAAAATACTCGTGGGGTCTACAAGGCTGGGATTGGTTTGTCGCCTACCAGAAGCCGGAGGCGAAGCACCGCATTGAAAATTACATATCCAGGCTCTCAAGTCTCAAGTTGAGATCCAACACACGCTAGGTCCGTACTCGCTCCGCTCTCACTGGCGCGGCACGACGAGAGTGAGAGTAATCCCCCCGCAGCCTGCTGAAAAACCACCACCTATACGGCTTATCGAGATTCCGACTCCCAGCACACGGTTTCTTGCTGCGTCTCTTTGCGGCATCGTTAAAGATGGACTGCGAGCGGGGGACGACCGGCAAAGCGAGGGCACCCAGGAGTCGTACCGTCTGCTCGGAGGCGTACCACCTCGATGGCCAAGCGATTCCTTTTGGTGGGGAAGCAAGCGAAATGTCGGGGACCACCCAATCAGCCATTCGGCCTTGGATTTCTCAGGCTGTCTGAAATGCGTCCGCGTCGGCGTGCCAGGAGGAATTGTGCGGGTGGAAATAATGAGGTGGGTGAAGTTCATAACAATCGTCTGGCCTCTGATCGGCTTTATCGCGACTCTGGTCCTACTCGTGGTCTTCTACCGACCCCTATGCCGAATCGTGGATCGATTTGATTGCCAGGAAGTCGAACGGATCAAAATAGGGCCTATCGAGATTGTGAAGGGGCACCGGTCAGGGCACACGCGCGCCCTCCACTCACAGAAAGATCAGCGCGTTAAACACGCGACTCGTCCGAAACATCCACGCCAAGCCACCCACGTTCGTGGCGAGGTTGGGAAGCGGGATTACCCCCCAGGGAAAGACTGAGCGGCAAAAGGGCAGCATCGAGAATTGGGTGATGGAGGGCCACCGCCTCGCTCAGACGGTTGCCTACGGAGACCTCAGCAATGAGAATCCCGCCCCCATCACCCCCACGTACGAGCGCAAAGCGGAACCGGTGATCGAACTTCACTTGGAGAAGGCCGGAGTCAGGCTCGCCTATCTTTTGGACGACAATTTAACCTTCAAGGCCGCTGGGCAGTAGCCGGTGACTGGGCACGCGGCTACTCACTCAACGTCGCTGTGGCAACAAACCGAGGGGGTGGGCTCTGCAATCGCATATCCAGTGGGGAAGTGCGATACTACAAATGATGCGCGATTTCAGGCCGTTTCGTTGGGAGAATTGACTGGGTGAATACTCAAATTGAACGAGCACTCGAAATCCTAAAGTCAGGGAATCGCCAGGATGCCGAGCGTGCGCTCGAAACTCTGCGAGGGGTTGTTTACGGATTCGGAATGAAGGTGTGTGGAAGCCACGAGGATGCTCAAGACACCGCACAGGAAACGCTGATCCGTCTGGCGCGACAGCTTCGAGAGTTTCCTGACGCCAGGGCTCTGTCGGGATGGCTCTATAAAGTGGCGAAAACCCACTGCTTGATGAGCCGCCGAAAGAGCAAGTTCGCGCCGGCGCAAATGCTCTCACTGGACGACCTGATGCCCAAGGATTCCGTCCTATCGCCGGCGGGGACAAAATCATGGCAGATCACGCCGGAAGAGATCGTCCTGAATCAGGAATTGCGCAGCAGGCTGGAGGACGCCGTCCTGGCCCTTCCGAAGCATTACCGCCTGGTTTTGATCCTTCGTGATATGGAACAACTCGATACTCGCGAAGTGGCGGAGGTGATGGGCATTTCCGAGGAAACAACCAAGATGCGCCTGCACCGGGCGCGCGTCTTCGTCCGCAATGCGCTCGCCGGCTACGTTCAACATCTCAGCGAAGGTGAGAGAAAAAGCCATGCCTGACCGCCGTTGCAAACAGATCTTCGCGATGCTTTCGGACTACCTGAACGCCGAGCTTCCGGTGAAGAATTGCCACGATCTGGACCGTCATCTGAAGGGTTGCAAGCCCTGCATCGCCTACCTCAAGAGCCTCAAGAGCACGGTGGAAGCTTGCCGCCGCTATCAAGTGCGCAAGATCCCTGCTGCCTCAAAGAAGGTGCGGGATGCTCTGTGGTTGGCTCTTCGGTGAGGTTTCGGCATACTTGCCTGATTGCCCGCCAGAACCTGGCCGTATAACTTGAGTCGCTCCTGCGGGCGCGAGGGCTGCGATCTCATCCGACGGGTCTATCCCGTGTATTGCAGGATGTCGATATCATAGCGCAGTCACAGGCTGTTTCGTGCTTTCTGAGGTGTTGCGGCTGCTCCAGGTAGGTCCGATTCTCCGTCTTAAGACACTCCAGAAAGGTGGTCGGGGCGCCCAGATTTGAACTGGGGACCTCTTGGTCCCGAACCAATCACAAACATGTTATCTTGTTGGTTCGTCTAGCTTTTCTCTACGTCTTAAAGCACAGTTTAGCACGGTGTTCGTCACATTTTGTTCCCAAGTTGTTCCCACTGACCCCCAACGTTTACCCAGCGGTCGCTGGGCACGGGCGGCGTGGGAGCAGTAATCCTCGTCGACCCTATGAACCTGCCAACCGGTCAAGGGAGAGACAAACCTTTCATGATGACTCCCTGCCTGCCGACGTTTCGAAGACTCGATCCCATGTACCGGACCAGAGTGATAGGTTGATTTCAGCAGTGCTTCGCCATCCTGGCATGCCTAACTTGATTCGAACCTGCGTCACCGCCGTGAAAGTCCGATGCCCTGTCGGAATAGCAAGGAATCACAAGGACGCGGACGCACTGGATGGCGTTCGGAGAACAGCAGGAAACAACTTAATGCGTCCCCGGTGTGTCCCCACCTTATTTTGGCTGGGCACATACTTGCACTTCCCTAAGGGAAGGTGTTTGCGCAGGAATTTGCTTGCGTTTCTCGGTTCAGACTTCGGTCGACCAGATAGTTCCCACGCTGTAAAGGAATCGTTTAGGTCGCTGAGCCCTCTCTGACCCACTGCGCTGCGCCGGCCGAATTCCGGCGTAGAAGGGCGTCTTTCGGGCACCATCGTGCTCGGGTAGTGTGGAAGGCTGATTTCGCCCCCGACAAAAGCAAATTTTGCCTCTTCCTCTTGGTTCTCCGTAGCACGCGAAAAGCGGAAGTCAGAACTGCGGCTGAATCCCGAGCGGCAGAATCAGAAGTACCTTGCGGGTGCTATGTCATGAACAAACCCGTACGGCTTCGAATTACTTCGTTGCTGAACGACCGCTAATCTATTTGCGAATTAGGGCCGCATGAGGGGATGGCGGCAGAGCCCAAATTACCGGAAGCCGCGGCGCGGTAAGGTTTCGACATCGATAGGAGTTGAAGCATTCCGTCGCAACCTCGACAAATCCCCTGCACCAGCGCGTACATGTAATCCCAACGCGTCGCTCTACCGGAAATCAGGAATGCGGATTTCCTATTTGAAGAGGCGGGCAATTAATGCCCGCGGAAGGATGAAACGAATGAAATTCCTCATCCCTGGAAGAAAGTTCCTTGAAATCCTCGATCGACACCCGCTTGTTTTCTTGTGCCCGCGATGGGGCAAACGAATGGTCCAGGCGAATGGAACCGGGGATGGAGAGGCGTACGTCGCAAAAAGGACGGCCAAGAGTATGTACTACCGTCCGAACTGGCAGCATACGATTTGCTGTCGGCCTCTAGGAAATTGAACAGGGATTGCGCCGCGAGAGAAAACTGCTCGACATACTGTTGCCAAAGGACACTCCTGCCTGACACAGTGGGGACTTTTCAAGTTGCTGATTGCCTGCAATTGGCGACAACCAAATTACTTCGCTCGGTGAGAAGCAGTATCCGTCCAGATAGCGGTCTGCCGCATGTGATTTGTTGAAATCGTAGGCCCGGATGGACTCGAACCCCAGAGTACCAGTGTCAGACTGATGCCTCATCTAAGAAGCGTCATCCCGGTGCTCATCGCCATTCCACAACCACAGACCCATTCCCTCGCCTTACGTGGATGCCAACATGAGTAAATCCCCACGCGGCCACTAAGGCACAATGCTCTTGGTGGCACTACCATCGGCAACCGGTTTGTGGAAAACACGCCCTTGAGCGGCCGGAGCCTTAGCTCCCTGATCGATCTGGCGCCGGGAGTGGTGCTGACGCCGACCAGTAATTACGAGCAGGGCCAGTTCAGTGTAAATGGCCAGCACCCGGACGCCAATTACTTCCTGGTGGACGGAGTGAGCGCCAACCTGGGAACAGTTTCAAGTGGCGCCTTGATGGGCGAAAGTGGGGCCGGCCAGCTCCCCCTCACTAGCGCGTTGGGAGGGACCAGCAACCTGGTGTCGCTCGATGCGCTCACGAGTTGCGGATTCAAACCTCGACGTTTGCGCCGGAATATGGGCGCACCCCCGGCGCGCAGATATCGGTGGTCACCAAGTCCGGCACGAACGCGTTTCACGGCACGGCGTTCGATTACTTCCGCAACTCGGTGCCGGATGCCAACGATTGGTTTGCCAACTCCGAGGGCCTAGCGAGGCCCGCAGTGCAGCAAAACGATTTCGGCAGTGTGCTGGGCGGGCCGATCAGGAAAGACAAGCTGTTCTTCTTGATGGATATTGTGTAACGTTTAGTGGACGTCCTTCATTTCGTTTGATAGTTGCGCTGAGAAGGCGTCTGCTCTGTTGTTGCTGAGCTCGAAGCTCTGTAGTCGTCGGTCAATGTTTTTAAGAAAGCCACAAGATCATCCTCTTCCTCATCTATCAGCTTAAGGTTGCCACGCTGTTTTTTGTTGAGGTTGGTTGTATCTTCGGGTGGTGGCCAGCATGTGACCTTTTCGCCGAGATCTCCTACCTCACACCTAGGTAGAATGTCGCGCGTATTGTAGAAGTGCACGACCTCCTTCAAACTTTTGAAGTACCCATTGTGCATATAGGCCTTCACGAAGTTGGGGTAGGGGCGCATGTCAACATTGCGCAATGTGGGCACTTGCACCTTGGCGTCAAATTTCGGGGCCAGTCCTATCCACTGCGAATCCGGATTCAGCTGACCGCTCAGACTCTTAAGCTTGCGCAGAAAGAAACCAACACCCAGATCTGTATACGCTGTTCCTGCCGGGTTCGGACTGTAGCCACGGTCGTCGGGCTTGCCTTCGAAGTAAAATTGCAGAGATGAATTCCGAGGGACACCCAAATTGCTGGCGGTGAAGTCCGTAAATAGCGGTTCTTCCCCGGGCCCGCCATCGCGGTGACATTGATTGCATCCCGCCTTGGCTCGAAACAGCGCGTAGCCCTTGGCTTCCTGTGGCGTGAATTGGTCCTTTCCCGCTTGCACATAATCATATTTCGAAGTGAACGGACTGACTTCCGGCGAAGTTTCATAGGCTGCGGCCGCCAGTCCAAGCCCGTCATAAACGCGGTCGGACCGTTGCCGATCTGCGCGGCGGAGGTGGACAGGGTAGAGATCGCTGTCGGCTGGGGGCCCAGGTGTCGCGCAAACTGTCTCCACATTGCCCGGCCACTGAATGGCAAACGAATCGGCGCCCCATACGGCTTCGAATAGCCTGCGATAAGGAGCCTTGGACAGCCGGTACGCGAGACAAGCCGAGTCGGGCAGGCCCATTTCGACCGGGTTTGTTGGCGGCCCCTGGGCTTGTTCGGCGCTTGGATTTTGCAAGCGATAACCGCTGGCGCGCATATCCCAGAAATTCCCTCCCACAAAGTCGCCCTGCAGCGCGTTGTAATGGAGCACGGGCGCAAATGTGGCGTACATGTAACTCTGTGGTTTGCGTTGGCTGAACCGCGTTCGTACTGATCCCGGATAGGATACGGTGCTCAGATTTAAAGATTGAATCGGGCCAGTGAATCCCGTCTCCGGCGTGTGGCGGAAGCTGCATGCTTCGTTCTGATTGACGGAGAGATGCTTTTCAAAGAGCAGTAATTTCCCCAACGTGCGGATCTGACCCTGGCGATCGAGTGTTGTCTGGTTCATATCCCGCGGCGTGTCGGCCTCAATCCGATCGATGTCGGCAACAACTCTGGCAACCTCCTTATCGAATCCGGGAGGCATCTGCCCCGCAAGCCCCGCCGTGATGGGATCGGCGACTTGCATTTCACGACCTCGCAGAGGTTCATTCGCGACTGCAAGCAGCATGAGGCCAACAAGTGTGGGAAGCCCGATCAACCATAATGCGAGGACTCGATTCTGCATGGCCTTGTGACCTCCAATCAACAATTGCGGCTGAGACACCTTGCCACTGGGGCTATAAGCAGTTGGCGTGCCAACGGTTGAGTTCACCAGCATCTTTAGAAAGCACGAAAAACAGGACCTATGTTGATACAAGCGACGCGAATTGACTCGAACCCGGTGTCACACGCGAGGATTCGCTCTTCGACACCTGTCGGCCTGTTGACAGTGCGACGTGATCCCGGGAAGGTCCGCGAGATCACTGTAAGCGTCAAGCAGGGTACATCTGGTGTGTGCCGTTCAGCTCTGGCAAGCTGGCGGCATGAGACAAGCAGGTGGCAAGCAAGGTCGTCGCACGTTCACTGGCGACGAGCGGGCAGATTGGG
>JBEKLF010000316.1:0-8983 GCA_050010335.1 Terriglobia bacterium
GCCATCGAGGCGTTCATCGCGGCCTATGCCCAAAATGCCAGGCCGTTCAAGTGGCGGAAGCGCGAGGTCGAGGGTTCGCAGCTTCGAAATACTATCGTTAACTTACGCAACTAAGCACTAGTATCCAGCGCACGTGCAGTCTCTTTGTGATATGTCGTGTCCCGGGAGAGAGGCCCTGCCCTTGACTTCCGATTCAAGGTCATCACGTATCGTGCACCCACTGTTCTTCATGTGCGCGATCCGGCAACACTCGCAACATTTCTACGCAGCCCGCTCCGGACCTGCCTTTGCCCCCAGCAATGCGCATCCACAAGAAATTGAGGCATTTTCCCGCTGCTTTACGCTATCTGGGTGATGGGGGAAAACGCAATGTCCCGACGATTAATTATAGGAGGCTCGTAGTGAAGTATTTGAGATGTCTCGGCTTACTTACCGTACTTTTCCTAACTGCTTTTGTCACGTCGGCGGAAGCAACTGCCCCGGGAACTTCGATTAAGTTTTCTTCCCTCGACAAAAGCCAGTCCTACCAATTGTCAGGGACCCTTTACTTGCCGGAAAACGCTTCAAGTCCATGCCCGGCAGTTGTCCTGGTTCACGGGACTTCAGGGATCAACATGGTCGGCAGGCTTTATCGCGAACCGGTGCTGAATGCCGGCATCGCAATCTTTGAAGTGGATTTCAAAACCGGCATCTTTACCGGGCCCATGGACCGCCCAACGATTGATACCTTCCTGCCCATGGCCTTTGCGGCGTTGATGGAGTTAAGAAAGAACCCAGCCATCGATCCCAATCGCATCGGCATCATGGGCTTTTCGATGGGCGGCGGGGTCACGATGAGGACCGCCGTCGATGAAAACCGCAAACGATGGTTAGGCAACGAAAAAGGGTTTCTTGCCCATGCGGCGTTTTACCCGGTATCGAAGCCGCTCATTAAGATCATTGAACACAGCAGTGGGATGACTGGAGCGCCCATCATCGTCTTTTACGGAACAGAAGACTCTTATGGCGAGGGAAAGGCTGTTCCCGAGCTCAGGAACATGCTGAAGAAAAAGTTCAACTTTGACATCAGCACCGTGGAATATGCCGGCGCCACGCATGACTTCAACCGCTCCGGACCCTCGTTTTCCTATCATGACCCGGCCGCTATCGGCGGCACAGCCACGATCAAATGGGACCCGGACGCGGCCAACGACTCCGTCACTAAAGTTGTAGCGTTTCTGCGTGAAAATGTGGCAGCAAAGTAAAACAGTTTGACGTCGTGTGAAATCGATCATAGGGGCGGCCCTCGGGGCCGCCCAAGGCAACCACAACGGTTGCCCCTACGGTACGAATAGAGGTGACGATCATGTGCAAAAGTAAGCGATTTTCCGTGTGCTTGGTTTTGTGGTTGTTCGTGGTTGGGATTTGCGCGCACTTTGCGCATGCCCAAACCTCGCTGCAGGGCATTAACAATCCCGACGGCAGCAGAATCGTCTACGGGCCAGTGGAAGGTGCGACCACCCCGGCGGCAGCGATGGGGATGATTCTGCGCAACGTGCACAACACCTGCGGGGAAAGACCGCAAGTGGGGAAAGTCTTTAAGGTGCGAGGCACGAATTCGGATGCAGTCTTCTTAACCGTCGTCAACCACGCGATGGGCAACAGACAAAGGGCAGGCGAGCTCATCGCTGCTCCTACCGGTCCCAATCAGGTGGAAATAGGCTTTGTGATGGACGATGCGGAGCGCTTTGGCTCCAGCATGAATCCCATGCTAAAGCAATTGTTCGGCGTCTGGCAGCCGGGTGGGGGAGGACCAGCGGGCGGCGCGACAGGCGGCAGGCCGGCTCCGCCTGAACCGCTGCAACAGGTTTGGAATCAGGATCATTCAGCCAACGTTGCTATCCCCGCCGACTGGAAAGTGCAAGGCAATGGGGGCACCACACTCGTCCTCGAACCCTATTACAACGCGATGATCAACCTCAACCTGGTCCGGGGGGCAACCGCCAATCCTCGTTACCGGCCCTACGGCGGTATGACCACTGGGATGGGCGTAAAAATGGTTTACCCGGCCAACTTCGATCCGGTTCGGGGCTTTCCCGGCTTCATCAAAGAGTTCTATCGCGTGGGCAACCAACGCATTGACTTTCGGATGGCCACCGCCGAGCAGATGGCCGGACCTCCCGGCCAACGCTGCGTCCATGCCATCGGACACGGGTTGCTTTTAGGGGCAACCCAGCCGCCACCGCCTAACCTACAGGAGAAAGATTACTGGGAGATGGAGTTTCTGGCGTGCACGACTGCTCCTAACCAGATGGGCGACTACACGGTTACGATTTCCACCTACGAGATCGATCCCAGGTTCGTCGACCGGTACCGCGCCACCATGGCCCAGATTCTCCAGAGCTATCAGGTGGACCAGGCGGTGGTGAATCGGGAAGCAAACGCTATCGCGGCCCCGGCAATCGATGCCATCCACCGAATCGGCGCGGAGGCCACCGCGCGGATGAAAGCCAACGACATTGCCAATGACCAGCAACACGCGGATTATCATGCCCGGCAGGACGCCAACGACAGGAGCAATCAAGGGTTCCACAACTACATTCTCGATCAGACCGTTGTCCAGGATAACAACATGTACGGCAACGGCACAATCGGCCACGGCACCGTCTGGAACTCCACCGCCGATGCGATGGTGAAAGCCAATCCCAATCGCTTCGAAATCGTAAACACCCCCAATTACTGGCAAGGGGTGGATTACTAACCCCGGGCCGTGGGCTTTAAACCCTCGGTTACTAGTCTTCAATGTTCAGTTGTCGGTAGCTGCCAATGGGGGGAGGTTGAAAGTAAGCAGCCGATAGCGGACACAAAAGTTGAAGGCTCGGCCTCAAAGCTGGGACCGCGGGCATCCTGCCCGCTCGGGCGCGGGAGCGTCCCGCTCCCGGAGTGGCACGGGCGGGACGCCCATGCCACAGCGGGCAAGATGCCCGTGCCACAAGCGGGTGGCCACAGTCAATGGCGTTGTGACCGTGGGCTATTTCCTGAGCGGTATGTCGCGAAGGTAGCCGGATAACGGAGAGCGCGAACATGAGCTTCTTGAGCGAGCTATTTCGTTCCTCATCATCCAGTATATTCGCCGCGGCCCAGGTTGGCGATTTGGAAAGAGTCCGGGCCCTGGTTAAGCGCCATCCTCAACTCGTTTTGAGCAAAGACGAACATGGCTCAACCCCGCTCCACCGGGCGGCAGATACAGGACAAGGGGAGGTGGCGGCATTTCTACTGGCCAATCAAGCTCAGGTCAATGCCAAGGACTATCGTGGCGCGACGCCCTTACATTCGGCGGTGTATCACAACCACCAAGGCGTGATGGAACTCTTACTGGCCAACCAGGCCGACGTCAACGCCAAGGACGACTACGGCAGGACGCCCTTGCACTCGGCGGCGGGGAATAACCATCAAGGGGTTGCAGCGCTCTTGCTTGCTAACAAGGCCGACGTCAACGCCTGGGACAATGATGGCGCCAGGCCTTTGCACGCGGCGGCAGCAGGCGGCCACCTGGACTTCGTGGCATCGCTGCTGGCCAACGGGGCCGACGTCAATGCTAAAAAGTGGGAACATCCGGTCAGCCCGCCTTGCGTCGTTAAAATCGGCGGTTCTACGCCCTTGCACTTCGCTGCGGAACAAGGCCACCAGGCCGTAGTGGCATTGCTGCTGGCCCACAAGGCCGACGTCCATGCCAAGGACGACAGGGGCAGCACGCCGTTGCATCTGGCAGCGCGGAAGGGACACCGGAACGTGGCGGAATTGCTGCTGGCCAACCAAGCCGGAATCAATGCCAAGGACAACTGGCCCAAAACTCCTGCGCAATTGGCAGCAGATGAGGGTCACCACGCCCTCGCGGCATTCCTGCGCGAGCGCGCCAGCCAAGACACGACCCCCCCGCTCACCATTCACGAGGCCATCAAGCAGGGGGAGAGGGGGGAAGTAACGGCGCTGCTCGAGGCCGATCCTGCTCTGGCCCTGAGCAAGGATGCCAACGGCTCCACTCCCTTGCATGTGGTCGCCGCTCACTACCTCGACGGTGTGGCGGAGTTGCTGCTGAAAAACCATGGCGACGTCAATGCCAAAGACAATGGCGGCAGGACTCCCTTACATGTGGCGGCGGCCAACTGCAATGCCAACCACATATCGCTTATGGGGCGGTTCGACGGCATGGCGATCAGCCACTTCTGGTTTGTGATGCGATTGCTGGCGGACCAGAGCGAGCTTAATGCCAAGGACAACTACGACAATACGCCCTTGCACTTTGCGGCGGAGGATGGCACCTACGAGTTGGTAGAATTGCTCCTGAACAAAAACGTCGAGGTCAATGGCAGGAACAAAGGCGGCTGGACCCCCTTATCGGCGGCCATCCATTATGGCCACACGCGCGCGGCAGACTTGCTGCGTCAGCACGGCGGCCAAGAATAAACTTCCAAGGGAGAAAGATGTGACAAAAGGAGCGCCTGTCGACTCCCAGCGCAACCAAATTGCTTACGTTCTAGTATATCGGGGAGGACCAAAATGCCGTCACTCGCATCCATCGACCGAGAATCGCGCAGTAATCCCGCTCGCGGAGGGGCTACTCCGCGCTATCGTCCTATTGCCGCCGCGCGTACCGCAAAAAAGGGCCGACTCCTCACCGCGTTCGTTGCCTGCGCAGGGTACATCGCCGTCATGACCAGTTGCGCCTGCACTCGTAGCCCGACAGTGAATCCCGGCGAAGGACTGGAGAAGGCTGATGCGAACCGCCCACCGCTCACTCTGGAGCAAATCAGCCATTTGGACCAGAAGGCATTCGAGCATTCTTTGCCGCAATTGCGCCGGGTTATCGAACAATCCAGCCCGGAGGCCGTGATGGACCAGGATACGTTAACCGCCCTAACCGGAAAATTGCGACAGACGGATGAGTCCGCCGCTGATTACTGGCCCACGGTTCTGCGGTTTCTTCAATTCGCAAGTTTCGTGATGGCGCCCAAGGTCCCGCAGGGAGAGCAGCCCAAGGCGCTGAGCGACATCCTGAGTGTAGGCATTATGAGGGGCATACGAGAATTCGATAAGACCATCCTCTTCGATGCGGGTTCGCTGGGAAATGGCAGTTTTACCAATTGCCGGATCATCTTCACGCAGCACGCTGTTCACATGCAAAATGTTAAGTTTGACGTTTGCGGGTTCGAGTTTCCAGCCACCGACACGCCCAGTCCGTATCTCAAAAAAGTGAACAGGGTATTGCTCTCGTCAGACCTGGGCTCGGTTTCCATACCGAGTCTCTGATTGAGGTGCCGGCAAACCCGCCTAGGCCGCAGGCGCCGACCCTGCCTTCGATGTCGGCGGCGGCAGCGGGGTAGGTGTCAAATAAAGTGATGTCGAGATGGCCCGCCTCCAAGGCCGCGTTGGCGTCGCGCGTGGCCCGGTATTCCATGCCCAGCAGATACACAATGTGCGCGATGTTCGCGAGCCCAGCCACCGCCTCCCGCGAGAGTGAGAAAGCTTTTGTCCGAATTTCAGTTTTCTGTTTTCGCCCTGCCGGTAATATACATTAGACCGCCGCTACGTTCAATGTCCAATCGGGCTTTCTGGGCCGGGGGCTTCCACAAATCACGGATCTGACAACTAAAGCCTGCTCGACGAGGTGGTATACTCCCCCTTGCCGTTCCGAACATGTCGGGCTGCCGCGATGGCGAACACAATTCCGCAAGACAAGTCTAATGGCTACGAGCAAATTGCTGAAACCTTCATTCGCGCACGCAATTCGCGCATTGGCCCCGCAATGGTGCTGGAATGGAGCAAAAAACTGCCAGCGGGTTCGTCCGTCCTCGATCTCGGATGCGGTCATGGCGTGCCGATTTCCCAAGCGCTGATCAACAAGGGATTTCCCGTTTATGGCGTCGATGCATCACCGACAATGATCGCCGAATTTCGCGCACGATGCCCCGATGCTGACGCGGAATGCGCGGCGGTCGAAGACTCGGAATTCTTTCGCCGCCAGTTTGACGGCGTGGTCGCATGGGGTTTGATGTTCTTATTGCCGGCCGATGTCCAGACGATCGTGATTGGCAAGGTTGCCAGGGCATTGAATCCGGGGGGCAAATTTCTGTTCAAATCGCCGCAGAAAGCCGTCACGTTGAATGACGCGCTGACTGGACGCGCGTCGATTTCGCTGGGAGTCGAAGTGTACGAGCAAATCCTGCGCGCCGAGGGTCTGACCTTGGCTGGCGAAGACTTCGATGAGGGAGATAATCACTACCATTTCGTCTCGAAGCCGTGAAAATGGCCCGCCTGGGACCGCGGGCATCCTGCCCGCTCGGGCGCGGGAGCGTCCCGCTCCCGCTGTGGCACGGGCGGGACGCCCATGCCACAGCGGGCAAGATGCCCGCGCTACCTCTCGTGGCATGGCCATCCCGGCCATGATGATGCACGGGCGAGACGCCCGTCCCCTGGAATTTTTACATTTTCGTAGGCGTAAACTAACCTGCGACGCGGCGGATCTCCCCCCAGCGGGCCGGAGGGGCCACTTACCACTCCCGTGTAGCACCTTCTTTTCGTCTGGGCGACCATCCGTGCAGGGCGGTCCTGAATTGCATGTAGAGAAGAGCACTGCAAACCCAAAAAGAATTGTTCCAGGTTACAATTGTTTGGGGTTTTTCCCGACGGAGAAAGCTTCCCCCAGTCTTTCGCCAACCGCGAAGTAGTGGTTGTTCCCCAACCCGCCCCAGAGGATTGCCTGGGTTTTCTCGATATCCGGTAGCCCATTCGGGCCCAGGACGTCCTCGTCGGCGAAAATGCCCAAGATTTCTCCGATGAAGATTGTGTGCAGCCCGAGCTTATGATGCTGGAAAAGACGGCATTCCAGGGAAAAGGGCAACTCGCTGGCAAGCGGGGCGTGCACGCGCTCGCTTTTGAGCGGCGTGAGGCCCGTGTCCCGGAACTTATCATGATCGCGACCCGAGACGAGGCCGACATAGTCGGCAGCCTCAACGTGCTTCCGTGAGGGGACGCCCACGGTGAACGCCTGACTGTGCATGATATTGTGATAGGTCAGTGTCGCTTCGCGAAGCGAAACCGCCACGCAGGGCGGATCGCTGCAGCAGATCCCGCCCCATGAGGCGGTCATAAGATTCGGTTTTCCGTCAGCACCATAAGTGCCGACGAGCATGACGGGATGAGGATGGAGGATCGTATTCGGGTCGAGATGGATTTTTTTCATGGGGTTTCCTTTCATTAACCTAGGACTTCCTCGCTTTAACTTTCACGCTCCAAATCTTCCCCACGAGATTAGATGCCTGCTTCTTTGCCCAATCTCCGCCTTTTGCCGAGGAGCCACAGCAGCCGGATGACTCTTTCAAATCCGACAATTCGGAACCGATGAATGACTCCAACTGATTGCTGTCGTATGCGAGTCTGTCCAAGACCTCTACATCAACGAGTCCCGCTGCCTCCAAACCCGCGATGTAGTCCTTTTCGGAGATCGCTCCGGCGACACAGGAGGAATGGAGGATGGGGCTTTTCAGAACTTCCGGGGGAAGGTTCTCGGCAACGATGTCCGAAACTATCATCGTCCCGCCGGACTTTAACACGCGGGCGATTTCACGGAACACCCGAGGCTTTTCCGGTGACAGGTTAATCACGCAGTTCGAGATCACCCAATCCACGGAAGCTGTGTCAACGGGCAGTTCCTCGATGATGCCTTTCCGGACGACGACGTTTTGTAGTCTCGAGGCGGCGATGTTTTCGTTAGCCTTGGCGATCATTTCATCGGTCATATCGACACCGATGACTCGACCCGCTGGACCCACCTTGCGGGCGGCGAGCAACAGGTCGATCCCAGCCCCCGATCCAAGATCGAGCACCGTCTGCCCTTCCTTCACACTGGAAAAAGCGAGCGGATTGCCACAGCCGAAGGAATTTACGACGGCTTGTGGCGGAAGTGCCGTAAGCTCCGCGTCGGTGTAGCCAGCGAGCTTCGCTACAACCCCCTTCGGCGCGGGCGTTCCTCCGCAGCACGCGCCTCCGCCGCCCGTCTGGGCAGTAACAGCGCGGGCATAATCCTTTGAAACACGTTCCCTGATTTGCGTTTGGTCGCTCATGTTTTTTTCACCTTTCGTTTGTCTTGTTTAGGCATCTTGCAGCCGTTCTCGAAACAATCTAGGATCCGGCACTCTGCGTCGCGGGGGTTATCCTCGCACGACGCTAAAATCTCATGGAGCGCCCGCTTCATGCGTTGCAGGTCTTTAATCTTGCCGTCGATCTCTGCCAGCTTACGCTCGATTCTTACGGTGTAATCCGAACACGTTGTCCGGCGAGTAGCATTGAGTTCCAGCAGTTCCTTGACCTCGCGCAAGGTGCATCCAAGCTCCTGCGCCCTTTTTATGAACCGAATTCGGAGTGAGTCGTCGGCTTCATATTGCCGATATCCGGAATCGCTACTGGAGGGGCGTTTGATAAGCCCTTTGCGTTCGTAGAAGCGCACCGTTTCAACACCGACCGAAACTGATTTCGCCAGTCTTCCGATAGTGAAGCTGCTCATGAGGTGAATATACACTCCGTACCTTAGTACGGAGTCAAGGGATTTTTTGCAACTTTCTTTTCGCCCATTTTGGAATGCCTCATCCGTCTAATGGGTGCTAAGGAGGTAGCTCCTTTTGCCGTCAAGTGTGGAATGGTGAGCGAAGTCGAGACTAAACAAATGCCGCGCAAATTGGAAATCTCCGAATTCGATGGAGAATCCTATTACACGTTCCCAAGACAAGCTCAGGTTTTCGGGTACAAACAATAACGGAATTGAGATTTATCCCAATAAGGAATCTCGATCATTACAGGTTATTCGTTGAAGTGCGACCTCCTTGGCCGATCCAACCCGCCGCGCCATGCTTCGTGAACTTGCTTCCGGAGAGCACAACATCGGTGAATTGGCCGCGCCTTTCAAAATGTCGTTCGCTGCCGCCTCCAAGCATGTAAAGGTGCTCGA
>JBEKLF010000317.1:0-8979 GCA_050010335.1 Terriglobia bacterium
CACCCTACGACACAGCCGCCACCCGTCTCAACACGCCCCCATTCCTGCGCCCAATTCCCCTCGTCTCGCCGCTCCTGCCTCCCGCCAGCCTCGCGCCCTCCCCCACTGTCTGAATCGCAGCTGGGGATTACTTTCGGATTGACATCCCAGCACAGCCAAGTTATTCTGTGTAGCTCATCCATGGCAATCATCGTTCAACTCGTCGCGGCAAAGAACTGTTGTCCAGGGCCAGTCCCGGCGTGGGGAGGAATTGCTTAGCGGGGCGCTAATCGAAACGGCATGATTCCAAACCCACCGTCGGAGGCAAATCCGGCCGTGGGTTTTATTGTTTTGAAGTGTAATTTGATTCGGGGCTTGGAATTCGTTTTTGGAAGGAAAATCTAGCAGCATTGTCTCTCGTAAGATGGCTGGGCAAACCCCAGCCAGGGGGGCGCGTGAGGCAGTGCGCCCGTATCCCAGAATGGAGAAAATGATGATTCGAAAAAGAAGGCCGTTGCTGTTATCCCTTGTTTTGCTGGTGCTGTTTGCCCTTGTTCAGGTTCACCCCGCTTTTGGCCAAGCCGTTTCCGGGAGCATCTTCGGTACGGTCACTGACCCCACCGGAGCGGTAATCCCCGGCACTACCGTGACCATCCGGGATATGGACCGCGGAATCGATTACAAGGTGCAAACGATTTCCGATGGCAACTACATTCAGACCCACCTGTTGGCAGGGCACTATCGCGTCACGATTGCGCCGCCCGGCTTCGAGACATTTGTGGCCGATGCGACCGTCGATGTGGATGCCGCCACGCGCGTCGACGCTCACCTGGTGATCGGCAAAGCCAGCAGCACGATGACGGTCACAACGGAAACTCCCCTGCTCAAGACGGACCGCGCGGAGTTGAGTGACACGCTCTCCTCCAACCAGTTGGCCGCCCTTCCGGTTTTGGGCCGCAACATGACGTCGCTCATGCTGGTTATGCCGGGTGCTTTCTCGGATAGTTTCCAGGTCGCCACGAGTGAGAATCCGCAGGCCGGTTTGCAGGTCGACGTGAACGGCCAGAGTTTCACCGCCAATGGATTCCTGCTGGATGGCACGACCAACCAGAACCCCTTGCTGGCGATCGCCATTATTAACCCCAACATTGACTCGCTCCAGGAACTCAAGGTGACCACCAGCAACTACGATGCGGAGTTCGGCTCCGTCGCCGGAGCACTCATGCAAGCAACAACGAAGTCCGGGACCAATCAGGTGCACGGCACCGGTTTCGAGTATCTTCGCAACAATATCTTCAACTCGGCCAACCCCTTTACCCAAGCGAATCCGCCCATCCGGTGGAATCAGTTTGGCGGATGGCTGGGAGGGCCGATCATCAAAAGCAGGCTTTTCATCTTTGGCGATTACCAGGGATCGCGCCAACGGAACGGCGCCAACACGATCACCACGGTGCCGACCACGGCCGAGCGCGGCGGCGATCTCCAGAGCCTGCTGGGGAACTACATCTGCGCCGATGGGTCGGTTTCCGCGAGCGCGTGCGCAAATCCATTGATGGTGCCCACCACGGAGGGCGGTTCCGTGGCGGCACAGGGCGGCATGGTGTTTGACCCCACGACGGGAAATCCGGATGGAACCGGACGGAAAGCCATTACCACCAACGGCCAGCCGAACATCATCCCCGTTCCCACGCCCCTAACGAATATCATGTCTTATCTCCCGCCGCCCAATCTTGGCAGCCCGGGGGCGATCTATAACAATTACCTCGCTTCCGGTTCCGAGATTTACGACATCGATCAACCCGACGTTCGCCTGGACTACACCATTTCGGAGAAAGCCACCTTCTTCGGCCGTTACTCCCTGGCGGACTTCACCATCAAAGCGCCGGCCGCTTTTGGGGTCGTGGCGGGCGGTCCTGCCCTGGGTGGGCTCAATTTCGCCGGTCAGTCGCTGGATCGAAACCAGAGCCTGGCGCTCGGACTCACTTACACTTTCAGCCCCACGCTGGTGGGGGAGGTTCGTTTTGGGACCTTCCGCTACCGGATCCGCGTGGAACCGTTCGGCGTGGGCACCACTCCGGCCACGCAGGCGGGGCTGCCCGGTCTGAACCTGGGAACCACGGAGACCAGCGGCATGCCGGCCTTCTACATCAATGGAAGCGGGGGGTTTGATTTCGGTTACGCGCTGGGGGTGAACGCCTGCAATTGCCCGCTGAAGGAGACCGAGAATCAATTCTCCTGGATCACCAATTGGACGAAGCTGAAGGGTAACCACACCATCAAGTGGGGGGCGGAGGTTCCCCGCGATGAGCAGCAGCGCGTTCCCAGCGACGAACATCGCTCTGGCGAAATCGCCTTCAACCCCTCAGTTACCGGCAACGCCGCGGTAGACGCGCTCGCCGGCGGCAATGCCACCACCGGCGCCGGCCTGGCCTCCTTCCTGCTTGGCCAACCGTCGAGTTTTGGGCGCTATTTCACCGGAATCGGCTTTTATCCCGGCCTGCGCGAGACGCGCATCTTCCTCTATGCGCAAGACACCTGGCGCGTCACACATAAGCTGACTCTGGACTACGGGGTGCGCTGGGAGAATTACCTTCCCCAAGCCGCGGCCAAACCCGGAGGCACTGGCAGCTTCGATCCGCTCACCGGGATGGAGTGGGCCGCCGGTGTAGGATCCGTCCCGCTTAACTTGGGTGTCCACCCTTACAACCTGGGATTCACGCCCCGTCTCGGGATTGCTTACCAGGTGCAGGAGCACACGGTGGTCCGCGCGGGCTACGGTTGGGGCTTCACCCCGGCGGGCTACGGCTCGATCTTTGGACAGGGGGCTGAGTACAATCCTCCCATCCTCAATGGTCAGACGATTCCCCAGGCGAACCCCTACACCGCGGCTTTCAACCTGCTGACGGGTCCCCCCCTGCCCGTCAACCCGCCCGTCTCGTCGAGTGGTATGTATCCACTTCCGGACGGCATCAGCGTCTACAACTGGTTCTGGCCTTTGAATGCTTACCGGGTGCCGATGTCTTACTTCTGGAATCTGACCGTCCAGCACCAGTTCGCGGGCGGGCTCTCCTTCCAGGTGGCATACATCGGCAACGTGGGGCGTCATCTGTACGAGAATCCCAACATCAACCAGGCGGTCCCCGGACCCGGCGCTAACTTCGATTTGCGCCGGCCACTGTATGCCAAGTTCGGCCTCGAACAGGGGATCTACTATACGTGCAACTGCGACACCAGCAACTACAACGGCGTGCAAGCCAAACTGGAGAAACACGCCTCCCACGGCCTCGATTTCACGCTCAATTACACTTACTCGAAGGCTCTGGGCATCAGCAGCTTCGGCGGCGGTGGTTTTGACGACAACTACAACGTGCGCAACTCCTACGGGCCTCTCGGCTTCAATTCCACGCACGCCCTCACGTTCACCAATGTCTGGAAGATTCCCTACGGCCACGGCATGCGCTGGGGTTCTTCCAACAGCAAGGCCCTGGATATCATCCTGGGTGGGTGGAGTCTGGATGGCATAACGACGCTCGACTCGGGACATCCTTTCTCGCCCACGGTCGCCAATACGCAATCTGTCAACGCCGACTTCAACGGTGTTCGGGCGGACAAAATCGGCAGCGCACACATCGCCAATCAAAGCACCGCGGAGTGGTTCAACGTAGCAGCCTACGTCGATCCGCAACAACCCTTCCGGGACGGCACGGCTTCCGCCAATTCGCTCTGGGGACCCGCGCAATATATGGTTAACCTGGCGCTGGAAAAGACGTTCAAGATAGCCGAGAACAAGACGGTGGAGTTACGCTGGGAAAATTACAACGCCTTCAACATTGACAACTACGGGCAACCTGCCAATACCATCGACGTTTTGGGCGCCGGCCAGATCACCTATTCCGCCACTGCAATGCGCCAGATGCAGTTTGGATTGCACTTCCGCTTCTAGTAATGGGTGTTGCGCTGACCGGAACCTGTCCCGACGTGGTCGGGAGGTCGGCACGTGGTGAGCTAATGTGGTAACGCCGAACTCCCGACTATGCCGGGAGTTCGGCGGCCGTATCACCTTGCTGTTCAGAATTGAAAACCTTCTTGTAACCTGTCATGATTCCCCGCCGGCGAAAGGGACGCTCCCAGCAGCGTCTACTCATCGTTTTCTGGCCTCCTTATGCTCACATTCGTCAGTCTCGCCGCTACGCTGTTGATCACAACGACCACGTGCACGGCTCCCGTGGCTCAAGGACCGGAGGGGAATCTCGTCCTGCCGGGAGTGCGCAGCAATCTGGTTTATGGGTCCGGCTTCGCGCTTGACGCTTACGCCCCGGCGGGCGAACCGCGGCCCGCGGCGGTGATCATTCACGGTAGCTTGGGCAGCAAGGGCACCCACATCGACCAGCTTTTTCCGCTCCTCGACAAGGCGGGATACGCATGGTTTTCAGTGGACTATGGGTCGGCAGACGACGTCCGGGCGGCGCTCGACTACATCCGCTGCCCGGGCCGCTTCAACATCACCCCGCAAATGGTTCTGATCGGCGAGGACACAGGGGCTGCCATCGCCCTGGCCCTGGCGCGTGGCTCCCACTTTGATGGAGTGGTCACGTTTGGCGCCAAGCTGCAAGCCCGCCAGCCCAGTGGTATTCCCGGCGCCACCAGGGTTCTGATGATTCAGGGCACCGGGGACGAGGAAGTGAACGCCGCCGACGTTCAGAACTTTTGTAAGCAGATTCCGGGCTGCTCTTACCTCCCCGTTACCGGAGCGATTCACAATTTTGAGAACTGGCATCCCGACCAGTGGTATTGGAAGGAAGCGCTTGAGGCCTGGCTGCGCGGCGACCGGCGCGATCTGTGGAAGGACATTCCTTATTCGCGCCCCGGCGGGCGTGACCTGCTGATGGACGCGTACGTTCCTGCGGGCAAAGGTCCGTTCCCGGCGGTCATCATTGTGCACGGCGGAGGATGGGAAGCCGGCGACAAGGTGACCTATGTCTCACCGGTCTTCGCACCCCTCGCGCAAGCTGGATTCGCGTGGTTCTCCATCGATTATCGCCTCACCCCCTACGTTCACGTCCCCGAGCAACTGGAGGACGTGCGCAACGCCGTGCGTTTCGTGCGCCAACATGCGGATTGGTTCCATGTGGATCCCAGCCGGATGGCATTGCTCGGCGAGTCGGCGAGTGGGCACCTGGTGGCGCAGGTGGTCTCCATGCCATGCCCCGGCTGCGAAGTTCAGGCCGTGGTCTCGTTCTACGGCGTTTATAATTTCGAACGCTGGAAGAAGGATTCCGATTTCACCCGCATGTTTCAGCGCATGTTTGCGGACCAGGACCCGGCGACGCTGCGCACGTACTCGCCAATGTTTCATGCCGACGCGAACCTGCCGCCCATGCTGATTATTCAGGGCACGGCGGATGGGCTCTACCCGGGGACCCAGGAGTATGCCCAGCGCCTGGACCAGGTTCACGCCCGCCATGAGGTGATTCTGCTGGAAAAGGCTCCGCACGGCATGGAGAACTGGGAAGGGCATTCGGATTGGATGTTTTACAAGAAGAAGATGATCGATTGGCTGGAGAAAACGCTAAGCACACAGTAGGACGATGAAACGGGGGAAAACGTGATGAAGAAACATGGTTGGTTTTTGAGCTTCAACTTTCTTGCCGCAATCGCGCTGATGGCAACGCTTATTCTGGCGCCAGTGAATTCCCGGGCCGCCGGCGCGGGCGGGCGATCGGCAGCGGATGACAAGAAAATCCCGGAGGCCCCGCCAAACCTGCCCCCGGACGAGCGTTTCAAGGCGGACATCCTAGTGATTGTGGCCCATCCCGACGACGAGACCGAGGTCACCGGCTATCTGGCGCGGGCCATCTTCGATGAGCACAAGCGCGTGGCCGCAATTTTCGGCACACCTGGCAATGGTGGCGGCGATGCCGAGGGGAACGCGCAGGCGGCCTCACTGGGGGCCATTCGCGCCACCGAAGCGCGCGAGGCCATGGCCGCTTTCGGCGTGCTGCACGTCTGGTTCTTGTGTGGGACCGACACTCCGGGGCAGAATGTGCTGCAGTCGCTCGAGACGTGGGATCACGGACGGGCCTTGGGGGAGACGGTACGGCTGATCAGGCTGACGCGCCCGGAAGTGATCCTGACCTGGCTGCCTGTATACGTGGCCGGGGAGAATCACGACGATCATCAGGCGGCGGGCGTCATTGCCACGGAGGCTTTTGATTTGGCGGGCGACCCCACGGCTTTCCCCGAGCAGATTTCGCATCCGCGCAATCGCACCGGCATTATGAATCTGACGGAAGGCTTGCTCCCCTGGCAGCCCAAGAAGATTTACTACTTCTCCGACGCCTTGCACACAGAGTTTCTGGAAGGGCAGGGACCCCGTTACATCACCACCGACGTTTCACCCAGTCAGCATAAGACCTATTACCAACTCGCCGTCGAGTCAGCCGCGCACCACCTGACGCAAGATGATACCGGCCAGGCAGCCAAGCAGGCGCTTTTGGGCGGGCCAGAATTCATCTATGGGAAGGAACCGGTACTGCTGGTCTTGGGAAAGTCCCTGGTGGGTGGCACCACTACGGGTGACGTGCTCGAAGGCATTCACCCCGGCGAGGTGCCGTTTGCGCCCGTAACGGGCTATCGGCCTGAGACTCGCCAGGGTATTTCGGTGGAACTGGGCGGGCCGTGGGCGTTCTACCAGCGGCTGTGGAAGGCGCACAACATCGAGCACCTGAGCGACCTCATCAAGATTCCGGAAGTTGCAGTGGGAAACGGCGAACCGGTCAGCGTACCGATCCTCATCCACAATGACACGGACCAACCGGTGGAGGTGACTCTTACTTCCACGATTCCGTCGAGTTGGAAAGAAGTGCGTGGAACGGCGCGTTATCCCGTGCGGCCGCATGAGACTTACCCCGCCGAGACCCAGTATGTCGCCTCCTCCACGGATAAGCCGGAATGGCAGACGCTCACATGGAAAGCGGAAGCCAACGGGCAGACCCTCGGAACCATTACCCTGCGCGTGCTAACGGACTCGCCGGGTTTGCCGCAGTAATCCAGTGGAGGCGATTATTATGCCCACAAAATACCCGCTCGGGTCTGAGAAGATCATGGCGTTCGTAGGAACGGCGGACGCAGCGAAAGCCAAAGCGTTCTATCGCGACAGGCTCGGTCTGCGCCTGACGAGCGAGGACCGCTTCGCCCTGGCATTTGATGTGCAAGGCATCATGTTGCGGGTGACCAACGTCGGCAAGGTCGTTGTGGCGCCTTACACCGTTCTGGGATGGCAGGTCGAGAATATTGCCGCCATCGTGAAGGCCATGCAGGAGGCCGGGGTGAAGTTCGAACGCTACGAGGGAATGGGCCAGGACGAACTCGGTGTGTGGCAGGCACCCGGCGGCGCAAAGGTAGCCTGGTTCAAAGATCCCGACGGCAACACCCTCAGCGTCACACAGTTTTGAGCCAAGGGACAGGTTGTGGGAAACAGCTCACCGGGTTATACTGATCCCTATGGATATAGAGCGGACCATGCAGTTCATCGTCGAGCAGCAGGCGCAGTTCTGGGCCTCAGTGCAGAAGCACGACGAGCAGATGGGGGAGATGAAAGGTGTCAATCGGCAGACCTGCATAGGCGCCGGCGGTGATCTGGTGCTATTTTCGGACTCTCATATGACAACGAATGTCTTGGGCGGGGAAAACCCACGCAGCATGACGCTCGTACCACTCCAAATTGTGGCGAGCCAGCCATCGGCCGGCGCCATCCAAAACGAAATTCTTTCCGAATGTCAGCTCCAGTCCCTCGATGCTGAACCTGGCATTTGAGCCGCTAAAGGTGGCAAAATCCTCTCCGGTGAAGTAGTGGAAGCTCCGTCCAGCCAGATGCCGCACGTGGGTGGGATCCGTGTAGGAGTTGTGGGAGCTGAAATGAGGCGTCACGACAAAAACATCGGCGCCATCGCGCGCCACGCACTAGATCTCCGCCATTGTCCGCGTCACGTCCCGGACGTGCTCGATGATGTGTGACATATGGATACGGTCGAACGCGTCACTGTCCAGGGGCCAGGGCAGCTCATCCAGGTCCCAGATGATGTCGGCAGCCGATCGCGGATGAACGTCAATACCTACCGCGCCCGGTTCAGCTTTACGCGTACCGCAACCAACGTCCAGAACCATTTACTTAAGCCCCCAAAAATCACTGGCTTGCCTATGCGTCAGCGAATTGCGTTTATTACATCTCATAAAGAAAAGCTGCCGGTAGCGGTCCACGCACGACCAACAGCCCTGTGCGTAGAGGTCAATGCAAAATAGAGTTTTGGTCTCAGCGGAGGGCTGGCCAAAAAACCCTTGCGAATCGGCTTTGTGAGAGACCCGTTTGGCGGCCATTTCGAGAGTTCCCATCCGCCCGGCCGAAGACGATCCTTTCCGGCCAGGCCGGAGATATTCTACTTCAGGCGGGGGCCTACGCGGAATCTTCGGTAGCGGTGGCTTGCTGGAGGGTCTGGCGGTAGTTCCACGGCATCCGCGCCGCAGGATTTTTCGCCAGCTCCACGGCGTGTTTCTGCAGTTCGGTGAGATAGTCAAAGGGATTGGCGTCGTTCAAATCGCACGTGTGGATGAGACTCATGAACAGATCACCCACCTCCGCACCGTTCTCGGTCTTATAGAATAGCGAATTCTTTCGATGGCAAATCGCCATCTTTAAGGCCCTTTCGCAGATATTGTTGTCCAGCGGAGCACCGGCTTGTTGGAGGAAGAGGGTTAGCCGTGACCAATGTTTCAGACTGTAAGTGATCGCGGATCCCAGCCCGGAGTTCGGTTCGACTTTCTTCTCCTCGATCTGAGCGCGGAGCCAGGCGTGCAGTTCGTCCAAAATCGGGCCGCTGTTCTCCTGGTGAAAGCGCAGTCGCTCCTCCGGCGATAACCCTTGCTCCGCCGCCTGGGCGTCATAGCCATAGACCTTGCCCAGGCTTTCCAACACATAACGGCACGGCTCGGGAAAGTTAGGCA
>JBEKLF010000318.1:0-8978 GCA_050010335.1 Terriglobia bacterium
CCCTACGACACAGCCGCCACCCGTCTCAACACGCCCCCATTCCTGCGCCCAATTCCCCTCGTCTCGCCGCTCCTGCCTCCCGCCAGCCTCGCGCCCTCCCCCACTGTCTGAATCGCAGGCAACTGGCCCATAAAATGTAACGCTTATTTGCGGACAGTATTATAATGACGATTCCGAATGTCGTAGGTATCTGTTAACCGACTCATGGTACTGGGAGTCTGCTCGAATTGACTCAGGAACAATCCCATCGACACCTGTGGGCGGGCGCGGAAACGGACCTGAGCTCAGCTCCGTGGTTGCGCTTCCGTACCCTTGAAATCGCCTTGCGGCCGCTGTGGCGGAGCTGGATTTTATTTCTGGTAGTGGCAGCGGGCGCGGTCTTCTTGGGCGGGGGAGCATTACGCGCAGCCTTCATCGCGATGCTGGGCGAGTCGGATGATGCCGGGACGCTCCATAAAGCGATTGCGATGGACCCCGCCAACCCGGAACTCTATCACCGCCTGGGTATGGTCCTCTGTACCTTTTCAGGAGAAGCCTGCCAGACCGAAGGCTGGAAGGACCTTCGCCGCGCCACAGAATTGGATCCATATTCGGCGCGCTACTGGTCTGACCTCGCCTGGGTTTGTGAAATGGCCGGTGACACGGCCTGCTCCATTCAGAGTGTCGAGCAAGCCGTTAAAGTCAGCCCAATGACGCCGCAAATGCATTGGCTTGCGGCAAATACCCTGCTGCGCGAGGGTCAAAGGGATGCGGCCATGGCGGAGTTTCGCCGCTTGCTGGAGCTGGATCCGACCTACGGGCCGGCGACCTTCCACGTTTGTCTGGGTTCGTTGGGAGATCCTCAGCTCATCCTGCAAAAAGTTCTGCCTCTGGGGAAAGATCCCAGTCTGAAATTAGCCTATTTGACCTTCTTGAGGACGAACGAGGAAGACGATCTGGCTCCTCAGGTCTGGCGTCAGGTCGTGGAGACTGGGACTCCCTTTCCTTTTCCCTTGGCCGCACCTTACATCGAGCATTTGCTTCAGCTCGGCTCCTTTGAAGAAGCTCAGGGGGCGTGGCGGGACCTGGAAAAGTTAGGTGTCATCCAGAGCCCGGCGGCAGGTGAAGAGGGCAACCTGGTCTTCAACGGGGATTTCGAGTCTACGCCGTTGAATGCCGGGTTGGATTGGCGCGACCAGCCAGCCCCCTTTATTGCGCTCGATTTCTCCGACCCGTCTGCTCACACCGGGAATCGTTGCTTGCGGATGGACTTTACGGTTAGCCGAAACGAAGAGTACTCGCCGGTAGGTCAATATGTTCCTGTGGTTCCGCAGCAATCCTACCTCCTGACAGCCTTTGTGCGATCGCAAGACATCACTTCCGACAGTGGACCACGTTTGCAGGTGCTAGATACGATTCATCAGGGCGGCCCGCATGCGGTGAGTGAGACTACTGTGGGAACGACTCCCTGGCACCTGATCAGCCTGAGGTTTTGTACTGGACTCGACACAAGAATCGTTCAGCTCTCCGTCATCCGGTTGCGCGGGCGCACGTACCCGACCGAGATTACTGGTAGTTTCTGGCTGGATACAATTGTTTTGAAGCCAATGGGGGCGGCAAGGGAGAGTGCCTGTACGGCTTCCGACAAATAACCGTGGACGCATTGGTCCTTGATTGAGTTAACATCCGTTCTACTGGAACATAATGACATGACGAGTGGACCCACACCCCGAATAATCTCCTTTGCGCGAATGCTCCTCGGGATGATGCTCTTGGCAGCGCCTCTGCCCTTCGGGGCCGTTTATACTTGGGCGTGGGCGTCTATTACTATGCTGACGCTCCTGATATTGATTCTATGGATGGTGGGAGGCATCCAGGATGGGAAGTTGAGGATAGGATTCTCCCCGCTTTATGTGCCGATCACCCTATTTCTGGCTCTGGGATTGATTCAGACATCCCTTCATCTGACCCTTACCCCCATCGCGACGAAGGAATCGCTTCTCGAGTTAACCACCTGCTTTGTATTGTTCTTCCTCGTCATCCAGCTTTTCGGGGACTCTCCACTTGTAACTTCTCGCCGGGTGGGGATCGCCGTGCTGGCCTTCGGTTCTATCTTCAGCTTTCTGTCAATCCTCCAATTCTTCTGGAACCCCTCGACGATTATTGGGGTTGGCCACGATGTTGGAAGCCCATTCGGCCCTTACGTTGATCGTGACCATTACGCGGGTTTGATGGAGATGATCATCCCGATCTCCGCCGCTTTCATTCTCTCGCGGCCTAAGCGTGACCCACTGAAGGGCCTCCTCTGGTTTGCCGTTATGGTCCCGGTCGTCTCCTTGCTCCTCACTGGCTCGCGGGGAGGCTTTGTTTCCATCTTAGGGGAGTTAGCGATCCTGGGCTGGGTCTTGATCTGGCGTCATCCTATTCCGGGCCGGCGAATGAGGATTGCCGCGACGGGACTGGCGGTTGTGGGGGTGGCCGCGCTTTTCTTGTGGCTTGTTCCGGCCTATGTCCTCAGTAAACTCAGCTCGATCAATAATTACGTGCCTGAGGCTAGCAACGGGAGTCGTCCAGCTATTTGGAAGGGCTCATTCGGGATCTTTCGGGACCATCCGTTGTTGGGTGCTGGATTAGGCAGCTTTGTAACTGTTTATCCGGCGTATCAAACGGAAGCGCAAGATTTAGTGACCGAGCACGCCCACAATGATTATATCGAGGCTGTAACAGAAACGGGGTTGGTTGGTGGTGCACTGATATTTGCGGCACTCTTTTTGTTCATCCGTAACGCGTTCAGGAATCTAACTGCCCAACTAAGACATGAGCCAGGCTGGATTCAACTGGGCGCAGCGATTGCCTGCTGCGGTTTGCTCATCCATAGCTTTGTGGACTTCAACCTTCATATCCCTGCCAACGCGTCATGGTTTGCATTCTGTGCTGGGCTTGCGACCCTTTCTGGTCACGCGATTCCCCGATCCGGGGAAATAACTGACAATAAAAAGTCTAAACCTGAGTTTGGGCCCGCATAATTTGAGCGCCCGGTATGGGTCCCTGCACAGGCGGCCTAACGGAAGACCATGCCTGACAAGGCCCCCTACGTTCTCGGGTTTAAGAGACGGTAGTGCTGTGCCGCCACCCGGAGAGCTCCGGGCAGACCCAACTTGCCGGTGGCCCAGACGGGAAGCGGAGAGGTGCGCTCCTTGAGCAGCGCGGCAATTCTCTTGACGCGGTCGAAATAGGGTTGGTGGGGGATTCGGTCGGTCTTGGACGCGGGCACTGTTCAACGGACATAGGAATATGCGCTGCATCTGGCGGGGGGCAGGCGCTTGCTGACGCCGCAGCTACGATGACCGGTTTCTGAAGTTGCCGGTAATGGCATCGAGCAGTTCCTGCGCAGAGATTTCCGCTGTGCCGAGCTTCAGGACCACGCCCCCGCGGCAATTTTGGACAGTTCGGCCGCTTCGCGTAGCGGCCCGCCCACGTGTCGCGAGCGCAAGTACGGCGAGTACTGTATCACCGGCGCCAGTGACATCGTAAACCGGGCGGGGGATGCCGGGGATTACATAAACCCCGCCCCCGGCCTCGAAGAGGGTCATCCCTTCGGCAACACGGGTGATCAGGAGGTTCGAAAACTCCAACAGGGTCAGCAAGTTACGCCGACCCTTTTCGATCTGGCGATTTTCGCGCATCGCAAAACCCGCCATCCTCTCCGCCACGTGCAAGTTGGGTGTAACCACCGTCGCGTGGCGGCAGACCTCCGGGTACTCAGGTTTGGGATCGACGAAGATGGGCAACCGCCGCTCGCGCGCCAGCGTTTTGAATTGGTTGTTCAGTTCCGGGGTGACGGTTCCCTTGCGGTAGTCCGAAATGATCAACGCCTGCAGTTTGGGCACCCATCGCGCAAAGCTGCGAGCCAACGCCTGGGAAGTGTGGGGGGAGATGCTCTTCAGATCCTCGGTGTCCAGCCGCAGAAGCTGGTGCTGGTGGGCAACGATTCGAACTTTGTGCGGAGTGATCCAATCCGGCTCCGGCAGTAACGTCGCGGGCAAAATCCCACGTCGTTTCAGCAGCATCATGATCCGCATTCCACTTTCATCATTTCCGATCGCGCCAAAGGGCACAGGCTTCGCACCAGCGCAGGAAGATTGGCGGCCACGTTTCCGGCTCCACGGGGAAAACCCTGCACGTTATTCCAATCCTTTGTCACAACCATAGGTACGGGGGATTCGGAAGGAATACGTGTCGCCTTCCTTTGCAACAATTCGTCGAGCATGAAATCGCCGAGGGTGCCGAGGGTAATTCCGGAAGAAGTCGAGATAATTTAGGCATGACAATGACAAGTGTCGCTCAAGGCTTCCCTCCGTGGCGCGATGCCGGGGGAAGCTCGCCACCCCATGCCTGCGGATTCAAGCAGACCGTAATTGAGGTCTTAGGCCTAAATAGCACTGCACTTGACTCCCATCGAGGGATTCCAACACGCCAGATCTGGCAAGTAAGAGGGGCACGTTGAACCATGATCGTCTTTGTTATCATGAGTTTCAAGTTATCTTCCCACTGGATCCATGGCGGAGCAATCTCCCTGTCAGGCAAGGTAATGCTACCTTTGGTAACTCCTTGACTCCAACCAGAAGATCATTCATACTGGAACCGACAATTTCAAGATGGAGTTTTTGTTGTAAGAGGCGACGTCCTTCAGAAGAGCGGCAAACGTCCCAATGCCGGTAGTCAGCTTTAGTCATTACCCGCAAAAAGTCGCAACGCCGGCGGATTCGCATGTTGGTCAGCATTTGATTTCGGGCAGGCGCAGAAAAGCATTTCGGTGAGCGGCATTTCACCCTGTTCCCGGCAAGAGATAGAACCCCGTGTGGTCACTAGTCAGGGTGAGAAAGGCTTACTCAGGATCACCTTGGTAAGTCAGAGGGCGGAGCCATACTACAGCTTCTCAGAGCGACGATCCGGTGCAAAGGCCCAGGTGTAGTGGGGGCAATGAAATTTGACCCGAGCATAACCATGGGAGACTCGTCGCTCGTCCCTTGGCCATGCTTGGTCATGAAGTTCTCCTCCCTTCAATTACTTTTACCTACCGCTGAGTACACCGAGTCCATCAAGTCTCGCGCACTGTCCTCACGCGCACGGAGCTCTTTTTTGGACCACTTGATCGCTGATCACAAACACAGGCTGTTCGAAACCGAGGCGCTGGTCGATTGCGAAGAGGAGTTACGCTATGAGCAATAGAGTTTCTCGAATCCCGGAAGCGATAGGGTCGACTGGACGAGGTCCGAGAGTGAGGACTTTTCTGGTCTTCGCGATGGGATTCGTCGTCATCAGTCACCAGGCGATTCTGAGAGCGCAGGACCCTGTACCGGAGACCAAGGCGGGCCCGTCTGCCCCGGCGCAGTCTCTACCACCATCCGCAGTGCCCGTCTCCGATCAATATTTGATCAATCCGAATGACGTCCTTGATGTCTATTTTTACGATGTCCCTGAGCTTTCTCACGCATACACGGTAAGCCCATCCGGAGCCATAACTGTGCCCTTGCTACCCCAGCCCATCCAGGCCGCAGGGTTGACGCCAGACCAGGTGGCTCGGGCAATGGAGGAGGCTTTCCGCCAATCCGGTCGCCTGAGGCGCCCGGAAATCGCCATCTCGCTCTCCAAAACATCGTTCACCAGTTCGGTCGCAGTGGAGGGGGCCGTAAAGAATCCGCTAATTCTCCCCGAGATTGGGCGAACCCGATTGGTGGATATTCTTACTCAATGTGGTGGGTTAACCGATGATGCGGGGACTAACGTCACGATTACGCGTGGCCCTCTCGCTCTGCGAAATCTTGCCATGATGGAGGGTGGGGTGGCAACCCCGACTTTGACCGTAGAGGTGAAGAAAGTCATGGATGTCAGTGATCCAGCTTCGATGATTGCAGTGTGGCCGGGTGACCGCGTGTCCGTGGGACGGGAACGGCCCGACGTTTATTACGTTCTAGGAGAGGTCAAGAGTCCCGGGGGCTACACTCTAAAGAGGGGGCATGAGGAGTTGACTGTACTGCGGGCTCTGGCCCTGGCGGGAGATGCAACCAGTGTGGCCAAGAAGAGCCAGGCAATGATCATTCGAAAGGATCCTAAAGGGCCGCAGGGACGTGACGAGATCAAGCTCGATTTGAAAAGGATCGTGCTTGGAAAGTCCCCAGACCCCAAATTGCAGGCGGACGACATCCTCTTCGTCCCGGGCAGTAACGGCAAGAAGGCGTTGCACTCGCTCACGAATGTGCCCGCGGCGATCGCAGGTGAGGCAGGGGCGGCTGCCATTATCTATCATTAGTAAGTCCCTTTTGCTGTGCTCTTAAGCGAAAGGATTTCAAGCCGGAATTCCGGTAGGTGTGAGGTTCGGTTTCTTTGCGGTTGTTGCCGCCCGCCATAGCTAATTCATGCCGAAGTTCTGGCGTACGGAGACTCCCGGCGCAGGGAAGATTACCGCTTCGGGAGTTCCATTTTTGAACGACCACAAGGGAACGCGATTCGTGGCTGTGACAATCTCGCAATCCGAACCGACGTCAACCCCTTGGGGCAACCAAGAGCCTGTAAATAAGGAAATAACATGCCTGAAGACAATCAGTTAGCACGTTTCAATCCTACACCTCTCGGTCCTGGCGATGCGCGCGACCGTCGCCTCCCCGTGGCCAAGAACATTGAAATCGGCGAGATCGATGCCTTCGGCCAATTCCGCTCCTTATGGGACCTCTTGGTAAAACACCAGTGGCTCATCTTGTCCGTCACGGTGGTTCTTACTACCCTGGTAGGTTTCTACTCCTATAAGATGCAGCCGGTTTACCAAGCCACGTCTCGAGTGGATGTGGAATCGGAAACACCGTTGCTCCAGACCTTGAACGATCTCTTCAAGACTGGAGACGCCGATGACGCGTTTCTGGCCACGCAGGTCAGCATTCTGCAGAGCGACGAACTGGCATGGGATACAATTCAGCGCTTAGGGTTGGGCGGGACGGGGAGGTCCGGCGGAAAAGTCGTCGGGATTCCCATGACGGAGCAAACTGCAACCATTCGGGCATTCCAGGGTAGCCTCCACGTGAATCGGGAGAAGGAAACCCGCATGATCCTGGTGAAATTCGAAAGTGCCGACCCCCGACAGGCGGCCGCCGTCGTGAACACGCTTGTCGACAACTATGTTGAATATAACTTTCGGACGAAGTATGACGCCAGCCGGCAAGCAACCGGATGGATGGAGCAACGCCTGGACGAATTGAAAGTCAAAGTGGAGAAATCCGAGCAGGCGATGGTGGATTATGAGCGGCAAAACAACATCGTAAGTGTCGGTGACAAGCAGACTGTCGCCGAAAGCCGACTGGACGAACTGAACCGTAGTTTCGGCACCGCGCAAACCGAGCGCTTATCGAAGGAATCGATTTACAAGATGGTGACGGAGAATGAGGCTCAGGTGGGGTTTATTCAACCGGGTAGCCTCCTAAGCGGCCTGGAGGCTAAAGAAGTGGAGTTGAAGGAGGCGTACTCGCAAGCTGTGGCGCAGTACGGGCCTACCTATCCCAAAGCCCTTGCCGTTCAGGATCAACTGAAGGATCTGGACTCGCTCATTGCACGGGAAAGAAAGCGCGCGGTCGAGAATATCCGCAGCGACTACCAGGCTTCTATTCAGCGGGAGAAAGCCCTCTCCGACGCCGTGGCGAGGCAAAACACCGAAGTCGAAAAAGTAAATCAATTGCTGATCGAACACAATTTGCTTAAGCGCGAATTCGAATCGAATCAAGCGCTTTATGATAGCTTGCTCACACACTTGAAAGACGCCAATGTCTCCGCCGGCTTGCGGGCCACAAACATCCATGTCATCGACCGGGCCGTGCCCCCGACTGCTCCCATTCGGCCGGACAAGATGCGCAACATCGTGTTTGCCCTGGCGGCAGGGTTGGGATTGGGGGTAGCCTTAGCCCTAACTCGCGAGGCGCTTGACAATTCCATCAAGAGCGCCCAAGAGATCGAAAAGCTTACTGATCTTCCCACCCTGGCAATTGTTCCTATCGCCCAAGCACATGCCGGGCTAGGCGGCGAAAATTTGAACCGCGCTAAGCGCTTACCACGCATGAGTCAGGATTCGAGAGTTCCCCCAGCATTGTCAGTCATTAAGAAACCTGGCGCTCCCATATCTGAAGCGTATCGGGCACTTCGCACCTCGGTCCTGCTCTCGACCGCCGATCGGCCGCCCCAGGTGCTCTTGGTGACCAGTTCTCAGCCTGGCGAAGGGAAGACGGTGACAGCCCTGAATCTCGCCCTTACCATGGCCCAGAAAGGGGGGCGCGTGCTCCTGATGGACGCGGACATGCGTCGCCCCGGCATCGCCAAGGCTTTGCAGATGGTCCTGAATAAAGGGCTTTCGGGGATACTCACCGGCGCTTATGAGTATGGTCCAGAACTGCTCGCCAAAATCGAACGTGCGGAGGGCCTTTCCCTCCTGCCCAGTGGCCCCATCCCCCCCAATCCGGCTGAACTGTTGTGCTCGATGAAAATGGAAGGCCTGCTCAAGCGGTTGCGGCAAGATTTTGATCACATCATCATCGATTCGCCCCCTGTATTGCCGATCACTGACCCTACAATCCTCTCCAGCATCGTGGATGGCGTTCTCATGGTCGTGGAATGCGAAATGACCACGCGCGCGGCCCTGAGCCGGGCTTGCCGGGTCATTGAACACGCGGGCGGCAAAATCCTTGGGACCGTCCTGAACAAGGTGGATGTGCGGCGCGACGGATACTATGGGTACAGGTACTACCATGGATACTACTCATACACGAATAGGTCGTACTATTCGGAAGATGACCGCTCCGTCGAATAGCCGGGCGTTAAGAGCGGGAGCGGTGTGGAAGCTAGCCTGAATTTCCACGGAACGGAATTCGCCTAAGTTTTAGGGTTGTCAGCCGGCCCATTCTAGATGGTCAGCCGCAAAGGCAATCCATTCCACCAAGGGACTGGAACGAGTTTTTCCA
>JBEKLF010000319.1:0-8975 GCA_050010335.1 Terriglobia bacterium
AAGTTCGAGTCCCCTCTTTCGCACCAGCTATCAAACTGTCCAATAATGACTTATCGGTTGCAACCAAGTCGTGTACAGGATACGTGCGATGAAACTCCGGTTTCATGATCGCATCCAGGAAGCTGACTTTTCAGGCCGGATTCTCAATCGCGCCGGACCTCAGCGGGGGAAACGCGCGGGAGAGCGGTCGATCATGCCAGCAAACTACTTAGCAATCTTCACCCTTGCCCGAAGCAGGCCATCCCTGATCCGGGTATGTCGAGTTCTCCTGCCTCTAGTCGTTCTCTCTACGTCATTGAGATTGGCCGTCGCTCGAGGCACCCATCTACTCCTCCTAAGGAGGATAGCGCATGTCGGACACCATGAACCTCGTTTCACTTTTTCTGGCGTAGCGTTCCACCGATGTCCCACAGCGCAGCGCCACCTTAGATGCGTTCGCTCATTTACGTAGGTGCAAGACAAACAGGTTCCGCCTCTGCTTGCCGCCAGATCCTGAAACTCAGACAACTTAAGCCTTTGATTGTGAGCGCAGGCCGGACACCAGGACCCCTGTACCAAGGAGGACGGTAGCGCTTGCCATTGATGCCCCCGCGCACACTGCCATACCAATTTGGACCTGCTGTCAACGTATTCGATGGATAAGCATTTTCCCCCGCGAACAATTGCCAGATCCCTCATCTCTTCAATGCTATGCTTTGGATGAACGGTTCGTCGCAATCTGTAGCACTCCGGACACCATGTTCCTTTCCTTCGCGACTCATTCTTAACTCTGGCAGGGAGTGCTTTCCAGCGGTGTCTAAGTTTGCATTCCCACATAAGGGAGGTGCGCCCATTTTCGTACTTGGTCGACAAGCACCTGCCACCACGTTCCCGTGCAATCTCCTGCATTTCTTCCAGTTTTAGTCTTTGGTTGTGAGCGCAAGCGGGGCACCATCTGCCTGCTCGGATTGAATGCGCTCGTGCTTGCCATTCATGGCCAACGACACATCTCCATCGCAAGAGTTTCGACGAATTCGCGTATTCGAGGGAAAGGCATTGGCCTCCTTTTTTGGCCGCAATCTGCTGCAGTTCACACAAGGTCAGATGTACAACGCGAGCGCAGAATGGACACCAGTGACCCTTCCTGATTTGAGAAGGTGTGGCACTCCAACTGTGATTCGCTGAACATTGCCATCTCAATTTCGACGCACCGTTCAGATAGTGCTGGGAAAGACACTTTCCGCCTCGAGATTCGGCCAGCCGCTGCATCTCTTCTAGAGTCCCTCGTCGCACGCCGGCGCATTCAGGACACCAACTCCCTTTCCTAATACTTCCGGGAACCGCACTCCATCGGTGGCCAGTGGCGCATTCCCATAGTAGTGGCATTGTGGAATTGATGTAGACCCGTGAAATACACTGCCCTCCCCTTTCGATAGCGAGGCAAGTCATCGCCTGTATAGTCAGCTTCTTCATCGGAGGACGCCCCTCCAAACGAGTTGCTCTTCGGCCTCGAAAGGCACACTGCCGATTGCCCCGAAATCGCTCGAGGGTAGCGAGGTGTGGTGCCAGCGGAAATCAAGGCAGGCCCCGGCGGACAGGAGTTCCGTCCCGCGCAGGGCCTGATTCGCGGCAGTGATGGATCAGAAGTGAAACCCTACTTCAACCGTCAGGGCCCGCGGCGTAACGTAATGTGTGCCGCTGAACGTGGAAAGGAAGTTGTAGATCGCCTCTTTGTTGAGCAGGTTGACGGCCGTCAATTGCACGCTCCACTTATAGCGATCGCCGTGAAACAGGTTGTCGTCGCCGAGCGCCAGATCAAACAGGTGGCGCGGCTGGGTTCGCTGCGGGTTGTGGTCGTCGTTTTCCGTTCCTGGCGCGGGTATCTTGAGGAGGGTAGACCCAAGCTGTGACGCCGGGCACGGACTAGGCAGAGCTTGAAACGGGGTTGCGCTTACGCCGGCGCATGTGAGCCCGGCCTGGAACTGCTGATCGGCAGTAAGAGGCAGCCCGCTGATGGTGTTGATCAGATTCACCGCCGGCGTGCCATCACTCAGCATAGTCGATGCACCCGCACAAGTAGCGGTCGCGGGGTTGTAGCATGGCGTCGCACCAGCTACCAGCCCGCTGTCATATCTCCAATTGAACCCGACCCACGGCCCTTTTTTGAACTGGTATTGGATGTGCGTTGTTTCGTTAAAAAACTCGTCGTGGTCAATACGGAAGACGCCGGGCGCAGGTCCGACGATGGGTATCCCGGCGACTTGCGGAAGGAAGAACCGCGCGGCGACGCTGGACATGACCGCATAGGCGGAGAATCCGTGGAGGTTGGGAACGCTGATACGACCGTCAAAGCCCGGGATCTTGGATCGGGTCCACTCGATGGGAAAGGCGATCGGTGTGGCGCCCACCACGCCAAAGTCGTAGCCGTTGTGGGTGTACTTCCAAACGTATTCGCCGTCCACCACCACATACTTTCCGAAGGCTTGTTCCAACCCTGCGTGGAATTCATTACGAAATCCCGGAGTGATCGGCCCGGCCATGCACGTGACGCCGGGCGGAGGCACAATCGCGGCAATAACGGGGATACTGCAGCCTGTGCTCGCAATAACCAGGTTTTCGTTGAAGGGAGTTTCCAGCACGCGCGCGTAGGAGACGCGCAGGATCGTATTGCTGGGCGAGACCTTATAGGCAATGCCCAGGCGGGGTTCGAGCTGTTGAGAACGCGTTATGGCCCGGTACAGGTCCCCGCGCAGTCCGACATTGAACGACCAATTCCCCTTGGTGATGTCATCCTGGGCGTAGAGCGCGAGCTCCTTGACGTCCGTATAGCCGTGAAAAAGGAACTGCGAGCTGGTCGGATTCGGGCAACCGTCGGACGGAGAGGGAGTGGGCCGGGTGAGGTCCACGCAGGCCAGAACCGGATTGAACGCGCTATTCGCCGTGCCTCCGGGGTCCTTCGGACCGCCACATTGCCCTGGGTCGGTCACGGTGGGGTCGGTGTTAGGGCTTCCGTCGGCATTGAAGCAGACCGCGTTAAACCCAGGATCGACGAGCGCGAGGCCGTCATTTTCCGTGAGGAAGGTGTGCTGGAAGACTGCCCCGACCTTCACATTATTGATGCCCTTCACGTAAGAGAGACTGGCCCGCAAACCGGTGTTGGTGAGCCTCCGGCTTTGATTGGCGGTCTCCGACTGGAGGTCGGGAGAAAAATCCGCGAAGGGGTCACGACTTGCGTAGTAATTGTACTGGTCTTGCCGGAAAAAGCCTCCCAACGTGAACACCGTGGTTGAGCTGAGCAGCCGCGTCCAGCTTGGAGCCACGTTAATGGTCCTGATCTGGGAGCGCTGGTCTGTCAGCCCCAACAGACCGCCGGTCACCGGGTTGGGGATGCCGACGTGAAGCTGCTGGTCGTAGGTATTAGGATTTTGAAACCAGGAACGCGTGTAATTGAAGTTAAGTTGGAGCGAGTTCGCAGTAGTGGGCTGATAGTCAACGCGGTCGAATAAGTTCTCCTCATTGCCCTTGTCGTGCAACACGGTGAACTCCGGCCCGTCCAGGAACCGGGAGCTATTCAATCCGTTCGCCGCGATGTAGTTCCCCCAAGTCTTGCCGCCGTAACCGAATTCGAACCCTCCCAGAGCCGAGCCAAAGGTTCCGTACGATGCCTTGACGCTTCCGTGCGGGGGCGTCATGCCCTGGCCCGAGCGGGTGGTTGCCTTGATCACCACGCTGGTCTTGTCCCCGTATTCCGCGGGCGGCGCGCCGGGGATGACCTCCAGCGACTGGACGGAATCGAGGGGAATTTGATTGGAAAAAATCTTGCTCTGCTGGTCGGTGATGGGCTGGCCGTCGACCGAAAACGAGACTTCGTTGTGATCGCCCATGCCGTGGAACAGACCGTTCGAGTCCGCCGCAATTCCCGGCGTAGTCAGCACAACTAGCGAGCTGATCGAAGACGACTGACTCTCCAGAGGAACCTTGTCAAACAATCCGCGGTCAACGTCGGTGTGGTTGATGGGGGTCTGCTCGATGAGGTCCGCGCCCTCGGCTGAAACCGTCACGCTGGTAGCCCCAGTGGAAATCTTCAGGGCAATTTTCAACTCCACCGGCACGGAAGAGCGGACGTCGACGTCCTGAGCCGCCGGAGCGAAGCCGCTCGCCGTGACCGTCAAGTGGTAAGGATTGAAAGGTACGTTGGGAAACTTGAAATTTCCGGAACTGTCAGTGGTCGTGGAACGTTGATAGGTGCTGACGGGGTTTTGGATCGTGACGGTAGCGTTGGCCACCACAGCACCGGACGGGTCTTGAACCGTACCCGAAATGGAAGCCGCCCCCTGGGCCTTCGAAAGGCGCGCAACCCCGAGCAGCATTGAGATCAAAATTGCGGCGATCATTCCCACCCGGCCATAACGGTAAAACACCCTGCAAGAGCCACTGCCAGAATTCAGCCTTCGCGAGGGTCGCCTGAACATGAATGAATGCATGGAACTCTCCTTTTGCTCCTGAGAAGTTTTTGTCGTGAATCGAATTGAGGCAAAAGTTTCAGGAGAGAGGAGGGCCGCGGGCAAGAAGCGATGGTGTGAGGTTGGGGGAATATCGCGCCTGTCGGGATATTGGGAGATAAGTGGATTCCTGGTATGGCTTCTGAATAACCGATTGGACCGAGGGGCGAACCGAACTGCTGCGAATGATCTGGCAAAGGGGGCACAGCGGAAAGGGTACCTGGGCGGAGTGCAGGTATGCTCCACCAGGGTGCTCAATCTGGCACACCCTTGCAACTTCGTCATGGTGGTGAAGGATTTCCCCAGAATAGAGGTGGATTTCACCGATGAGCAGCAAGCCCACAACGAGGGCCCGTACCCAAGGCTTGTGCCGATATTTGCACCAGCGTCTCAAATTGAGAGTCTCGCTCTTCCTTGACTTGAACTCAATCCGTCTGCTTAGCCCTGCCCAATACCAAATAAGCTGCTAACGGGGGAATATCTAATATGCCCTTTGCGTCCGATATGGCAGGGATGCTCGCCCCGCAGGAAAAGTTGCACAAATCTTGAGCCGTCCGGAGGCACTGCTTGGAGGCATGAAGCGCCCTCCGTTGTTGCCAATGTATTAATTATCCGATGCCAGTCCATCATACAATTCGGTTCCCCCCGCCCTTCGGCACGGTGACGTTGGCCCGTCAAGGGAGTTGGCGCTACCCGCGAGCCGCCAACCCCGTTGCGTTCATCTCATGAGGCTCTGGTGGGTCCGGTTCCCAGCTCGGCCTCTTCGCCGCGCGTGTCATCCTCCTAAGCGGGCAGGCGGCGAGACGTGCAGGATCACGAACAAAAGGGGCTGATTCTGCATTCAAGAAAATGCTGTGGCAGTGCTAGCATCTCACCTGAATCTCTGCACCGGACAGCCCACTCCAGCAGGTCGCGATATTGGTCAAAATTTGAAATATTTCCCAGCCACTCGGTGCCCGACGAGCTTGTGATTATTACCACATTCGGAACGTCGCAGGGACCCACGCAACCACTGATTGTCAATTGGACTCGCTTCAGCAGTCCCCGCTTCCGCCATTCGTTCTTTAGCCAATCGACCGGAACTTCTGGCAACCCACGGTCAGTACTGCCGCAACAGCACCCTCGGCAGATCGTAACCTGCCCGACCACCAAGCGCTTCGTTTTAAGTGGGTAATCGCGGTGCGCGTTCAATTTAAACTTTCGCCCCCGGCGTTTACTTCTGCTGCAAGGACTTAACGTATTCAGCGAGGTTGGCGATCCTTAATCGCACTGCCGACTCATGTTGATGCTCCATGGCCATGAAAATCGGACCCCAGACAGGCATCTCTTTGGAGCCGTGAGCTGACACTCCGCTCGATCCGTTCAGTAAGTTGGTAAAGCGCGCCGACGGGAATTCTCCCTTGTTCCTTTTCGAAAGAGTTGTGAGGTCCGCCGGAGGAACTTTCAACGCACTCGCGGCAGGCCCATCACCCTTTCCCTCTTTCCCGTGGCACGTCGCGCAATATGCCAGATACATCTCTTTACCTGAGGTCGCCGAAGTATGAGGGACGTTGACCGTCACGTCGTCGGTCTTTTGCGCGACCCCAAACCCACACAGGGCAGTGAGTGCGAAGCACGTCAGCAGGACACGGAACTTCATGTTGGCCTCCTTGTGATGGCTCGTCGAGTGCCCTCGATCGGTGGGGGCAACAGCCGGCCGCGATAGAGCTATCGTTTACATCTAAGCCTTGAAAACTCCCTCCCCCCGACCCCTCCTCCCCTTGGGGGAGAGGTCGGGGGTGAGGGGGTCATCCGTCACCGTATTATGCAGAAGTCAATAGCCTTGAGCTTGGGAGCGCCCGGGCAACAGCCGCGTTGAGTTGAGAATAAACGCCAACTCTGAGACCACATGAATCAGGGCCGCGAGCAACGGATTGAGAAAACCAAAAGCGGCCATGCCCACTCCGACGCTGTCCACTGCCAAGGTGCCCGCGAAATTCTGCATGATGATGCCGTGGCAGCGTCGCGCAATACGCAGCGTTTCGACGAGCCGGGATAGATCATTTCCTATCAAAATGACATCTGCACTTTCCCGGGCGACAGCGGTTCCCGATCCCATGGCGATTCCCACATCGGCTTCGACCAAAGCGGGAGCGTCATTGATTCCGTCCCCGACCATCGCGACCTTACGACCCTTTCCGCGCAGTTCCCGGAGCCACTTTGCCTTCTGATCCGGCAAAAGTTCTCCAACCATTTCATCCACGCCGAGATCCCGCCCCACGGAGGTGGTAGCAGCTTGCGTGTCTCCGCTCAGCAGCACGGTTCTTAATCCCATCTGCCTCATCGCCGCCACGGCATGCTGCGCTTCGGGGCGCAGAACGTCGGCAATGCGGATGCTTCCGATAAATTGTCCCCCGCGAGCCACATAGACTTCCGAGACTCCGCCGTGGCCTCCATTGGCAGGCAGAGAGCCGCTGACGCCATGCTTCGTTAAAAGTGCCCGGCTACCGACAAGGATCTCCTCGCCCCGTGAGGTCGCCCAGATTCCCATTCCCGGCGTATAGGAGAAATCATCGGGCTCGACGACGGGAACGGCGATCTCGGCCGCGCGGGCCATAATCGCTTTGGCGAGAGGGTGTTCCGATTTGCGCTCGGCGATGCTGGCAGCGGCGATGATCTGCGGCATCGTGAAACCGTCGCTCGAGACGACTTCTCGAATCTGCGGCGTTCCGAAGGTCAAGGTGCCGGTCTTGTCGAGCAGCACGGTGTCCACAGTGGCCAGTGCCTCCAGGTAGAGGCCGCCCTTGATAATTGCCCCCTGATGCGCGGCGCGACCGATGGCGCCGAGTATGGCCAGGGGGGTTCCCGCCGCGATGCCACAGGCTCCGGCAACGATGACCACCGAAATCGTCGATCGGGCGTTGTGCGTTATAAGAAAGGTCAGGGCCGCAGCCCCAAGCGCAAAATACACCAGGTAGCCGGCCAGGCGGTCCGCCGTTTTCTGGATGGGAGCCCGCGACTTCTCCGCCCGTTCGACGGCTTCAATGATCCTTCCGAACGTGGTATCACGGCCGAGCTTTTGGGCTTCGATTTCGAGCGCGCCAGACTGGTTAATGGTTCCCGCGTAGACAAAGTCTCCGGCGGCTTTTTCCACCGGCATCGCCTCACCGGTGATTGCCGCCTGTTCCACAAATGAACGTCCGCTGAGCACGGCCCCATCCACCGGGATGTGGCCGCCCGGCTTCACGATGACCGTGTCACCGGCTCGAACCTGATCGGAGGCGAGCTCAGTTTCTTCACCGTTGCGCCGCACCAGTACCGTTCGGGGGAGGAAATCCAGCAGATCCTGAATGGCGCGCCGGCCCCGGCCCACGGTAAGGCCTTCCAGCACTTCGGCGGCAAGGACGAAGCCGGTGATCACCAGGGCGGTGAAGAACTCGCGGATGGCCAAGGCTGCGAGCAGGGCGATGGTCATGGAGAGTTCCATCGTCATCTTCCGTTCGACGATGTTCTCAATGGCCTCCTTGAAAATGGGATACCCGCCGATCAGCGTGGCCGCAATACCAATTACACTGATCCGCGAGAAGGGCTCCCACAAGTGAAACCACACGGCAGCGGCAGCGAGTGCCACAAAAGCAATGCGAACGAGCTCGATCCATTCGAATCCGTGCTCGTGTTCCCCGCGGTCCGGGCCTTCGTTAGGCCCTTTCATGTGGGAGGAGCTTCGGCCCGCGTCAAGCGGGGGAGGCGATTCCCGGATTTTTTCGACCATGTTAGGAGCGCCCATATCCCTCTCCTCTCCCTTCAACTGGGAGTTGGTCATTTCAAGTAAGACTTGACCATGGCGATCACTTCGTCGGCGGCCGCTACCTGTTCCGAGGTGGGCTTTTGCTTTCCATCGAGTACGTGACTCCTGATGTGGCCCTCCAGGAGTTCGGCCATCAGACTGTTCATGGCACCTCTTGCTGCACTCATCAGTTGCAAAACGTCGGAGCAATCGCGCTCTTCGGTGAGAGCTCGCACGAGAGCGTCAACCTGTCCTTGAATGCGTTTGGACCTTAGAATCAGTTCCTTCTTGTCCTTGATCGTATGGCTCATTGTCCCAGCTCCCTTTCGATTTATACCATACCTCGTACGGTATGTCTACTATCGATCAAACCTCTCCATTTCCTGAGTATATTGCTTCTGCGCCCAGCCGTAGCGACTCCGTTGGCATTTGCGGGATTCGCGCCCGATGAGGCACTTCACGAGATTGCTTTGCGCCAGCTCAGCCTCCTGGCGATGCTCCAATGCGCACCTTGCTGGCGGTTAGATGTGGTGCCCACGTTCGCCTGCTGATTCCTCCTGGGTAACGCACTCGGAACATGCGCTAAGGGGTGCATTGCAGAATTGGGCCTGATAAACGCCCTTCCCGTCAGCAATCACGGAAACTCCCAGGAAACCTTTGAACTGAGAAGGTGTCAGTGTCCTGCTCGATTCGACTCACCATGTGCTGGAGTGCCCTGGAGGGAAAAC
>JBEKLF010000320.1:0-8962 GCA_050010335.1 Terriglobia bacterium
GCCCCAGCGCCTCGTTCAGATCCGCCGTTCGATCCTCGGCCGCTACCGGTTGGGCGGGCAACTCCGCCTCCGGCGGCGGCCACTCGTCTCGGCGATGCGCAGCCTGCTTGCGCGCAATGCCGAACAGGTATTGCTTCAACGTCCCGCGCGCCGGGTCGAATCCATTGTGGCGCTTCCACAACTGGAGGAAGGTTTCCTGCGCCACATCGTCCGCGGCATCGGGACAGCTTGTGTAGCGCCTCAGAAAGAGGCGGAGTGGCGCGCTGTACAATCGAAAAAGTGCGTCGAACGCGGCGCGCTCGCCATTCACGATTCCCTGCCACAGTGTCTGGTCATTCGCCATTCGCGTTCTCTATTCTGTTATTGCCCGAAATGGGCGAAAAAGTTCGCGGGTTGGATCTGGAAGCCAGGGACAGGAAGCTGGGGACACCACGCTTCCAGGTTTTCCGAAGGCGCTGCCCATGGTTGCGGCTCCTCTTACCCTTTACCTCTCGACTGTTGATTTTCGCCCTGTGCCTTTATCTTGAATTTTGGTTTTGCCTACTGCCTACTACCTTCCTCCCCGCTGCCCCCATCTCCGATCGCCACCAACGGAGTTTTCTCCGAGGGAGAAGTCTTGTGCATTTCGGCGTTAAGCAGGGCGCCCAGAAGGACATCGAGCGAGTCCAGAAGGCGCTTATCACCGGTTTGAATCAAATAGTTCGCCATGCGCAGCAATTGCAGTTGGTGCGGGTCGTAGCTTTCCTCGGCGGACGGCCCCCGCTTTCCATGGCTGGAATGAAGCAAGTTCATGACGCAGTTCCCCGATGAGGTGACGAGGCATTGCAACGTGCCCAGTTGGGTGGAACGCTCCTGGAAGATCTCGCTCATCGGCACCCCCAGCGCGAGGGCGATCTTGCGCAGGGTATGGGGGCTAGGTTCAAGGTGGCGATTCTCAATGCGCGAAAGGTACGAGGCGGCGAGCCCCGTGAGATTACTTAACTCCTGCTGGGTTAATCGCTTCTCGTTCCGAAGCTGAATAATGCGTGTGCCGATGCTCATATGGACGTCTCCTTTTGACCAATCCACCCAAATCTTAACATATATGTAACAAAAAGGCCTCAGGCGACCGATTTCCTTGACACTTCTGTAATTGTGGCGTAGGGTGTGGATGGGCCGAAGAAGACGCGGAAGCGCTCTCAGTCCAGATCTCAAAGAGTTCCGGAATCCTGTCGGTTCCGCCGCCCACGCGAGGCGGCCAACGGCGCGAGGAAAGAGAAAAGGGTCACATGCAGTGACCGCTCGACGCCCCAGGGTGTACGAAGAGGGGCTACAGGCCGAAGAAGGCGCTCCGTGCCAGGCCAGTAAGGAAAGCGCCCGACCTGGCGAAGCCTGGTACCTGGCGGCAGGATTCCGAGTATTCCAAGTTTTGGTAGGAGGAAGAGCAGGCAAGACGGAAATCACACACACTACCAACGAGCCCACCGACCCGTCCGGGATTTGTTAAGCAACCCCACAATCCTGCCTGATAAGCCCTGAGCCGGACGGGTCTTTCCTTACCCCAGCCCAACAGTCCAAAATGTAAACCCCTTTGAGTCATTCGATCAGCTTCCCTTTCGGAAGGGAATCGAAGGGAGATGCAAAGGAAATCGCCAGGATTTCAATGTTGCGCGCTGGGCCGCAAAAGCGCTATGTTCATAAGCTACTCGACGACGATCACAGACAAAACAATGGGAGGATAAGACATGCGGGTGCTAGTGACGGGCGGCGCGGGTTACATCGGGAGTCACACCGCCAAGGCGTTGGCGAAAGCTGGCCACGAGCCGCTGGTGTTGGACAATCTCAGCGCCGGGCATCGCTGGGCGGTAAAGTGGGGACGTCTCCTCGAATGGGACCTCGCAGACACGGAAATGCTCCCCCAATTCCTGGAAAAGGAGCAAGTGGAAGCCGTCTTGCATTTTGGTGCAAGTTTGCTAGTGGGCGAATCCGTCGAGAACCCCAGAAAATACTTTTGGAATAACGTCGTCAATACCCTTCGCCTGTTGGATACCATGCTGGAAGCTGGGGTCAAGCGGATTGTTTTCTCTTCCTCCGCAGCCGTTTACGGCAATCCACAGAAGGTGCCCATTCCGGAGGATCATCCCAAAGATCCGGTAAATCCCTATGGCGAAACCAAGCTGGCGATGGAACGCGCCCTCCAGTGGTACGGGAAGGCTTATGGCTTGAAATGGGTCGCGCTGCGATATTTCAATGCGGCAGGGGCGGATCCAGACGGCGAGCTAGGCGAAGCCCACGACCCGGAGGCGCACCTGATTCCCCTGACCATCAAGGCTGCGCTCGGGCAGCAGTCGCACGTCGAGATCTACGGCACGGATTATCCCACCCCCGACGGCACCGCCATCCGCGACTATATTCACGTTACGGACCTGGCGGACGCCCACGTGCGCGCGCTGGGATACCTTGCCGACGGCGGCGAAAGCCGAGGCTTCAACCTGGGGACTGGGCAAGGTTACTCCGTGCGCGAGGTCATCGACACCGTTGGGAAGATCTGTCCCCACTCCGCACCTTTCCGCGAAACACCCCGGCGCGCGGGCGATCCACCCGTGCTGGTTGCTGATGCGAGCCGTGCGGGTAAGATTCTTGGTTGGAAACCCCAGCGTTCCGGACTGGAAACCATCATCCAGGACGCTTGGAAATGGCACTCAGCAGGCAGTCCGGAAAAGTAGACGGCTCCCGTTCCTTCCGTTCGTGTCCCGAAAGAGGAAATGTCTCAAATCTCCTGCGCAAATTCGGAACGCGCGCACCTTTTGGTGCCCACCTGCACTGAATCGTATATAAGGATTACCGGTTTAGGAATGAAGGGCAAGCACGGGTGAGACCCTCCAAACGCCAGCAACTCGTTCTATAATCAAGACGATACAGAAATGAGAGGAAACTTGGCACGGCAATTGCCCTTTTGAGCGATGGAACCAGCTCAGGGAGCAATGCGAGTACCCATGCTGGTAGCGTGGTTCCAGGGGTGATTGCTCGATGGAACCTTTGTTTCGAACACGATTGGGCGAAAATGAGCATCCGAAATACTTTCGAATCGGAAATCTGACAAACCTACATTGGGGTGAAGCCATGAAAACAAACCATGACTCTGAATCTTCAGTTTCATTTGGCGCGACGAGCCAGAGCTACGACAAATCTCGTCCGGATCGAAAACTGGAGGGGTACATTGCCGGTCGGCGGTCCTTGGGGCCAGGACGGTTGGGGCGATTAACGGGAATAATGATGCCCGGATTGTTGACGTTCGGGCTACTCGCCATGGTGGTTTTGGCTGCGCCAACCACCTCGCGGGCCGGTGAAATTTCCATAGGCATCTCAGTTAGGATCGGTCCCCCGCCTATACCCGTTTATGAGCAGCCGGTTTGCCCTGGTCTTGGATTTATGTGGACCCCGGGTTATTGGGCTTATGATCCCGCGGATGGTTACTTTTGGGTTCCCGGCACTTGGATGATGGCGCCGGCTCCGCTCCTGTTGTGGACGCCCGGTTATTGGGGCTGGGGTGAAGGCGGATATAGGTGGCATGCTGGATACTGGGGCCCCCACGTGGGCTTCTACGGCGGCATCAATTATGGATACGGTTACAATGGCATGGGTTTTGAAGGTGGCGAGTGGAGGGGCAGGACCTTCTATTATAACCGGGCCGTGAACAATTTCGGCGGGGAGCACTTTGCCAACGTTTACAACCATCCCGTGGCGAACAACTTCGCCGTGAATCGCGTGAGTTACAATGGCGGCACGGGCGGCCTCGGCGCACGGCCTACCCCCGGTGAGCTAGCGGCGGAGCACGACCACCATATCATAGCCACTTCCGTGCAGCAGCAACACGAGGCTGCGGCGCACGGTAACCGCTCACAATTCGCTTCGGAAAACCGTGGCGTGCCCGGTGTGGCTGCCACCGGGAGGCCGGGAGATTTCCACGGCTCCAGCGTGGTCCACTCGACCCGTGCCGGCGGCCCAGTCAACCCGGAGGTTTACCATGGCGCGAATGCTGGCCACACGAACGCTCCCACCCGCGCGCACAGCCCCAATCCGGGCGGTGGTGGCACTCACGATGTCATGACCACCCATTCGAGCTCCACACCCTCGCATGGCCCCAGCACGAATCAGCCAAAACCGGCTTCGGGTGAATTTCACCCCGCCTCGCCGTCGCACAACGAGCCTTCGCACGGGACGGCATCGACCCCGCACAGCCAACCTACGCATGGCACCGGGTCGACCCACCAGGCTGAATCGCACTCGCGACAGCCGCAAGGGCACAGTTCGAAACCTTCGGGAGGAGGGGGCGAGAAGCACGAGGGCGAACCGCACCACTAAAGGTCTTTAGAGGTGCCCTAATTCTTTGCCCAAGGCGCGGAGTCGGGTTCCATCGATGAAGAGTTCGGCTTGCGTTGCGTCGTACCCTTGCTCCAGGGTGCGACGCAAATGGAGGGCGGCAATTTCCGCAAGCTGCTGGTCACTCAGATACTTATGTTCTTTCTCCCGCAGCTCGGTGAGGGCAGGGCAGGAGATGGAGACCGTCGAGTGCTGCCCGTCGACAAGAAAGACGCAATCGATGGTGTCGCTGTGCCGGGTGGCGATGGCAGAGTATAAATGCACAAAGCGAACCTTGACGGGATCTGCCATAGCTCGCGAGCTGACTTCAAAGGGCGTAACAATATAGCTCATAATGTGATATATCCGTGCGACCGGCGTTGAGGCGTGCAGCTAAACACCTCATTATAAACTTGCTTCCGCACGCAAACAAACTCTGCCGGACGGCGAGCTTTGCAACCTGCTCGCCAGCCCGGGCCCGGCGATGATTTTATGCAACCTTTGTGGCCTTCCCCACGTCTAATCTAGTAATTCAATTCTATTGACTACCTGGGGAAGTGGGTAGTCCTGGGGTTTCCCAGAATTATCCACTTCCTCCTTCCTAAGCTCAATAGAAATCTTCATCCTTGCAATCGAACGGGCGGGCATCGAGAATGTTCGTGTTTGGTTAAATTCCGTTTACACCGGGCGAGGAGAAGCTATATACTGCTTGCACTCGTGCTTAGCCGCAATCCCGTGGGGGTTAAAGTTGAGTTTCACTTCGACCTGAGACAGGGCTGATATTCAAGGACCAGTTCGGAGAGATCACCCATGAACCTAATCACGGAAATCGATGAACTAAGTAGTGATTTCTGCACTCCCCTCGAACCCCAGAGGGTCATGGACGCGCTGGCTACCCGCCTGGTAAGCCGTTACGGGATGGCTGCTGCCGGCATCTGGCGGCTGAACCACGGCCAATCGGCCCTTTCGCTTGCCGCCACGGCTGGCGGTCCCCCGTTCCCCCCCTCATTGCAAGAGGTTTCTGCAAGTCAATCGCACCTGGGAAGGGCTGCGCAGGCCAAGTTGCCAGGGGTCTATCCGGGTTCGGCAGCGGATGGCGACGAATTGGCGCAATGGGCGGGACAAAACCAGTTCCACTTTTTGAGCACCTTCCCGCTGGCGGATGATTCCAAGACTGCCGGTGTTCTGGTGCTGGCCGCCACCGAAACGCCCGACGAATCAACCCTGGCGCTGTTCCGTTTACACGCGCGGCTGGCTTCCATGGCCTTGCGCGATGCGGAATTATTCGTGGGTGCGCAGCACAATTTGGAACGGCTTCAGTGCATGGTTGAGGCCAGCAAGGTGTTCAATTCCACCCTCGACCTCTCGGAACTCCTAGGCAAGATTTTGGATGTGGCCAAGACCCTCACCGAAGCCGAGCGCGGAACGCTGTTCCTGGTCGATGAAAAAGCGGACGAGATCTGGTCGCTCATTGCCCAGGGAATGGAGAAGCAGGAAATTCGCCTTCCGCGCGGGCGTGGGATCGCCGGGCATGTGGCCCTGACCGGTGAAATCGTCAACATTCCCGATGCCTACGCCGACGACCGCTTCAATCCGGAGGTCGACAAACGCACGGGATTCCGCACGCGCAATATCCTGACTCTGCCCATTCGCAACAAGGCGGGCAAAATTGTTGCCGCCCTGCAACTGCTGAACAAGGCCTCCGGCAGTTTCACCGACGAGGACACGGACGTCATTCTGACGTTGTCGGGACAGATGGCGATGAGTCTTGAAAACGCCCAGCTTCACCATGATCTTTTGGAAAAAGAGCGCCTGGAAAAAGAAATGGCGCTGGCCCGTGGCATCCAGCACAGCTTGCTGCCGGAGACGACTCCCGTCTTGCCGGGCTTCGATATCGCGGTGCGGAACGAACCCTGCTTTGAAGTGGGCGGCGACTACTACGATTTCCTGAGCCTGGGACCCAACACCCTGCTGGTGGTCATCGCTGACGTCGAAGGCAAGGGCATCAGCTCGGCCATGGTGATGTCAAACCTCCAAGCCACCTTGCGAGCTCTCGTCCTCCATCTGCATTCCCTCAACGACATCGCCGAATCGGTCAATAAAATGATCCTCAAGGATACGCGCGGCGAAAAGTACATGACCATGTTTATGGGGCTCATTGACATGCGCCGGAAAGCGATTCACTACATTAACTGTGGGCACGTCCCCCCGGTCATCGTGAGGCCAGGCAGTGATCCCATTCAGCTCACTGAGGGGGGCATGGTGATTGGCCTCTTCGAAAACGTTGAGTTCGACCGCGGCCACGTGAAATTCCAGACCGGCGATATCCTGCTCCTGTGTACGGATGGCATTACCGAATCCATGGATGTGCAGAATGAAGAATTCGGACTGGAGCGGATGATCGCGAGCGTCGGCCCGGTGACCGGAGGCAAGGCCAAAGAAATCGTCATTAAAGTATGCGATGACGTTACCGTGTTCTCCAAGGGTGGGACCCACATGGACGACAAGGTGATGCTGGCCATCAAAGTCATCGACGAAAAGTGAAAGGCAGGAGGAATCAGGATCTAGGATTTAGGATCTAGGATTCAGCCTACTGCCTAGTGCTTACTGCCTATTGCCCAGTGCCTACTGCCTAGCGCTTGCTGCTTTCGGTGAGCGTCAACCTAACCGGCTTTCCCTCTCCGAACTTCCTTGTAAACCAGTCTTCCATATCGATGCGCAGGGCGTCCGAATCCACCTGGAAACTTATTTCCATTGCGCCGTCTTCCACGGGCAGTGTCTCATCAAACACCTCGCGACCGGTGAAGCTTCGCATGCAGAAGCTATCCAACCATGCCAAGGGGCATAGGCGCAGACCCTGCGCACTGGCGACTTCGACGCGAATCTTCCGTGCAAACATGGATGCTCCCCAGGATCTGGGATTCAGGATTTAGAATCTAGCGCCAATTCCCTCCACCAAAATGGATCAAGGAAATTGATCGTAATTCCCTTCCTCTAAGCTCTCCGCCTCACCTTAACGGAAAGCCCATGGTGGTCATCAACGCCAGAGCCGGTTGCGTAGTGTCGAGCCGCGTGTGCTGGACCACCACTTCCACATTGCTCTCAACCATCAGGGCCATCGGCTTGGCGATGGGGATCATTTCGCCGCCGCGGCTTTTTATCTTCTCCATGCGTACGTGCACGGTGCGCTGGGCCGGGCACTCCGCTTCGAGTCCTGTAAGCGGTTCGCGGTCTTCGAAATAGACCGTGATCTTCAATTTTGCCGGACGGCGATTGAGATTAAGAACGCACACCGATTCGTGACTCCGCATGCTGCCTGTGCTTTGATCCGGCAAATAGCTGTCCGCGATAAGCCATACCTTGGCGCCAATGGATTTCTTCGCCATTTGATCCTCCTCTGGGAAAGTTGCGCGTGCCCTTCCGGCCGCCTGCCAAACCTGGGACGGGAACAGCCCCAACCTGAGATTTTCACTTCCCTTCTTCGGGCCAGAAACTCTTGATCAAATCCTGCAAATCGATTTTATCCGCGGGTCCAATAACGCGTCCTCCGGGGCGCGGAGCCACCAGATTTTTGCCCGCCAGGAAAGCCCAATGGTAAAGCTCCGCGAAAGCAAAATCCGGGGCCGGCCCACCTTGGCCGCCGACCACCTCCGCCCCCAGGCGGACGTTCTCGATCATCCGGGCAGGGTGCCGCAAGTGGTAGGGATTTCGCCGAACCTCATCACCATGCTCGGCAGTTGCCATGATCAGGATCGCTTCATCCTCCGGGGAAACCCCCACCATCAAATTCGGGAGCGCATTCTGATGCCAGTATTCGGTCTCGACAACGGGGATAGGGCCGCGGGCCGTCAGCTCCAGGTAGTCGCCCAAGGCATCCAGCACGAGGTAATGGGTCCCGATATGCGTTGTGTTGAAATCCACGGCGTGTGGGGCGAAGACCACGTCGGGTTTCTCCTGCTCCAGCACTTGGCTGAGCACGCGCACTTTGGCGCCCCATTCCTCCGGGTGATTCTTGCGGTTATCGAGATTGATATGATCGAAGCCCCAGGGAGGGCTGGCCAACGTGAGATCGAACCCCAGCGCAAGGCATGCTGCCTTCAGTTCGCGCAGACGGCGGGCGCGCTGGCCAGGATTGCTTCCCAGAGTGATTGCGCAATTCGTGACCTTCGCCCCGCATTCCCGGCCGAGGCGCAGCGGGAGTGCGCCGACGAGCGCCTCATCATCGGGATGCGGAGAACAGACGACCACCTTGAGGGGCGCACCTTCCCCTGCCTTCACCGCGGGCGCCTCCAGCGGCTTGGCGGAGGGTCCGAGGGGAATCGCCTTCCCCGCCTTCATCGTCTTGATGCTCGCTTGCACAAAACCCAGCCAGCGTTGATGCCGAACCTTCCAAGCTGCGGACAAATCCTTGGCCACGAGACCACCTCCTCCGAGAGATACAAACGGAAACCCGATATCCTACGACATTGCGGGGAATTTCCCAAGGGCCAAAGGAAACAAAACTGCGATTCAGACAGTGGGGGAGGGCGCGAGGCTGGCGGGAGGCAGGAGCGGCGAGACGAGGGGAATTGGGCGCAGGAATGGGGGCGTGTTGAGACGGGTGGCGGCTGTGTCGTAGGGT
>JBEKLF010000321.1:0-8959 GCA_050010335.1 Terriglobia bacterium
CCGGACCAGGAACTTCAAAAGACTGAGCCATGATTCCTCCTTACGGCTATTATAGCCGTAAGAGAGAACTCTTTTCAACCCCACTTTCCCGGAATTTCATTTCCCGGGCGTGCACCCCCTGATTGTTAACACATCTTCCTCAACAAACGTCTATGATTTAGTGGGGATTTGCTTCGGATGGCCTCGAGGACAGGAGATCGATTTGACTTGTTCGCGGCAGGCGTGGGACCTCGGCCTGTGAGGGAGCAATCCCAAGTCTCCGAAGACGCGCAGTTCGTCCTTGCCGCGCGGAGCGGGGACCGAGTCGCCTTCGGCTGCCTCTACGATCGCTACGCTCGCATGGTCCACGGAGTGTTGCTTGCCAAGGTCCCCATCGGCGAGGTGGACGACCTCGTTCAGGATGTTTTCTTGCTGGCGCTCCGCCGGCTGTCAACCTTGCGGGAAATCGGAAGCTTCGGAGCGTGGCTGGCCGCAATCGCTCGCAATCGGGCGAATGACTTTCACCGGCGTTCTCTGCCCGAGGATCAACTGGCGGATGAGACGTCGGAGAACGACATCGAGCACCCAAGCACGAGCGCCGATCACCAAAGCCCGGCCGCCGCAATTCTCGACGCGATCAGGGCCTTGCCGGATGCCTATCGCGAGACCTTGATTTTGCGGCTGGTGGAGGGCATGACCGGCCCGGAGATCGCCGCGCGCACGGGACTGACGCACGGCTCAGTTCGCGTCAACCTTCATCGCGGCATGCAGCAGCTCCGCGCGAAGCTCAGCGCGAACCCAAGCGCCCATCGGCCCGAATTGGAGACGCCGTAAACATGAGTACGGGGAATCATCGAACGGAAAACGAACCGCAAGCAAGCCGGGACGACTATTTGTGGGATGGATCTGGCGAACCCGATCCTGAAATCCAGAGGCTGGAAACGCTGCTCGGGAAGTTTCGACACAATCGTCCCGCTCCGGGGTTTCCCGAACTCGCCAGCGACAGGCGGTGGAGATTCCTTCCACGATGGATGGGACTGTTTCCCGCTCTGGCGACGGCAGCCGCTGCGGTGGCAGCTATCGCGGTGTTGATCTATTTGGTGCCCGGCAGGAAGTCAGCCCCTGGCACGGTGGCGGGTTGGGATGTGTCCCGCGTGGAAGGAACACCTCGAATCGGACGAGAGGGCATTAGCGGGAAGGAAGGAATAAGCCGCCTCCGCGTCGGCCAGATACTCGAAACCGACCCTCAGTCGCGGGCCAACCTTCAGTCTGAGGATACCGGCCAGATCGAGGTGGACCCGAGCACGCGTCTGCGTCTGCTGACGATGAATGCAGGCTTAAAGCGGGTGGCTCTTGATCGCGGAACAATTCACGCTTACATCTGGGCGCCGCCGGGTCAGTTCGTGGTCGACACTCCCTCCGCCATGACGGTAGACCTGGGTTGCGCCTACACTCTGCACGTGGATGAATCCGGCGTGGGGCTGGTGCGCACGTCGCTCGGGTGGGTGGGATTCAAGTTGAATGGTCATGAGTCCTTCATCCCCGCCGGGGCAGCCTGTGCGACCAGGCCGAAAGTCGGCCCGGGCACACCGTATTTCGAAGATGCGACGTCAGATTTCCGCACCGCTCTCGCGAGGTTTGATTTTGAGGACAGCACACCGCAGCAGCGCGCGGGCGATCTGGCGACTGTGCTGGGGGAGGCTCGCAAACGCGATGCACTCTCGATATGGCATCTGCTGGCACGGGCGGATGAGTCGCAGCGCGCCCTGGTGTACGACCACCTGGCAAAGCTTGCGCCCGCGCCCCCCGGCATCACGAAAGAAGGAATCTTGCGCCTCGATCAGCCGATGCTCGATCGGTGGTGGAACGAACTCGGGTTTGACGACATCGCGGTTTGGCGCTATTGGGAGCGCAACTGGTCGGGAGCCCCGACGCCGGCTCGCGAAAAATAGGCGGCATCCGCATAACCCCCGCCATCCTTCCTTATCACTTTCCCCCAAAAAATTCGGCAGTGTCTCAGTGTGAGTTCGTAACGGCGAGTTTACCTCGCCATATGGCGGGTAGACTCGCCGCTACGACAATTCACCCCGCGTGTTAACAGTCCACTCGCTTGCGGCGTCTCTTTGCGCGTAGGGCAAAATTAACTCAAAAGGAGACTCCAAAACATGAAATCACGTGTATATGCATGCGTCGCGATCAGCAGTGTGGCCATCCTGCTTGGGCTTACAACCTCAGCACAGGCGGGACCGCCGCTTATCTGTCACAGCTTTGAAATCGGGCAGGCGAAGACGCTGCCTGCGGTCGATTGGAACTGGAAAGGGAGTGGAGGTTATGACTTGAAGAATCTCACTCAGGACACGCTGGCGATTCTCGACTCCGGCGCCCCGGTGCTAGTGCGAATGGAAACCCTGCGGCGCGCCACGATTTACGCTCGCCACGATCCACAAGTAGCGAAAGAGCTCATCACCCGACTACAAGCGCGCGCGGATAGTTCCGACGCCGATCGCCCCGGGGTTCTGGCGTTGTTCGACCTCGGCTATCTCGCCGAAGCCTACAAACAATGGATGGGAGTGGGCGAACCTAATCCTGCGTTAGGCGTTGACGGATATGCTCTGATCAAGAATGCCATCAGCTTGCGCGGGCAAGATCCCGAGATGGAATTCGCGGCCGCCCTCATCACCCTCCAGGGCCCCGAGAGCGACCACCAACAGCACGCGCGTAAGGCGCTGGCAGGCGCGAAGGACGATCCACTTCTCGCCCAGAACCTGACCTCCAACTTCCACGGTCAGGCAACCTCCGAACTGCTCACCACACCTGGCGGAGGGCTTAGGAAATGAACTCGCGAATGAAAAAGCTCACCTCGGGAGCGAAAGCGAGACTCCGGCTTCCTCATTTGCTAGCGTTCGGGCTGTTGGCCCTCGGGCTCGCCGGTTGGCTCATCGCCGGCGAGCAGAGCGGCTCTCCTGACCTGACGGTCCACGAGTGGGGAACGTTTACCGGGATTGCCGGCAAGGATGGTCGGGCGATGGAATGGACGCCCTCCGGGGGGCCGACCGACCCTCCGGGATTCGTGGAGCACCTCAGCGACGGCAACCTTAAAGGCGGGTTACGTGGCACGATTCGCATGGAAACGCCGGTCATGCACTTCTATTCCGCTCGCGGTGCGAACGTGTCGGTGAGCGTGGCCTTTTCCAAGGGAGTCATCACCGAGTGGTATCCTCGCGCGGCCCGAGTTCAGCCCGCCGGACCTCTTCGCAATGTCGATTTGCTTCAGTTGCAGAGGGATGGAAGCATCACGTGGAATGATGTCGCCATTTCTCCGAACCTCACGGGCGAGTTCCCGCGCGAGGAGGGGGCGAATCGCTACTACGCCGCTCGCAAGACCTCTTCCACGCCGCTGCGCGTCAGTTCGTCTGCGGGTGACGAGCAAGAGAAGTTCCTTTTCTATCGAGGAGTTTCGGCTGCCACTATACCGCTCTCCGCCGAGCAGGCCTCTGATGGCAAGTTGGCGGTCAGGAATCTCAACGACGACGAGATTCCATCCATCATTCTCTTCGAGCGTCGCGGTGAACGAGTGGGCTATCGTCTAGCGGGCGCGATGACGGATGAAACCTCGCTAGACCCTCCCGAGCTGACCGGCAGCGTAGATGCGCTGGTTGGTGATCTGGAGGGCATCCTGGTCGATCAGGGTCTCTATCCTGACGAAGCCCAGGCCATGGTGGAAACTTGGCGCGACTCCTGGTTCGAAGAGGGGAGCCGCCTGATCTACATCGTGCCGCGCGGATTCATCGACGATGTTTTGCCGCTCACCATTAATCCCGCACCGGCGCAAATCACGCGCGTCTTTGTCGGCCGGCTTGAAATTGTGACCCCAGCCACCACAAGGGCGGTCGAGACAGCCATGGCCGCTGACGATGAAGTCGCTCTAAACAAATACGGCCGCTTCCTGGAACCGATTCTCGAGATTGCGAAGGAGGAACATCTTGAGTCCAATCGAGAACGCTGAGGTGGGCGATGGAACGTGGGTGAAACAAGTAGGGGCAGTCGGGCGGCGCCTCGCGGCACCACCAGCTCATTAGCTTAAGTCAAGAGCCATCTTAAGCGCGTAGTTGAGCTCTGCAAGCTTCAATCTCGAGAGCGTGCCCAAATAATTGGTGAGGTCTGACTTGCGCATGCTGACGAGATTGTCGCACATGATCCAGCTCGAATGCTTCAGGCCCTCCTCAGGACCGATGGCGACTTGGGTCGATAGTCCTTCCCCATTGCTGAAAACCGGGGCGCAAATGACCGTCGAGAAGCGGGACTCAATGAGCGCCGCCCGGCTTACGATAACGAAAGTCCGGAATTGTTTCGGATCCCCTCCGGGTTTGAACACACGATACAGCTCTCCTCGCTTCACGGGTTCCCTCCGGCCAGCGTTCACCCTTCAGATGACTGGTACTCGATGACTTCCTCAGCCTCCGAATTTAGCCGATCGGCAGCAGCGTTGATTCGTTCCAAGTCGCGCGCCTGAATCTTTCTTCGGGTTCGTGCGCGGAAGTAGTTGCGGAGCACTTGCTCGATAAGAGCTGAGCGGGAGAGCTTGGAACCCGCGAGATCGTCAACCTGCGCGAGTATGTCCGGTGAGAGTGTTATAGAAGTCTTCTCTTTCATACCACCATACTACTACTTTGGGAGTGCTTACACGAGCGGAGAAATCGGAAGGCAGGTGAGTGTAATCACAGAACCGGCAGGTGGCAATCGGTACGTAATAGTGCGAGGGGCAGCAGGGCGTAGATGCGGCGGCAAATTCGATGTCTTTTATGCTACACTGCGCTTGCTTGATGTGGTAATAAACCTGTTATGGCCCGAGCTGCTGACGCGAAGCAAAATCTACGTGAAATTTGCCGCATCGCCGCGCGCGTTTTCTACGCGAAGAGCTACGATGGCGCTTCGATGCAGGACATTGCCGAAGCGGTCGGCCTCACCAAGGCGGGCATTTATCACCACGTGGGCAGCAAGGACCGCCTGCTGTACGAAATCCAGAACTACGGAATGGATATCCTGGATGAAACTGTGCTCGCCCCCATCAAGGACATCGCCGACCCCCGGGAAAAGCTTCGCCAAACCATCATCGGCCACATCGACCTGATCGTGCGCGCGCGCGACCAGGAGATCACGGTGATTCTGCACGAAAACCGCTCCCTGAGCGGCCCGTTGCGCAAGAAGCTCAACGCCCGGAAGCGCGGCTATATCAATTACCTCATCGACCTGATCAAGCGCGTCCAGGAACAGAGCGGCCGCCCGCCCCTGATCTCTCCCCGTCTGGCCGCCTTTGCCCTGCTGGGCATGATCAATTGGCTCTACCAGTGGTATAGCACCGACGGTCCCATCAAGCAGGACGAACTTGCCCAAGTCTACACGGACTTCTTCTTTCGCGGACTCCTGGGAATGGCATTCTAGCGCCGGCACGCTGATATGACTGACCTCGCTGTTGAGACGAATGGACTCTGCCGCCGCTTCGGGGAATTGGAAGCGGTGCGCAACGTCAACCTGCGCGTGGAGGCTGGTCAGTTCTTTGGTTTCCTGGGTCCCAACGGCGCGGGCAAATCCACTACCATCAAAATGCTCACCGGCCTGCTGGAGCCGACGGCAGGCAGCATTCGGATTCTCGGCCTCGACTTGGTGGGCAATCCCGTGGACGTGAAATGCCAGATCGGCGTGGTCCCGGAAGGCCTTGCTCTTTTCGACCGTTTAACTGGGCCCGAGTACCTCACCTTTGCCGGACGCATGTATGGGCTCGACCGCGTTACCGCTGCCGATCGCGCCCAGGAACTGCTCGATTTCATGGGGTTGGCTGATCGCGCCAAGTCGCTGATTGTGGACTACTCGCACGGCATGAAGAAGAAGTTGGCGATGGCCGCGGCGGTGATCCACGGACCCAAGGTGCTATTTCTGGATGAGCCTTTCGAGGGGGTGGACGCGATCGCTGCCGGTACCCTCAAGGCGATGCTGAATCGCATGATCGCGCGGGGCGCCACGATCTTCCTCACCTCCCATGTGCTCGAAATTGTGGAACGGCTTTGCAGCCACGTGGCCATTATCCATCGCGGCGACTTGGTGGCGCAGGGGTCCATTGACGAACTCCGTTCCGGCGTGTCGGCGCGGCGCGGCGATGGGCAGAAGCTCAGCCTGGAACAAATCTTCCTCGACATTGTGGGCGGGGAGCGCGCCGCCGTGCCGGAGCTCTCGTGGCTGGAATGATATCGGCGCCGGGCAAACAAGAGCAGCTCCGCTTGGTGGGCTGGCTGCGCTGGCGTCTCTTCGTGAATAGTCTGCGCACTCAGCGCGGCAAGATAGACCTGATTTCCCGGATCATCCTGAGTGTCGGTATCGTCGTCGTGGTGCTGGTTGTCGGGCCGCTTCTCGGGGCGGGGAGTTGGTACGCAATCAGTCACGGCAAATCGATCATCCTTTCGACCGAGATCTGGTTCGTGTTTCTGATTTGGCTGCTGCTACCTCTGGTGATCACCGGTTTCGGCGCTGAGTCCGATCCGGCGTCGCTGCTGCGCTTCCCCCTCCGCTATTCCACCTTTGTGCTTCTGGCTTTCGCGCATGGGATTTTCGACCCCGTGGCCGTGGCTGCGCTGTACTGGCTTCTGGCAATGCTCGCCGGCATCGCCGTCGCGTCGCTAGGCGCGCTTCTGTGGGCGATTCCGGGCTTGGCCGCGTTGGCACTCTTCAATCTGTTGCTGAACCGTGCCATTTTCGCCTGGCTTAGCCGTTGGATGGCCCAAAGGCGCACGCGCGAAATCCTGGGCGCGCTATTCATCCTGGTGATGTTCAGCTTTCAACTGATCGGGCCTCTAACCGGGCGCTACGGCAATCATGCGCTGCCCATGGTCACGTGCCTCGCACCTGCCGGCCAGCTCTTGCCGCCCGGCATGGCCGCCTCTGCTATCACGACGGGGCACGCCGGCCGCGCCGGCAGGGCATCGGCTGAGCTCATGGGCCTTCTGGTTTACAGTGGAGTGCTCGGGTTGCTGCTCTCCATCCGCCTGCAGGCGGAGTACCGCGGCGAGAACCTGAGCGAGGCACGGCGGGAGACTTCCGCCGGGCGTTCGACCGTGCGCGCGGGCTGGAACGTGGCCGGTTTCTCCCCGACGGTGGCAGCTCTGTTCGAGAAGGACCTGCGCTATCTGATCCGGAACAGCACGGCGTATCTCAATCTGCTGGCTCCGCCGTTAATCCTCATCGTCATGGGCCTGGGCAATGGCGGTTCACACGCAAAAGTTCCCGTCTTCATGCGCGCGACCTCATTCTTCTTCCCCTTGAGCGTCGTTTACGTGATGCTCATTCTCGTAGGTCTCGCCTACAACAATCTGGGTTACGACGGATCTGGCTTGCCCATGTTGTTGGTCGCACCCATTCGCTTCCGCGACGTGCTGGTGGCGAAAAACCTGCTTCACACGTTGGTGGTTTTGGCAGAGGTTCTCGCCGTCTCTGTACTGGGCCGGTTTCTTGTGGGTCCAACCCCTCCGGTAGTGGTTTGGGTGACGCTGGCAGGCGCTCTGTTCATTCTCTTGACGAACCTGGCGGCTGGAAATCTGGTTTCGCTCTATTTCCCTCGCAAGCTGAACTTCGGACAGATGAAGCGGCAGCAAGCGTCGGGCCTGGCAGTTGCAGCGAGCATGGGAACCCAGGTGCTGTTGGCGGGTCTGGTCGCGGGCACGTACTTCCTATCGCGCTGGGCGGGGAATCTGGCGTGGTGCGGCGTCGCTTTACTGGTGCTGGCGGGCGCCGCCTGGATGGCGTATCGCCGGGTGCTCGACTTGGCCAGCGGCATCGCCTGGAAGCGGCGTGAGGTGTTGGTGACCGAGTTGACGCGGACGGGGTAGGGAATCAAGTTTGTCTGAATTACGGCCCGGCCACTCGTTCGTAAGGGCAGGCCTCGTGCCTGCCCTGGGAGAATACCGTAGCGCGGGCGTCCCGCCCACGCTACGTCCGCTGTTTGACTTTTATGTCGCGCACCCCGCGTAGGAAGGGACAACATCATTCATGGCCACACCATTGGTTGCATTCCAAGGCGAAAGAGGCTCCTTCAGCGAGGAAGCCGCGTACAAGCTCCTGGGCCGCAAAATCCGCGTGCTGCCTTGCGAAACATTCCCTGCAATCTTTGCAAGCGTTACCAGCGGGCGGGTGAATTACTGCCTGGTTCCAATTGAGAACACTCTGGCCGGGTCCGTCTACGAAAACTTTGACCTGTTGCTGGCCAACAACCTGCACATTGTGAGCGAAGTGAGCTTGCGCATCGTCCACAACCTCATCGCGCTTCCGGGCACGACCCGCAAGGATGTGCGCCAAGTGTATTCCCATCCCGTGGCGCTGGCTCAATGCGGCCGATTCTTCGCCAAGAACCCCGAGGTGGAACGGGTCACTTTCTACGACACGGCGGGGTCCGTCAAAATGCTGGCGGAGCGCCGTCCACCCGGCGCGGCGGCCATCGCCAGCCGCATCGCGGCGGAGGTCTACCACGCCCGCATCCTGGCAACGCATTTGGAAGATCACCGCGAGAACTACACGCGTTTCTTTCTGCTCTCGAAGACCGCGCGCGTCAGCCGCAAGGCCAATAAAGTCTCCATCGTGTTTTCCACCCGCAACCTGCCGGGCGCCCTCTACAAGTGCCTGAGCGTCTTCGCCCTGCGCGACATCGATTTAACCAAAATGGAATCTCGGCCTCTGCGCGGCCGCCCCTGGGAATACTTCTTCTATCTCGATTTTGTCGGGAGCGTGAGGGACGATCGTTGCAAAAAGGCCCTGGCCCACTTGAGCGAAGTCACCAACTTCCTGCGCGTTCTAGGTTGTTATGAAAGTGCAAAGACCCTGATCCGCACGTAATTTTGAGAAAGGGCGAAAAAAATCTTTCTGGGCGTGCATTTTTTCCTTGACATGTTATAGATTATATATCTACAATATTTCTATGCCTGCACGCATCCCCACG
>JBEKLF010000322.1:0-8954 GCA_050010335.1 Terriglobia bacterium
CGGGATAAGTTATTGAAACAACAGTCGCGGAGAGGTGGCCGAGTGGCTTAAGGCGGCGGTTTGCTAAACCGTTGTACGGTCAAAAGCTGTACCCAGGGTTCGAATCCCTGCCTCTCCGCCAGATTTCATATCCACACGCAATCAACCACAATTGAATCCCGCCAGGCCTCACTGGCGGTCGATCGCTTGCCGTCCCCGCCGCGGCCTATTGGATTTGGCCCGACTCCAGCGGTGCTCGTAGTATCCGAACGCCGAACCCCTAATCCCCAGTCCCCAATCCCTAACCCCTGAGCTTCACGCTCCGCCCGCTTTCGGCAGATTGATAGATGGCTTCGACAACTTCGAGAGCTTTCAGCCCATCGCGCCCAGTGATGGCGGGCGGCTTGCCCGAACAAATTGACTCCGCGAGGTCGGAGAGAAAACCATGGCCCATCGCGCCCCCGTAGCCGGGTTGTTGAGGGAGATCGAAATCCAGGTGCTGGCCAGGGGTCTGGGAGTAATCGCCGGCATCGCTGCAAACGAAGAGGCGCTCGCGTGTGCCCTCGAAGGATGGGCTCCAGGAGAGGACGCCCGTCAAGCCTCTTAGCGCCAGGTAAAGATCGCGTCCGAAAGGATACGACTCCGGCACGGTGTAACTGATATCAAGGGCCAGGACCGTGCCCCGCGTAAAGGTCAAAAGGGCGAAGGAGTTATCCTCAATGTCATAATGTTCGTTAGCATGTACGTTTTTTCCTATTACTTCCACAACTTCATCCGCGAGCAGCCACCGGTAGAGATCAATCCAGTGAACCCCGAGATTAAACATGGGGCCGCCGCCGCTGCGGGCCTTCTCCAGCATCCAGCCGGCGTGGGCCTCCGTGTAACGCCCGAGGCGGCCGGCAGCGCAGCGGCCTTCGCAACCCACGATGCGCCCCGTTACGCCTTGCTCAATCAACTTCTTCATCTGGAGCGCCACCGGATGATAACGCCACACGTAGGGCGTCGAGAGAATCACCCCGGCTTGCTCCGCGGCAGCGATCATTCGGCGCACGCCCTCGGCGCTCGCCGCCATGGGCTTTTCCACCAGCACGTGCACCCCGCGCTGGGCGCACGCCACAGCAGCGTCGGGGCAATCGGCGTGGGGAAGAAAGATCACCGCCAGGTCCAGCGATTCGCGCTCCAACAAATCGCGCCAATCGGAGTACCCCCGCACGGGAAAGTCCCTGGTGAAACGATCGAGCACGGCGGGATTGGAGTCGGCAACGGCGACGACCGCGGCGCCCGGTATGGCCTGGAACAGCGGCATGTAACTCGGCGGGTGCAGATGGCTGAGGCCGAGGAATCCAACGGAGAGAGGTTGTGGGGTCACTAGAATTTTCCGTCCCGGCTTTCAAAATGCGTGGGCTTATTGAGCGTCGGGCCCTTAGACATGATCCATCGCGCTGTCCATTCGATCATCTGCTCAACCGTAACGGAGGGAGCGCCAAATATTTGACGACAGCGGCCAGCGTTGTTCAGTAGAGCAGTCGCCGCTTCCTGGCCTTCCACCACCGGCGCTTTGCCAAAGATTTCCCCGAAGCGGTGGGCCAAGGCGCGAATCGAGAGCGTCTCAGCGCCGGTCAAGTTCAAGATGAATGGGGGGGATTGGCAGCGCGCAAGGCTGCGCAGCGCCACGGAATTGGCGTCCCCCTGCCAGATGACGTTTGCGGCTCCCATGGTGACGTCGATGCTCTGACCCTTGAAAACCTTACTACCGATATCGATTAGAACGCCGTATCGAAGGTCGATGGCATAATTCAGCCGCAGCAGGGTGACCGGAGTTTCGAAGCGGCGGGAGAAATACTCGAAGATGCGTTCGCGCGCCAGGACCGACTGCGCATATTCACCGGCGGGCGCGGGCGCGGTTTCCTCCGTGGCGCCGCCGGACTCCAGGGGCACGAGCGGGTAGACGTTGCCGCTCGAGAATACGGCGATGCGAGAATAGCGATAGCGCTCGGCAACGAGCGCCGGCAAGTACGCGTTCATTGCCCAAGTCAGGCTCTCCGCGCCTGTCGACCCGAATTTGCGCCCCGCCATGAAGATGACATTCCGGGCCTCGGGCAGGGCGGAAACGGCGCCGGATTCCAGAAGGTCGATGCGAAGGGTTTCCATCCCAACCTGCTGGAGGGAAAGTTCCGCCGAGGGCGGGGAGAATCGTGAAACACCAATGATGCGCCTTTGCGAACCGGCAGATCGAGCGGCACGAACGGCGCGCCGTGCCAAGCTAGGGCCCATCTTGCCTGCCACGCCGATGATGATCAAATCGCCATCGAGTTCGCGAAACAAAGCCACGTCCTCCGCGCTGGGCGTGGAGAGCCGGTCTTCAAGTTCAGCTTCGGATTGGATCCAATCAGACATGCTGTGCAATCTATAAGTGGCCCAAGAACATGTCAAGGTCCAGTTTAGGGTTTCTCATCCTCCGCTTACTGCCGCTTTCACGCTGATAACTAAATCCTTTATTTTCATAAACATAATGGAGAGATAGCTTTAACTGTCTTGTTTTCATCAACATCATGGAGAGGTCAAAAACGGGCATTTTTTCTAAATGTGTTTTCAATAACTTAAGGCCTTTTGCTCCTATTTCTTAATCCCTTTTTATTTTCATGACCCTCGCCACCGAAGATCGAATAACTTATTTATTTTCTATATTATAGATTTTTCCGAGGTTTTTGCCATTCATCGATAACCCATTTGGTTTCTAGCACATCATGGAGAGCCGCCTTCCTTGTTTCACTTCGGCTCCCGACTCTCACGCTAACCCTTTGTATTTGAATGAGATAAACATTGAGACATTTTGCCGCTAAACGCTAACCCCTTTTAGTTTCTAGTACATCATGGAGAGCCCTGGCGATCGGGCCATCGGAACATCGCGCCATTTAAAAACCAATTCTTTGCTGCTCCGATGGATCGGTGAGTTGATCTTGGGTCCACCTTCGCTTCTCCTTATCGTGTAATCCGTGCATCTTCGGCTAAGAAGCCCGACAGTTTGGTGTTAACAAGTGTGAGATTGGTGCATTTTCGTACGAGAAGCCGAATTTGTCACTAGACATTTTGTCTCCATTCCTTTGTTTTCATACACATCCCCGGAGGTTCCTTCATTTTCGCCATCTTTTTCGGGCAACAATCCTTTCGGACCTCCGTTCGGATGTTGGTGAGCCGCCCCAGTGGGGGGCACTTCGCAAATCGGCAATCGACAATCGGCAATCGGCAATCCCAGATCCTCCGCCAGCCGAAATCCTCCGTCCTCAACATGCGCGCCGGCTCCCCGTCCCTCGCACTCTGTCGCCGGAATCTTGCCCTGTAGACTTGGCGGGCCATCTGGGTAAGGGTTGACGAAGGAGGGAGACTTGCGCGGACATGACCGCCCCCAAGGTAACATCCGGTTATTGTATCATCCTATACTATGAAAGTCAAGGGAAATCTACCAGTATCAGAGGCTACAAAATGTCGCTGCCCGAAAGCAACCGCAGCGCGGACCTGATTTGTAGGTCTGCGGCTTTTCCTTGTCAACATCGGGAGAACCTAAGACCTACAAACCAGGTCCGCGCTACGGTTGCTGAGTGAGGGATTGAATCAATCGATCATCGGCCGTCATTCGTGGCGCAGCGCCACCATGGGATCAACCTTCGCTGCCCGGCGTGCGGGGAGATACGTGGCTGAGAGAGCCACGGCAGTCAGGAGCACAGAGACCGCGATAAATGTTAAAGGGTCGGTCGACTTCACACCATAGAGGAAGCTGGACAAGAAGCGCGTGAGCGCCAGCGCACCGATGAACCCGAGGATAGCTCCGGTCAAGGTGAGCCGCAGTCCCTGCTTCATGACGAGGCCCAAGACGGCGCCTTGACGCGCACCGAGCGCCACTCGAATACCGATCTCGTGAGTGCGCTTGCTAACCGAGTAGGAAATCACACCGTAAACCCCGATAGCTGCCAGCATTAAAGCATGTCCGGCAAACGTAGCCACCATGGCGCTATACACCCGTGGCCTCGCGAGCGACTCCGAGAGATAGTCGTCCATCGTTTTAATTTCCGCCATGGATTGACCTTTGTCTACTTCATGGACGCTGTGCTTGATGGCATTAACAAGCCGTTTTGGGTCAACCGATGTTCGCACTACGAGATGCGTTATGTACGCCGGCACCTGGGCCTGAGCCATGAAGACCGTGGGCTTAGGGTTTTCGGTAATGCCGTCCTGCCGGATGTCACCCACCACTCCCACAATCTCGGTAGGGGCCTGTTTTGTCCACGCCACGATAATTCGGCGGCCGATCGGGTCCTGGTCCGGATAGAATCTCCTGGCAAATGATCTGTTGATGAGGCACACACGTGGACTGCCGATGCGGTCACGCTCATCGAACGGACGACCCGCGAGGACGGGAATCCCGATTGCGGCAAAGTATCCACCACTGACGAGCGAAGCTTCGGTGATGGGCTTCTCGGCGGGTGCAGGTTCTGGCTGTCCCTCGATGTGGAATCCCGTCCCGCTGGTGGGGCCGAGCGGCAGAAACTGAATGGTGCCGGCGGCGCGAACCTCGTGGAGAGATCGAATGCGGTCGAGGATGGCCTCAACCTTGTTGGCTCGCTGCGATTCATCTCCCAGGATGAGCATCTGCATCGTAAGAACCCGTTCCGGCTGGAATCCCAATTGAACATTCAGAAGATGAGAGAAAGTGCGCAGGAGTAAGCCCGCTCCGATCAGGAGAACAACCGCTAATGCCACCTGCGAGATCACCAGAGTCCCAGCCAAGTGCCGATGCACATGAGTCTCTGAGGCTCTGCGGCTGCCGTCGCGCAGCGATGTTTGGATGTCGAACCGCGAAACCTGCCAGGCGGGAACCAGGCTACAGAGCAGTGTCGTCAATAACGAAATCTCGGCAGTGAAGGCCAGAATGCGAACGTCGAGATGAGCCTCCGGAACGTGTACCAGGGACCCCGCCCCGCGAGTCAGATGGTAAAGCAACTGGCTGGCCCAAATTCCCAGGAGAAGGCCGGCGGCGCCACCCACGCTTGAGAGTAACAAGCTCTCGATGCCGAGGAGATGAACGAGACGCAGGCGGCTCGCGCCCAGCGACAGGCGGACCGCGAGTTCGCCCCGCCGCCCGATGCTGCGCGTCAGCAGAAGTCCGGCTACGTTGGAGCAGACGATCAGCAGGATGAATGCAACCACGCCCTGTAAGAGGAGCAGCACGGGGCGTGAGTCCATCGTCAAGTGGTCGCGCAGGTTCAGGACCGCCACCGTCCAATCATGATCCATCGGGTACTCTCGGCCCAAACGGCCGGCGATCACATTCATTTCAGCGCGCGCCGCCCCGAGGTCCACTCCGGCGCGCAGTCGCCCATAACAATCAAAGCTGTGTGACCCGATTGCGTCGGGCTTCTGCCGGTCAATGGGCATGGGCAGGTAAAGATCCGGGTCAAGCATTCCGACACGAAACCCGCCCGGCATCACGCCGATCACCGTTTGAGCCTCCCCATACAACACGATGGTCTTGCCGATGACATTGAGATCAGAGGCGAATCGTTGCTGCCAAAGGGCGTGGCTGATGATGACGACGTGGCCGGCGGCCGCGGGGGGATCTCCAACGGCGACGGTTTCATCTTCTTTGAACTCGCGACCCAGAGCCGGGCTCACGCCGAATACGCGAAAAAGGCCGGCCGTCGTCCACAGGCCAGAGAGTTGCTCCGCGCCTTCCGGGCCCATGGTGCTGGCCGGAATACTTTGCACCAGGGCCAACGCATCGAAAGATCGCGATCGGGCTTGCCACTGGAGGAAATCGAAAGGATGGACCTGCACTTCGTCCGAACTGTGTGGCGGATGCTCGGCAATGAATACAATCTTGCCGGAGTCGGAATAAGGGAGAGGCTTCAACAACGAGGCGTCAACGAAAGTGAAGATGGCAGTGTTGGCCCCAATACCGAAGCCCAGTGTCAGAACGGCGACGGCAGTAAAGCCGGGATTCTTGACCAGGATCCGCCAGGCATAGCGAACATCTTGCAAAGAGTTTTCCAGCCAACTCCATCCCCACATCTCACGGCTCTCCTCTCTCAGAACAAGGTCATTTCCGAATCTCCGCCGCGCCAGGTAGCGCGCTTCTTCCGGCGCCACGCCCGCTTCGATTTGCTCCCGCTCGCGCAGTTCGCGGTGCAGGCGCATCTCTTCCTCTAAATCGGCGTCGAAATACCTGGCACGAAACAGCATTGCGAGCCGTCTCGTGAATTCGGTCCACATATCTACCACTCAAGCTCTCGACAGTGGCACAGGCACTCCTGCCTGTGCCTGATGCAAGGAATGCATCAGCCTTGTGCTCAGGCAGGAGTGCCTGTGCCACCCCACTGCTTTACTCGTAGCGTAGCGCCACCATGGGATCGACCTTCGTGGCTCGGCGCGCCGGGACAAGGCCTGCCGCCAGAGCGCACGCCGCGAGGATCGCCGCTGCCACTGCAACAATTACGGGGTCATAGCTCTTCACTCCATAGAGCTGGCTCGACACCAGGCGCGCTCCGGCGAGAGCCAGCGGAATCCCGAGCGCGAGTCCTATCGCCGCTTGCGTGAGGGCTCCTCCCATCACCATGCTGAGCACGTTCTTGCGATCGGCGCCGAGGGCCATGCGGACGCCGATCTCGTTCGTCCGTCGCGCTACGGAGAATGCCGTGACCCCGTAAAGCCCCACGCACGCCAGGGTGAGCGCCAGAAGGCCGAAGAGTTCGGTGAGGCGGGCCAGGAGGCGGTCCTGGTTGAAGTTTGAGCTGACCTGTTCGGCGAAACTCCTCATCCCGAGGATGGTAAGATTCGGGTCGATTCCAGCGAGAATTTTTGCGGCGGGGGCCTCCAGGTTCTCCGGTTTGCCCTCGGTGCGGAGCTCGATGTCATGGATGTAAACGGAGCCATCGCGGATCAAGTCTCCGGGTGGCGTTTGCAGCAAGGGCAGAAAAAACGTGGCGTAAGCAGGGCCGCACGTGTCCTGGTATTTTGCATCCTCGACGATGCCGACAATCTCATAGTCGCCGCTGTGGCTTGCGTCATTCATTCCGAGGTGCTGCCCGATGGGATCCTCCTTGGGAAAATATCGGCGAGCAAAGGTTTCGTTGATCACCGCGACGCGTGGAGAGGTCGGAGAGTCACGCTCCTCGATGGCGCGCCCTCGCCGCAGACGCGTCCCGATGGTTTCAAAGTAGTGGGGGCCAACTCGGTCCCAGGAAGGGGCCACATCCTGAAAATCCGGCGCGTGCCCTTCGATATAGACACGCTCGTTCCAATTGTTGTCGCCCAGAGGACTGTAACCTGACAGGCTGGCGCTGAGCACACCGGGTTCCTGCGCCAGCCTTTGCTCGATCTGTTGATAAAACCCGCCAAGCTTTTCCGGCGTGTACCCGGCAAGCTTGGGATCGACCCGAACGATCAAGCGGCCTTGGGTGACAAAGCCAAAATGCTGGTTCTCGAGGTTGCGCAAGCTTTGGGTAAGCAAGCCCGCCCCGATCAACAGGACGATGGAGAATGCAACCTGCAAAACCACGAGGGACTTCTGTGCCGCCGATGAGCGGTCGCGCGTGGAGCGGCCCGCTCCGCGCAACGTCTCGGCAGGATGGGAGCGCGAAGTGATCCAAGCAGGCGCCACTCCGAACACGACGCCGGCGACCACCGACAAGATCACAGCGAATCCCAGCACCGCCAGCGAAGGCCTGGCGCTAATGGGCACGTAATGGGCGCCGTGAAAGGCGAGCAGCAGGATGGCCTGGGTCCCCGCATAAGCAACGTAAACGCCCGCCGCCCCTCCGGCCAGCCCCAGCAGTACGCTTTCGGTGAGCATCTGGCGGATCAGGCGCCGCCGCGGGGCGCCCAGGGCCATCCGCACCGCGGTCTGCAAGCGGTTGGCGACCCCACGCGCCAGCAGCAGGTTGGCGACGTTCGCGCAAGCGATCAGGAGGACCAGGCCCGAAAGGATGGTCAAAAGGCGCAGGCCTACCGCGTAGTCCGTCTGCATCTGGTCAACGCCGTGCGCGGCGGGCGTCAGACGGATGTGCTGTATGGGAATGTCCCCGCGGTCCCGGTCGGGGATAACTTCCGGCCGGCTATTCAGCCACTGCTGGAGTCGAACCGTAAGTCCGGCTTGCACCTGTGCGGGATCGGCACCGGGTTTCAGTCGCCCCATGAGGTAAAGCCACTCAATCCCAGCGCGATCCAAGCGAGTATTTTGCCGGTCCAGAAGCGGCTCAGTGGCCAAGGGTAGCCAGAAATCGGGGGGATCGCTGCGCAACGTGTCGCCGTAGAACGAGGGCGGCGTCACGCCCACTACCGTGTAAGGAACAGTGTTGATGGTAAATGTGGAGCCGATGACGGAAGGGTCGCTCGCGAACTGCCGCTGCCACGTGTGGTAATTCATGACCGCAGCCGGCAGTGCGCCGGGCTTGTAATCCGCCGCATCCAATGCGCGCCCGGCGATGGCGCGGACACCGAACATACTGAAGTAATTGCCGGAGACAAACTCTCCATTGTAGGGTTCAGCCGGGGTGGAAACGTGGCTGCGGCGGACGCTCAGACCCGTCAAGAAGGGCGTAAAGGCGGCCAGTCCGCTGAAGTCCTTGCTGCGATCGCGAAGGTCCTCATAAAGTGGATAGGAGTAGAGAACAAAGCTGCCCCCGTTCTGGGTTCCACTCATGACGCAGCAATTGTTGTTGTCGCCAAGGCGATAGAGCTGGCTGGGATTTGCCACGGGCAGAACCCTGAGCATGACGGCATCCACCAAGGTGAAGATCGCAGTGTTTGCGCCAATGCCAAGGGCGAGCGTGATGATTGCAACCGCCGCGAAGCCCGGATTCTTCCCTAGCCTGAATTTCCACGGACAACCATTCGCCTAAGTATTAGGCCGGCTGTTAACCGATTTTTCAAGGGACACTGGCAGAGCCGGATTAATCTATTGGTGCGCTGATAATTATGGT
>JBEKLF010000323.1:0-8902 GCA_050010335.1 Terriglobia bacterium
CCGTGTCCCGTGTCCCGTGTCCCGTGTCCCGTGTCCCGTGTCCCGTGTCCCGTGTCCCGTGTCCCGTGCTGGTTACCACAATTTCGTTTCATGGGGATTTCGGAATCTTGAATTTTGAATCTTGAATTGATTCGATCTTGACTCGCTGCAAAAGCAAAGGTAGGCAACTATGAAATTCTTCCGTCGTCTGCGCGCGCTGTTCCGGAAAGAGGAACTAAACCAGCAGCTCTCCGATGAGCTGGCGTTCCACGTCGCGAAGCAAATCGAGCGAAACATCGCGGCGGGGATGAGCGCGCAGGAAGCTCGCTACGCCGCATTGCGCAAATTCGGCGGCGTCGAGCAGGTACAAGAAGAATGCCGCGACGCCTGGGGCTTGCGGTTCATTGACACCTTGCTTCAGGATCTGCGTTACGGCCTGCGCATGCTGGGGAAAGATCCCGGGTTCACCGCCGTGGCCATCATCACGCTCGCGGTCGGCATCGGCGCCAACACCACCATCTTCAGCGTGGCGTGGCGCCCCATGCGCTACCATGACCCCGACCGGCTTCTGGTGGTGTGGGAGACGCGCCCTGAGGGCAGCCGAAGCACGGTTTCCGCTCCTACCTACCTCGATTGGCGCGCCCAGAATACGAGCTTCGAACAACTCGCCGCGGCTCGCAGCGAGAGTGTCGCTCTATCGGGAAACCCTCCCATTCTCGTTTCAGGGGCGAGCATCAGTTCGAACTTCTTTGACACTTTCAGCTTGCAGGCCGAGCTCGGGCGGTTTTTCTTGGGCACGGAATTTCGGCCGGGCGGTGACAAAGTTGCCGTCTTGGGCGATGAAATCTGGCGGACGCACTTTGGAGGCGACGCGGCTATCGTGGGCAAGACCATCCGCGTTAACGGCGAGACGTACGCCGTGGTCGGCGTGGCGCCCGCTGACTTTGAGTTCTTTGGTCGGACGGATGTTTGGATGCCCTTAGCCCTTCCCACCGCGGGGCTGAGCCGGCAAACTCGCGACTTGCTGGTGGTAGGCCGGACCAAACCGGGCGTCACGGAAATGCAGGCCCAAGAGGAGATGCGAACGCTCGCGGCTCGAGTCGCGCAGGAATCCCCCGAAACGAACAAGCGATGGAGCGCCCTCGCCCAAGACTTCCGCGAGGCTCTAGCGGGCCCGGGGGTCCTTCTGATGTTAATTATCCTCTTCGCTACGGTGAGTTTGGTTCTCCTGATGGCTTGCGCGAATGTCGCCAACTTGCTTTTGGCCAGGGCGTCGACGCGCGGGAAGGAGATCGCCGTCCGTATCGCTCTGGGCGCAAGCCGGTGGCGGGTCATGCGACAATTGCTGGTAGAAACCTTTTTCCTGGCCTTGCTCGGCGGCGCGCTGGGCCTTCTGCTGGCCTTCGGAGCAGTGCATTACCTTGCAACTTTTTCTGTCTTACAGGCGCCGGGACTGGCTCCGATCGAAGTCAACCGTGTGGTTTTGGAATTCGCTGCGGCGCTCTGTCTGGCCGCGACCGTGCTTTCCGGACTCGTGCCCGCGTGGCAGACCACCGCGGCGAATTTAATGGAGCACGTCAAAGCCGCTGGCCGCACCACGGCGGGCGACCTAAGGCAAAGCCGCATTCGCAATGGGTTGGTGATGGCCGAGCTGGCGCTGTCTTTGCTGCTGATGGTAGTGACCGGCCTGAGCGTTCGCAGCTTCATTCGCCTGAGCCAGATCAACCCCGGGTTTCCCAGCAAAGGCCTATTGACCGCGCACCTGGCGTTGCCGGCTCCGCAGTATGCCGACGTGGGCCGCGTGCGGACGTTCTATTCAGAGTTGCTCGATGGGGTCCGTGCGATCCCCGGCGTGGAGGGCGCCGCGATTTCCTCCGGTTTGCCGCCTATGAGCTCCGAAGGTGGGCAGCCTTTTCGCGTGGAGGGCCGCGATCCAGGTTCGCCCGCCGCCTCCGGGGACGCGAACTATGAGGTCATCAGCGCCGGCTATTTCCGCACCCTTGGTTTGGCCGTGCGAAGGGGCCGTAGCTTCACCGAGGACGACCGCCAGGGGGCGACCGCGGTCGTGATCATCAATCATCGCTTGGCCGAGAAGTTCTTTCCCGCCAGCGATCCGCTCGGCAAGCGATTGCTCGTTTCCGAACTCGCTCCGGGTCGCAGCGACCGCGCGGGACCGCTGGCGCTTGAAATCGTCGGCATCGTGGATGATGTAAAGAATTCCAGGGTGAACGAACCCAGCACCCCTGAGATCTACATTCCCTATCTGCAAGCACCTTGGGCCGACGAATACCTTCTGGTGCGGAGCCAGAGCGAGACAGAACCGCTCGTGGCCGCCGTCCGGAATGCCGTGCGGGCAGTCGATCCGGATTTGCCTTTGACCAGCGTCAGCACGATGGATGAGCGTTTGTCGCGATCGCTCGCCGGTGGACGCGTGGTCGTGGTCCTTATGGCCATCTTCGCTCTGTTTGCGCTGCTGATGGGCAGTGTGGGGCTCTATGGAGTCATCTCTTACTCGGTGACTCAGCGCACGGCCGAGTTTGCATTGCGATTGGCTTTAGGTGCTCCCCATCACGCGATTTTTCGCCTGGTGGCGAACGGGGCTCTGCGACTGCTGCTGATCGGCGGCTGCATCGGTTTGGCGCTGGCCCTGGGAGTTGCGCGCCTCATGGGGAGCATGATTTTCGGAGTAAGCCCCTTTGATCCCGTCACGTTTCTGGCGGTCCCATCGGTTCTTCTGGCCGTGGTCCTGATCGCCAGTTACTTGCCCGCTCGGCGCGCCACGAAGGTCGATCCAATGGTGGCGCTGAGGTACGAGTAATAGGTGACAGGTTACAGGTTTCAGGTGTCAGGGGTCAGCGCCGAGATGAATGCCCTGGGTCAGGTTCGTGCTATGCCCCTCGACTTGTTGCCGCGAAAGCAAAGGTAGGTCGCTATGAAATTATTCCGTCGTCTGCGTGCGCTATTCGGGAAAGAGCAATTGTACCAGCAACTCTCGGACGAGATGACGTTCCATCTTGAGAAGCAGACCGAGCAGAACATCGCGATGGGAATGCGCCCCGAAGAAGCCCGCTACGCCGCCCTGCGCAAGTTTGGTGGTGTCGAGCAAGTGAAGGAAGAGTGCCGCGACGCTTGGGGCGTGAACTTCATCCAAAGCACGATTCAGGATGTCAGCTACGGCGTCCGCATGCTCCGCAAGAACCTTGGCGTTACGGTGGTGGCGGTAATCTCGCTCGCGCTGGGCATTGGCGCCAACACCGCCATGTTCAGTGTTACGAATGTCATGCTGCTCAGGGCGCTGCCGGTGAGGAATCCGCAACAACTCGTCGAATTCATCAGAAGGGATCCGGACGGGTCCATGATGACCAACCTCCCCTATGCGGTGTTCGAGCATCTTCGCAAGAACACCTCCGTGCTTTCCGGGGTCTTTGCTTTCACATCGGACACGCGCATTTTGCGTTCCGGCGCGGGGTCGGAGCCCCTGACGATTCATGAAGTGTCCGGGTCGTTTTTCCCCACGCTGGGAGTCAACCCCCTGCTGGGGCGCGCTATCGACTCGGCTGACGACCGTCCCGATGCCGAGCACCAGGTTGTTGGGCTGACCTATTCGTTTTGGAGCAGCCAGTTTGGGCGCGACCCCTCGGTGGTGGGTGCTACAGTGCGGCTAAATGGCGCGCCGAGCACTGTGATCGGCGTGATGCCTCCGGATTTCTTTGGCGTCGACCGGAGCCGAACGCCGGGAATGTGGGCTCCGCTCGCCTCGGACCCCAATCCCGATGAAGTCTGGGTCCTTGGACGCCTGAAGCCCGGCGTTTCCATTCCGCGCGCGCGCGCACAACTCGAGCCGCAATTCCACCAAGCACTGGAATCATTGAGCGATAGCACGAAGAATTGGCCGGCGGGCGAACGCGACAGATTTCTGGGGGAAAAGCTGGTTGTGCAGAGCGCCACGACCGGCACCTCCGGCATGCGCTGGGAGTACTGGGAATATTCCAACACCCTGAGAATTCTCATGGGGATGACCGGACTGGTGCTGCTGATCTCATGCGTAAACGTTGCGAACCTGCTGATGGCCCGTTCCGCGGCGCGCTCGCGGGAGATCGGCATCCGCCTGGCCATCGGAGCGGGCAGGCTGCGCATCGTTCGCCAGTTGCTTACCGAAAATCTAATCATGGCGCTGCTCGGGGGCGTCATTGGTCTGTTGGTGGCGGCCTGGGGGCATCGGGTTCTCGTTGCTTTTCTGGTAGGCAACCTCCAGGGCGTCCCTCTTAGTTTCCGGCTGGACGAGCGTGTCCTCGGCTTCAGTCTCGCCTTGTCGATTCTGACGGGCCTCGTTTCTGGTGTGTTACCCGCACTCCGCGCCGGGTCCAGGGATCTCGTTGCGGCGATCAGGGACAATCTCCAACTCCGGGGGCCAACCCGCTTGCCGTTTGCCAGAAAGCTGCTCGCCTTACAAGTGGCTCTTTCATTGACGCTGCTGATTGGCGCCGGCTTGTTTGTGCGCAGTCTGAGGAACCTTGGCAGCACCGATCTGGGTCTGGCCCGCGAAAACTTGGTTTTGATGAAGGTCGATCCATCCCCCAGCAAATCGCTTCGAGATCCGCGAAGATTCTGGAATCAGGTGGTCGAGCGCATCGGCGCCCTGCCTGGCGTACGCTCCGTGAGCATCGGGGGTGATGCCGTCTTCGGCAACGGTGGTTGGAACAATGGGATTTCGGTCCGGCAGCCCGATGGAACGGAGCGCCAGTCGCAAGTTGCGTTCAACGTGGTAGGCCCCGGATTTTTTTACACCGTAGGAATTCCTCTGGTTGCGGGTCGCGAATTCGGAGTAATGGACCAAGCGAACGCGCCGCGTGTCGCCGTAGTGAACCAGGCTTTTGTCCGGAAATTCCTTGGGGACGACAATCCGGTCGGCAAGCGCTTCGGCAATGCGGGCGCGGGTTCAAGCAGCCAGATCGAGATCGTCGGCGTCATCGGGGATGCTAGATACGGCGATCTCCGCGAGCAGCCGAGCCCCATGTTCTACCTGCCCGTTTTACAGAACCTTGATAACCGGTTGTACGAAGTGCATGTGCGTACAGCAGGGAATTCCGCGGCCGTGATCGCGGCCATGCGTCGCGAAATCCAGGCCATGGATCCGGATATTTCTGTTTATGATGTTCGAACCATCAAGGAAGTCATCAACGGCTTGCTTCAGCACGATCGCATGTTCGCGGTTCTGGCAAGCGTCTTTGGAATTCTGGCCTTGCTGCTGACCTCGATCGGAATTTATGGCGTGATGGCGTACGAAATTACGCGCCGCACTGGTGAAGTGGGTATTCGGATGGCACTCGGTGCGCGGCGGGGTGATGTGCTCTGGATGTTTATGCGCGAAACTCTGCTGGTGTTGGCAGCCGGCGCAGCCCTCGGTCTGCCCGCGGCCCTTGCTTCGGCCCATGTCTTAAGAACCCTCCTGTTCGGTCTGGACCCGTCCGATCCGGTGACGCTCGTCTGGGCGATGGCAACATTGGCCATAGCCGGCGCACTGGCGGCGCTCCTGCCCGCGCGGCGCGCCACAAAAGTCGAGCCGATGGTGGCGTTGAGGTACGAGTGAGAGGTTATAGGTGACAGGTTACAGGTGACAGTGGCTCGTGGTTAGTGGCTATCAGGTTTACGTTTCACCGGGAATTGTGAAATCTGAATTGAGGAGCATTATGGGAAAGTCAATCGATCTACTTCAAGGCACGCTGGACTTATTGATTCTGAAAACGCTGGCGCTCGAGCCGATGCATGGTTGGGGGATTTCGCAGCGCATTCAGCAAATCTCGCAGGACTCCCTCCAGGTGCAACAAGGGTCACTCTACCCGGCGCTGCACCGGCTGGAATTGCAAGGCTGGATTGATTCCGAGTGGGGCGCATCGGATAACAATCGTAAGGCCAAGTATTACCGCCTGACGGATTCCGGTCGCAAACAACTGGAAGTCGAGACCGCCAAGTGGGAGCGCCTGTCATCCGCGGTTGCGCAAATCCTCGCCACGGCGTAGGCCGCCATTGGTGGGACCGCGGGCATCCTGCTCGCTCCGGCGGGGGCGTCCAGCCCGCGCGTTCCTGCCATCTGATCCCTGCTTCATTTAATCCCCCCTCCAGACTCCGGTTTTCGTCATTAGGCAGGAGCGAGACGCTCCCGCAAGAGCGAGCAGGATGCTGGCGGTCCCAGGGATGCTCGCGCTCCCATCTGACTTGGAAAATCAATCTGAAATCTGAAATCTGAAATCTGAAATCTCAAATCTAAAATCGAAGACTCCAAATCCAAACCTCCAAATGGCAAGTTTCAAATGGCAAGCTACAAATCGCAAATCACCAATCGCTAAATCACCAAATGACCCGATGGCCCGATGACCCAATCGCCCGATCTCCTCAGTTTCCTTCCGACTTTTCAATCCGCGGCGAATTGAGTACTCTGGAAGACTGGGCAATGGTAGGGGCGACGTGTTGCCAGGCCTTTCACGATGACCATCAGGGGGAAACTCATGTTGCGCGTACACTACTTCCGATTGTTGGGGCGATTGTCGAATCTCCGCAGGCTCGCTCTCATTACTGGCGCGGTCACGTTGCTATTCTGCGCCCCACTCAATTCAGCAAACCCCGGAGCTGAGCAGGCTTCAAACGTCACGCGCGCAACGCTCGGGAACGGTCTTCGTGTGGTTGTGGTACGCGACACGCTGGCCCCGGTGGTGACCACGGTCATGAACTATCAGGCCGGTTCGAACGAGGCGCCGGAGGGATTTCCGGGCATGGCGCACGCGCAGGAGCACATGATGTTTCGCGGCAGCCCAGGCCTCTCGGCGGACCAGTTGGCTGATATTTCGGCTGCCATGGGTGGCAATTTCAACGCCGACACGCAGCAAACCGTGACGCAATACTTCTTCACGGTGCCGGCGGAAGACCTGGACGTCGCCTTGCACCTGGAGGCGGTCCGAATGCGCGGTTCGCTCGACACCGACGACCTTTGGAAGGAGGAGCGAGGCGCCATCGAGCAAGAGGTGGCGGCGGACCTCTCCAATCCCCAATACGTTTTCTACACGCAGTTACTGGAAGCCATGTTCCAAGGAACACCCTACGCCCACGACGCGCTCGGCTCGCGGCCATCGTTTGACAAAACCACCGGAGAAATGTTGCACCAGTTTTATGAGACATGGTACGCCCCCAACAACGCGATTTTCGTGATTGCGGGTGATGTTCAGCCGGAGAATGTGCTGGCGCAGGTCAAAGCGCTTTTTGGCGATATTCCCAGGAAGACTCTCCCTGCCAAACCCCAGGTCAACCTGCAAGCGGTGAAGGGCAAGGCACTGGCGCTTCCCACGGACCTTCCTTACGGGCTGGCGGTGGTTTCTTTCCGCATGCCGGGATCAAATAGCCCGGACTTTGCCGCCACCCAATTGCTGGCGGACGCGCTCAGCAGCGTGCGCGGCAGTCTGTATGCCATGGTTCCGGAAGGGAAGGCGCTTTACGCCGGTTTCCAGCTCTCCACCTTGCCCGAGGCAAGCCTGGGCTACGCTTTGGCGGTCTACCCCCAAGGCGGCAACGGCGACGAGTTAATCAAGGAGGTCAAGAAGATCCTCGCCGATGATGTGAAGAACGGCGTGCCGGTTGATTTGATCGAGGCGGGAAGGCGGCACGAGATTGTCGACGCGGAATTCCAGAGGAACTCAGTTTCCGGACTGGCCATGGAGTGGTCAGAGGCGGTCGCCGTGGAGGGTCGCGAGTCACCCGACGACGATATTCAGGCCATCGCCAAAGCCTCCGCAGCGGATGTTGGCCGCGTGGCGAGCCAATACCTGAACCCTGACGCGGCCATCACCGCCGTTCTAACTCCCCAGGCCTCGGGAAAGCCGATTTCTTCCAGTTCCTTCGGTGGCAAGGAGTCGCTGGCGCCCACGCAGACTAAAGTCGTCGAACTCCCCGACTGGGCGGCGAAGGCGCTCGCCCGTCTGTCGGTGCCGGAATCCAGTCTGCGTCCGGTGGTCACCTCGCTACCCAACGGTCTGAAACTCATTGTCCAGCCGGAGTCGGTCAGCAACACGGTCAGTGTTATGGGCCAAATCAAGAACAATCCCGACCTGGAGACGGCGAAGGGTAAGGAGGGGTCGAGCAGTCTTCTCAACCAGCTTTTTGAGTATGGATCCACCCACCTCGACCGGCTGGCGTTCCAGAAGGCGCTTGACGACATTGGCGCGGAAGAGTCTGCCGGGACGGGCTTCGCCGTGCAGGTTCTGCCCTCACAATTCGACCGGGCTGTGCAGCTTTTGGCGGAAAACGAACTGACCCCGGCGCTTCCGGAAGATGCGTTTAAAATCGTCCAGAGGAGGCTTGCGGCGCAAGTGGCGGGCCAACTTCAGAGCCCCGATTTTCTGACCCACATGGCTTTGAACTCCGCTCTTTACCCCAAGGATGATCCGAGTTTGCGGCACGCTACGCCGGACACGGTGCAATCGCTGACTTTGCAGGACGTCAAGGATTACTACCAACAGGTTTTCCGGCCGGACCTGGCCACCATCGTGGTGATCGGAAACGTCGCCCGGGAGAGGCGAAGGCCGCAATTACCAAATACTTTGGGGGGTGGAAGGCGGAGGGCCCCAAGCCTGAAACCGAACTCCCGGAAACTCCTGCCAACAAGGCTTCCTCGACTGCCGTCCCCAACGTCAGCCGGGTTCAGGACAATGTCACCCTGGCGGAGACGCTGGGCCTCAACCGCTTCAATCCCGATTATTACGCCTTGGAACTGGGTAACCACGTATTGGGAGGCGGCTTCTACGCCACCCGTTTTTCTGCGATTCAGACAGTAAGAAACCAGGCTGGGCGGCCGACCAGCGCTCGGTCTGTCAACAGGTCTATCCGATCCGCCCGCACGGCTCTTGACGGCCTTTCCGACGGCCAGTTGTCCACC
>JBEKLF010000324.1:0-8868 GCA_050010335.1 Terriglobia bacterium
CTCTGGGAGGAATGGAATCCCGTCGGCAGCTTGCCGGAGGGCGTGGTCATCCGCCTGGCGCGGGTCATGTGGCTCGCGAATCGCTCCGATCGCGCGCAGGAGGGCGCCGCGCTGCGCCGCGCCCAAAGCGCCGACCATGGCCGCGACAACCGCCTGCACGCACGGATGATGCGCCTCAAGATGACGGTGGAAACTCTGCGCTCGCTCTCCCGGTCGGTGGCGGTATGGCATTACGTCACCACCCGCGAGGACCTGGACGTCATGAAGAAGCTACATCAGGAGGGGGTAGCGGGCGAGATGGGTGAGATCGCCATGGACCTCTTCTACCAACTGCAAGATCCTGACACGGATAAGGATGGAGTTTCCGATGAGGAGAAGTATCGCGGCGCCGTCAACAGCTTCCGGTCAATCTTCGGACTAGAAGAAATAAAGGAGCCGGTCTCAATGCTTAGCCCCACAGGAGAGCGCATGGTGATTCGACGCGAGGGCTGGGAAGAGGCCCATGGGTCTCCCGATGATGAAGAGGGTGAGGATTCGGATAAGGATGACCGGTACCCCAAGATTGCGGAGGAGGACTGGAAGCCGCGGGAGCGGGCTCGCAAGCTCTTGCGGAATATCCTGAGCCGGCAGGCGGAGGCTTGTGAGGCACAGCGCAGGGCCCTCCTGAAAGAGTCGCTGGCCGACCCTTCGCCTTACGAATTGGCCGCGGAAATCGCCCCCAGCCACGCCGATGCCTTGCCGATGCGCCGAACGCAAGATGCCAACATGCGGGAAGTCCGCCGACTCATCAACCTGCTGCTGAGGATTAAACGCTATGAGCGTCAGATGGAAGCATTAGGGAAAAAAGCAGCTCTCCAAGATGTACCAGAAATGAAAGGGGTTAGCAGTTTAGAGTCAGAATGTCCAAAAGATTTATCTCATTCAAATGAGAACAGTTAGCTTGAAATACGGGAGCCGGGGAGAAAAAACGGGCGCGGCTCTCCATGATGTAATAGAAACAAAAGGAATTAGCCATGATGAGTGGAAATTGCGCAAAAATCTATATTACTGAAATTACGATAGTTAGTTTGTATTCCCTGGCCAGAGTCATGAAAGAAAAGGGGAATTAAAAAATGAGGCCGATATTCTGTAAGTTATTGAAAACAAATATAGAAAAAATGTCTGTTTTTCGGCTCTCCATCATGTTGATGAAAACACGCGAGTTAAACCGTTCTCTCCATTATGTCGATGAAAATAAAAGGAGTTATTGAAAATGGAGGGCGTGGGAAAAATGCGAGGCGCCACGGGGGGATGCCCGCCGGTGTATCAGACCCTGGTACCGGAACTCTACGGCCCGGAATACAGCCAGCAGATCGATATCGCCCGGCAGATTCGCGACGAATTCAAGAAGACTCCGGGGGTGGTGGACGTGGATTGGACCGTCGAGGCCCCCCAGCCGCAATACTGCTTTGTCGTGGATAAAGAAAAAGCAGCGCTGGCGGGTGTCTCCGCTGATCAGATCGGGCAAACGCTGCGCCTTGCCGTGAGCGGCGCAGTCGTCGGCCTGGCGCATCAACCCAACGAGAAAGAGGATGTCGATATCGTGCTGGAAGTCCCCCGTGCCGAACGCAGTAGCATGACCGGCCTCGGTGAAATCCGTGTGGCTTCTGCCTCCGGCGCACTGGTGCCGCTCAGCGAGTTGACCCAAGTTGAAACCGGCACCATCGAGACGTCCATTTACCATAAGAACCTGAAACGCGTCGTGTACGTCACGGGCGACGTGGCGGGAAAAGAGGAGAGCCCCGTGTATGCGATTCTCAGCCTCTCCAGATCGCTCGACAAAATTCACGGCCCGGGCGGCTACTCGATTGAGCGCTATGCCACGCACCTGCCGTTCCTGACGGACAAGGTGAGCATGAAATGGGACGGCGAGTGGCACATTACCTATGAAGTTTTTCGCGATCTGGGATTCGCCTTCGCCGTGGTGCTGGTGCTGATCTACGTCATTGTGGTGGCATGGTTCCAGTCTTTCCGCGTGCCCCTGGTGATCATGGCGCCGATCCCGCTCACACTGATCGGAATCATTCCCGCGCACGCCATGATGGGAGCGTTCCTGACGGCGACGACTATCATCGGCTTCATTGCCGGGGCCGGAATCATCGTGCGTAATTCCATCATCCTGGTGGACTTCATCGAGCTGCGCCGCAAGCAAGGGATGGCGCTGGCGGAAGCCGTGGTGGACGCAGGCGCCATCCGCTTCCGGCCCATGCTGTTAACGGCGGCGGCGGTGGTCGCTGGAGCCTTCGTCATTCTCTTTGATCCGATCTTTCAGGGGCTCGCGATTTCTTTGATGGCGGGCGAGGTGGCATCTACATTTCTTTCGCGCATGGCGGTGCCAGTGCTCTTTTACCTGAACGCGCGAAACGAGGAGAAGAACCACGGCTTGGCGCCGTGACAAAGATGAAACTGGGAACTCGAAACTACTCGGAGTTGCAAAATATCGCGACAATGACGACCGTAGCGCGGGCATCTTGCCCGCTGTCGCGGGAGCGTCCCGCTCCCGCCAGCGCGCGGGCAGGATGCCCACGCCCCAGCGGGCGGGACGCCCGCGCTACGACAGCCGTTCGTCATCGGATTTTGCAATCCTCAAGAGTCAAGCGTGGTGGTGGCGCCCTAATTTGAACGTACCGCCGCCATCTTGGCGGCTTCTGTGCCGGCTGGAAGCCGGCGCTACGCCTCGAATGAGGACACTACCAGCGTGCTAAGCCCATTGACCCCGAGGTAATTACCGCCTATGTGGAAACCGCGGCGAGTTTCGAATTTCCAGTTTCGAATTTCCAGTTTCCAGTTTCGAATTTCCAATTTCTAACTTCAGTGGGGAGGGAACATCATGGACGTGAATCGCTGGTTGCGGATGGTTGCGGGAGCTTTTGTTATGGCTTCCCTTGCTTTGGGTTTTTGGGTGAGCCCCAAGTGGTATCTCTTTACGGCTTTCGTGGGACTCAATCTGTTCCAGTCGGCCTTTACCAACTGGTGTCCGATGATGACTTTCCTGCGCAAATTGGGCGTCAAGCCGTAAAGGCAGTGACGCGTGACGAGCGAACTGTCTTGCTTGTTGCTCGTCACTTGTCACTCGTCACTGATCACCGCTTTTAGGGAGGCATCCCATGAGTAACTTTGAGCCCAAACGTATTTTGTGCGCCGTGGATTTCAGCGATCAGTCGGCCGTGGCCCTACGGGTGGCGGGAGTGATCGCCCAGTCCTTTGGGTCGGAGGTGGTCGTCCTCCACGTGCAGCGCCTGGAAGCCCCGGTTTATTTCACTGTTGCTCAGACGCAGACGCTGCAGGGGCAACTCCGGCGGAGCGTCAGGGCAGCCAAGAAACACGCCAACGAATTCGCCAATAAGCACCTTCCTGAAGGTGTGGCGTATCGCGTGATAGTAATGAAAGACGATCCCGTTTCTGCGATCCTCAAAACGCAACACGAGATAGCCGCGGAGCTGATCGCCATGGGAACGCATGGCCGGGGAGGCCTGGCGCGTGTTCGGCTGGGATCGATTGCCGAGAGTGTGCTGCACCAGGCGGAGGTTCCCATCCTCACTGTGGGTCCACGGATGAAAGTTACTCCGACGCTGGATGCGATCCACCGGGTGCTCTGCCCGGTGAATTACACGCCTTCGTCTCAAACTGCTCTTGAGCACGCCGCAGCACTTGCGGCGAGCGCGAGGGCGGAGCTGACGGTCGCCCACATCGACGAAGCCCCACACGGAAAGAGTGCGCAGGATTCGCTGCGGCAGCTCTGTGACTGGATTCCGGCCACTGTTCGTGCCCACTGCGCCGTGAAGGAAGTGGTCAAGCAAGGCGGTGCCGCTGAGCAGATCCTCGCGGAGGCCGAAAAGTCTCAAGCCGATCTACTGGTGATCGGCGCGCAACCGCGAAGCCTTCTGGGTGCGGACCTTTTGGGTTCGACCACCGAACTCGTCATCCGAAACGCCCCCTGCCCGGTTTTGTCGGTGATGGGGAAGGAATAGGCCGCCCTGTCTCTGCTGGTTCAGAATGTTATCGCTCAGCGGCTTTTCTTTTCGAACCGGTTGTCAGCCACGGTTCGCTTGGCCATTGCCCCTTTAAGCCAACCCATCCGCGCTACTGAAAAGGAATCAAACTTGGGGACATAGGGTTTGATGTCCAGCAGGGGCGTACCATTCAGAATATCTACATCGCAAATGGTCAGGGTATTGTCCCGGATCTTCCGTAGCCGGACCGCCGAAAGGCCAATCGGATTCGGGCGAGCCGGCGCACGCGTAGCAAATACTCCCCGGCGAGCACTGTCAAGGTAGGGCTTAACCAGCAAACCTGGCGTCTCGATGACCGTCCGGTCAAACCAATAGAGAAGCCAGATTCGCTCGAAGCCTGCCAGGTCTCTCAGGCCGGGGACAAACTCCTTGAAAACCTCCACCCTACCCTCTACGCCCCTCGCAAAGCAGGGCTGGATCGGTGTCCCCGTCGCCTGCCGAAAGGGGGAGTGAATGACGCCAATGGGCTTGACCTTCATGGTTGGTTTCCCTTCGAAACCGGCTCACTGACTATTGAGTTAACGAGATATCGCAGAGAGATCATGGGCCGACGGTCCAGCCATCCTGGACCAACTTGCTGCTCATCTCATGAGAGATGATTCTCCCCAGGTAAGGCGATCGCTCCCCTTTCCCGTTGTGCCATGCTTGCGCCATCCGCGCATTTGAGACCTATCCCATCACCACTTCGTAGAAATGCGGTATGGGATTGCCGTCAAATAGCGGCCTCACCCGGTCACCTGCCTTGTCATGGACAGGACTGGCGTGCATGGCCTCGAAAGCGTCCCGATCATCAAACTCAACGATGGCCGCGTAATTGCCCTCCTCCAAAGGCTTCAAAAGCCTTCTCCTCATGAAACCCTTAAAGCTTGAGAATTCGTTGTTGGAGGAGGCAAACCACTCCTGGAATTCCGCATCCCGCCCTACTTTTATCGGTGGGAAGGAGATTATAACTATAAACATAATATCACCTCACTATAATTAGTCGAATCATCTGCATCAGCATTTGACCCTTCTGGATGATTTCCCAGTTCCATTGTAATGTCCATAATTCCCCGTAGGGGCACGAACGTATCGACACCATTGCACTCATGACGTGACACGCCATGTAGGCACGACGCAAATCTGAGCAGAGCTGAATACCAGTTCAATGATTGCACCGGCATAAGCTCTCCGTTTGGGAGGTCAGCTTACCCGCCAAGATAGCGGAGACCGCGGCTTCCGCCGATGCGACCGAAGTGACAACGATCCGCGTGCCGCAGTCCTTAAGAGCCTCTGCCGCGCGCTGACCCATCCCGGCACAAATCACGACTTCGCAGCCGTCGAGAGTGGCAAGAATTCCCGCATGGCTATGCGGCTTGCTCTCAGCGGATTGATGGTCACAGGCCCCCTGAGCGTGCGAATGTTCCATCCCGTTGGTCTTTAATTCTCGGCTTTTGATCTGCCCATTTTCAATCTCGAAAATCAGAAAATTCGCGCTCCGGCCGAAGTGCTCAGAGATCGTAGCGCCGTCGTTAGTAGGTACGGCAATTTTCATTTTATTTGTCTCCTTATATGATGATTACGTGTGCGGGCCCAATCCCAGTCTGTCCGCTGCCCGGACGAGCTCGTCGCCGCGGGCACGCACCGTGGCACTATCAGTCAGGTTTACCCAGCGCACTGTACCAGTGGGGTCGATCAGGAATTCGGCGGGCCGCGCAATGTTCACCCCTTTGGGACCGCCCCGGATGTGCAGGAGATCGAAGGGGCGGATGACTTTCTGTTCGGGATCCGAAAGCAGCGGGAAGGTTAAGCCCGCTTTCTCAGCTAGCGTGCGGCTGACCTGGACGGAGTCCACGCTCACCGCCACGGCGCGAATACCGCGCTTGCCGAACTCGCTCAACTGGCTTTGGAAGCTCCGCAACTCGGAGACGCAGTAGGGTCACCAGTAACCACGGTAGAAAATCAGCACCAGCCCGCTGCACTTCTTGCCTCCGGCAGCCGGCTTCAACAGATCGGCTAGAGCGACCGGCCTTCCATGCTGATCGGGCAGGGTGAAGCCGGGCACCTTCTGCCCTACGTAGGGAGCGCCGGTGGACAGAGGCAATTGCGAATAAGATGAGTTAAGGAAAGCGAAGAATATCAAAACCACCAGTGCCAGCGTGAGCTTCTTTAACTCACGGCTGCTGATTTGCCCCTTTTCATTTGTAGGTGCCGCAATCCTCATTTATCGGGCTCCTTATTTGTGTCTGCACAAAATCATCTTTCGCTCGCTTCACTCGATGTGTATGCCGGAAGCGTCCGGGCGAGCGTGCTGCGTTTCGCTTTTCTCACCGATCGTCTCATTTTGGGAGCGGGCTTCGCGTACGAATCTGGACATCGATTGGGACATGTGGGCAAGGACAGTAAGCCATTCTTCCAGGTGCTCCCTCCCTCGTGGCGTCAACTCGTATAACCTTCGGGCGGGCCCGCTGCCCTCCACGTCCCATTCGGAAGTTACACAATCGTTCTGCTCGAGCTGTCGGAGCGTTCGGTAAAGAGCTGACACTTCAATCTCTGCGTCCGTCAGCGCATGCTTGCGCATTTCAGCCGCCAACTCGTACCCATGAGCCCGGCCCTTTCGTTGGAGCAGGAACAGCAAAACCGGCTCCACAAAACGGTAGAGGTTACCCATGGCGCAGGTGCAGGGATGACGGTTTCCGTGACGCGGGCAGGTGCGGTAGGGCATTTCCTTTTTTCCTCTTGAAACAAGATAGCACATATGTGATGATATATGCAAGTTACATCTAGAGGGAAGATGCCTCGGCTCGCGGAATTAGCCCAGGGAGCCGGGGAAAAAGGAATCATCCCGGCATGCGGCCGGGTACATGCCCCCTGCGTGGGGAGAACGGGCCGCAGGAGTGAGCCCAAACCAAAGGCCCAAGGAGATGAAAACATGAAGGCACGCGGAGTTCTTGCCATAATCCTGATCGCTTGCTGGTTTGGAGTAGTGCCCGCAGCCGCACACGACTGCTGCCACCATGGTCAGCATTGTGCCGACGGCAATGACTGCTATCACGAATGCGATCATGGTGGGGCCCAAGGAAGCCGCCATTGCTGTGACTGGACGCCGACCGCTGGCGCCACGGACCTGCGGACGGCAGAGGGCAAAATCACGGAGATCGTTTACTTGCCCGGAGCGACTCCTGACAGCGGCACGGTGGAGGTTCGTTTGCAATCCGCCGGGCAAAGTCAACTGGTCCGCCTGGCCCCGGTGGGATTCCTGAAACAGACCGGCCTGCTTTTGAGAGAGGGCGACACCGTGATGGTAAAGGGATTCCCCATCGCCGGGATGGAGGGAGACCTGCTGATCGCGACGGAACTTCACAAAGGCGACAAAACCCTTTCCATACGCGACACGCGTGGACGGCAGGCTTGGTAGCTGTGGTCAAATGGAGTTTCAGACCGATTCGGCGCAATGTTCCCCCAAGTTCGTTGAATGAGGGATTGAAAAAGGAATCGAAGAGGGAAGCATGAAACGCGTCATCATTATTGCGATTTCCCTTGCCTGTTGCCTGACAACTGCAAAGGCTCAAACGACCGGCGGCGCGGAAAAAGAGATTCGCGACCTTGAAGCGCTACGGTTCCACGCGATGGAGAAGGCGGACGTTGAAACGCTCGATCGAATCATGTCGGATGACCTGATCTATACGCACTCGAGCGGCCTGCGGCAGACAAAATTCGATGTCATCGGAATTCTTGGTTCAAGTGAGATGAAGTATGAATCCATCACTCCCTCCGGCGTTCAAGTTCGGGTATATAACGACACTGCCATCGTCGCAGGTCGCGCCACAGTCCACATCAAAGCCCACGGCGAAAAAGAGAGCTTTGAGATTTGTTACCTGGATGTCTATGCAAAGCAAGAGGGCCGCTGGCAGATGGTCGCCTGGCAGTCGTCACGGATCGCGACCGGATTGACAAAATGAAAAGCAAATTGGAGATCACCATGATAGATACTTGGAACGCTTTCAAACTGGCAATCCTATTTGGAACCGTTAGCATGCTCGCATTAATCATTTCCATGAGCACTACGAACCGGCCACTTGTTGCCGCGCCCGCTGGAATCACTCCTGCCTCTCCGCACGGCAATCCGCCCGATGCATCTTCGCTCGGTGCTGACGTGCTCATCAGCCCTGAAGACCTGGCGAAAATCCTTCAATCACCCAAAGGCGAAAAGCCCCTTAGCATCCACGTGGGGTTCCATGTTCTTTACTCTCAGGGACACATCCCCGGCTCAGAATCCATTGGCCCAGCCTCCCAGCAAGAAATGGTGGAAAAGCTGCGGAAGCGCGTGGAATCGCTCCCGCGCGGGAAATTCATTGTTCTCTATTGTGGCTGCTGCCCATGGATCAATTGCCCGACGGTAAAGCCGGCTTACGAAGCCCTGCATAGCATGGGCTTCACCAAGCTGAAAGTGCTCTACATCCCTAACAATTTCGGCCGGGACTGGATTTATAATGGATTTCCCGTGGAAAAGGGCCAGTAGCGGAGGGAAGCCAACATCTGGATCTAATTACGGCGCCGCGAATGATATACGGCCAAGACCATGCCCAAATCGCTTCCGCCTGGCACGGCTGAAGGCTCGCCGGTCTTGGCTCCTGACAGCCAGCGTTTAGGATGGTCCCCTATGCCGAGAATGCACATAGTTCTTTTCGGTGTGATTGTAGTGTTCTCTTTCCTGCTATACATCCGCGCATAATTAAAGGGACATGATGGCTAACAAAAGGGTAGCAGCCTGGGTCGGATCAGCTCAGGGTAGGATTGCATGTCCTCGAAGACGCGGGTCAAAGTGGCGACCAGT
>JBEKLF010000325.1:0-8838 GCA_050010335.1 Terriglobia bacterium
CGCCCGCCACAACGCTTCCTCGTCCCACGGGCTGTCGGTCACGAACTGTTGCAGACTTTGCGAGTCCACGCCCAGCCGCTCGGCCATGGGGATAATCGATTTGCGCTGCCCCGGCATCAGCAGCCCCTCCCCGTAGCGCGTGGCCGCCACGCGCCGCTCGCTTCGGCCCAGCCCGGCAATCAGGGGATTCAGAAACTCAAGCAATTGCGTCACGCTTTCTTTCCAAAGTTTGGCAGTCCAAGCTATGGGCTTCATGCGCCCATGCTACGTCTTTTGATGGAGAAATTCAAGACTAACTTAACATAGTAATACTGGTGAGGCACTCCCAGAGGAAACGGGGAGCAACAGATAGGCCAAACCTACGGAGCATGGCGCCAGTCCTCGACCCTACCAGGGACCGTCGGAGGTATAATAGAGGAGTACACATCCACACTGGCAATATTTCAATAGAGAAATTTCAAACCGCATATGAAACTTCTGCTTGACAGGGCGGTTTTTCTCGACTATACGAGATTGTTTCCGAGTGGTTTGCGTACAAGCGGGAGCCGCCCCGGGGCCGAGCTCGGAAAGAGAGGTACGGCGGAGCAGTGGATCAAAGATGGCAAGCAGGCCGTGAAGATGACGCGGCTGAGTTGCCATTGGTTCCGGTCGAGGGAGGTGCCGCCCTGGCTGAGTGTGATCGCCTACAACCTGGGGAACCTGTGGCGGCGGCTCGTGTTGCCGCAGCGGATTGGCAACTGGTCGCTGGCAAGCCTGCAGAAGCGGCTGATAAAGACGGGCGGTCGCCCGGTGAAACATGCCCGAGATTGCTGGTTGCTGCTGGCAGAGATTCATCTGACATGGCGGCTCTTTGGAGCCATGCTGTTCAGGATCGCAGCGCCAACATCGCCGGCGGGGTAGGCAAAAGTGCTGGCGGAGGTGGAATTCGGCGGCGAGGAAAGCAGATTAGAGCGGTGTCGAAATCATGAGTTTGAAGTGCGGCATTTTGGCGCTTTGGACCCCCGAAGAGGTGGGACGAGAGCCTCGCGTAATCGCTGAGGTCGCTCAACACTGAAGACCCGCCCGTGCGATTGCAGTCAGACGCGGTGAATGGAAATGTTGACTCAAGTGGATCCCGGCCGATCTGAAGTGGAAAATGATTTGAGCAACCGTGGGCAGTGTGTCAAGAACATGCAGGTAGAACGAATCTGTGAAGATTCACTTTGGAACACTGGATGTAATGTCGCTGGCGGATCAAACCCCCGTGACATTTCGCACTGTCGGAAATGGGTTGGGTAGTTTCTACCTCCTCAGCGATGTCTACCCTTGGCGAAAACGCCCGCACCGGGCCGGTGGTACGGACCGTCCGGCGCTGCCGCTCAAAGGCTTTCGCCAAGTCGGCGAGAGACCATGTCTGAACCCGACACGATAACGAACCGCAACCATATACCAACGGCTGCTGATCCCAAACAGAGGCAATGGAGGATTTAGTCGCTACGCACCCACCCCACTTGCGCAACTACATCAACGGCGCCTGGCGAGCGGCCAAAGCCGGCGAGGCGCTCCCGGTCACCAACCCCAGCACGGGGGAGACATGGGCGGAAGTGCCGCTGTCCTCGGCTGCCGATACGTGCGCGGCCGTGGCGGCGGCACGGGCCGCTTTCCCGGCTTGGGGGCGCACCCCGGCAGCGACGCGCGTTCAGTACCTGTTCCGGCAACGGGCGGAGCTGGAGGCGCACGCGGCGGAACTGGGCCGCGTGATCATCACCGAAATGGGCAAGTCGCTCCCCGACGGCGAGACCGAGGTCGAGCGCGCGTTGCAGAATTTGGAGACGGCCTGCGGCATGCCCCATCCCTTCCAGGGCTATAAAGTGGTCGGCGTGGCCAGCGACCTGGACACCGAGACGGTGCGGCTGCCGCTCGGCGTCTTCGCGTCCATTGCGCCGTCCTTTTTCCCATTGATTGTACTGCTTTGGTTTTTCCCGTACGCGATTGCAGCGGGCGACACCTAAGTGTCAAAACCGTCGGAGCAGACGCCAATGAGTATTAGCCGCGTCTGCGAGCTGATCGACGGTGTCGGGTTGCCCAAAGGCGTGGTGAATCTAGTGCACGGCGATCGGCGCGTGAGCGAGGCGTTGCTGGCCGACCCGCAGGTGGCGGGGATTGCGTTTGTCGGCTCGTCGGCCATGGCCCGGCAGGTCGCGCAGGGCTGCGTCGAGCAAGGCAGACGATACCAGGCGTTGGGGCCGGTCAAGAATTATCTGGTGGTCATGCCGGACGCCGAGATGGAGCACACGCTGGCCAACACGCTCACCAGTTGTTTCGGCTGGGGAGGTCGTGCTGCGGCGAGGAGGAAAAATGAAAGCCTTGGTTAAGACCCAGAAAGGTGCAGGCAACCTGGAACTCCGGGACGTCCGCGTTCCTCATCCTGGTCCCGGCGAAGTTCTGCTGCAGGTGCAGGCGGTTGGCATCTGCGGTACGGACTTGCACATTCGCGACGACCAGTTCCCTTATTGGCCTCCGGTGACGCTCGGCCACGAGTTCTGCGGCCGCGTGACGGAACTGGGACCGGGCGTGACGCACGTAGCGGAAGGTGACCGCGTAGTCGGCGAACCCCATAACCGAGCCTGCGGGCATTGCTATCTGTGCCGTACCGGTAACATCCAGATCTGTGTTGGTAAGCGCAGCCCGGGCTGGGGGGTCGATGGTGCGATGGCGGAGTATCTTGTCATGCCCGAGGTGTTGTTGCACAAGCTGCCCGCGGGCATTAGCGATATAGCGGGAGCGGTCATGGAACCGACGGCGAACGCCGTACACGACGTTTTAGAGCGGGCGCGGGTGGAGGCCGGGGACTTGGCGGTGGTCATCGGTCCCGGTCCTATCGGATTGCTTGCCGCGATGGCTGCCCGGGCTGGCGGCGCGCGCCAGGTGCTAGTGGTCGGAACCAGCTGCGACGAAGCTATGCGGTTGCCCAAAGCGAAAGAACTGGGGTTTATCGCCGTTAACGTGCAAAAGGAGGATCCGGCCGATTTGGTTACGCGTTTGACCGATGGCATCGGCGCTGATTTGGTGGTGGAATGTTCCGGTTCTCCGGAAGGAATCGCATCCACAGTGTCACTCGCCCGAAAGAAGGGGCGCATCTGTGCCATCGGACTACCAGGCGATCAGGCCATCGTTTTTCCGTACAAGCAAGCGGCTTTCAAAGTTTGTGACCTCTTCTTTTGTATGTCTACCAGTTACACCAGTTGGGTCAAGGCAATTCATCTCACCGCTTCCGGACGGATGACTCCAGAGGCTGTTGTCACGCATGCCAGGCCGCTGACGGAGTGGGAGTTCGTGTTTTGTGAAATGGACCACCAGCGAGCGTTGAAGGGCATATTGATTCCCTGAGAAGGAGGCCGAAGTGACGCCACTCAGAACGGTCCGTTTTGGCTTATTGGGCGCCGGCTTGGTTGCGCCCTTTCATGCGAAAGGTGAGCAGGCCACCCAAGGCTGCGAGTTGGTTGCAATCGCCGACATCAAGAAAGAGCGCGTGGAACATCTGGCGCATCTGACCGACCGCGTCGCGATTGTGACCGGCGGCGGCAAGGGCATTGGGCGTGCGATCTGTCTGGCGCTGGCCAACCGAGGCGCGCGCGTGGTCGTCGCGGACGTGGACGCCAGCAGCGCAAGCGAAACGGCAGGGCTGATGGCGCCGCAGCGCGGCGCGTGCGTGGAAACTGACGTTTCCTCCGAAGCGTCGGTGTGGGCGCTGTTCGCGACCGTCCGGCAACGCTTTGGCCGCTTGGACATCGCCGTCAGCAATGCCGGCATCTTCCGCACCGCGCTGATCCAGGCGATTACCGCCGCTGAATGGGACCAAGTGATGGCCGTCAACGCGCGCGGCGCGTTCTTGGTGGGGCGCGAAGCCTTCAAACTCATGCGCGAGCAGCGCACCGGCCGCATCATCAACATCGCGTCCTCAGCCGGCAAGACTGGCGGGGCCACCGCCCAAGCGCATTACGCGGCCTCCAAAGCCGCCGTAATCTGTTTCACCAAGTCCCTCGCGCAGGAAGCGGCGCCGTATCACATCAACGTCAACGCCGTTGCGCCGGGGCCGACTGTCACGGAGATGACTGAGCGCTGGAGTCCCGAGGTGCGGGCCGCGTACACCGCCGCCATACCCTGGCAGGAATTCGCGCAACCACAGGACGTGGCGGAAGCTGTGGCGTTTCTCGCCTCGGACCAGGCTCGTTACATCACCGGCGAGATCTTGGACGTCAACGGTGGAATGGTGATGGACTAAGCGAGATCATCGTGGAGGCAACCCATGGCATTGAACATCCGTTTTGACCACGCGGCGCTGAGCGTTTCGAGCCTGGAGAAATCCATGGCCTTTTACGTGGACCTGCTGGGATTTGAGAAATCGGACGTCATCGAGTGCCCGCCCGAAGGCGGGCTAGGCAACGTCGTGGGACTGCCCGGCTGCCGCGCCCGCATCGCGAAACTGAAGCAGGATGCCCTGACCCTCGAACTGTTTGAATACCTCGATCCCCGGGGACGGCCGCTAACGCCGGACCGCACCCAAGCGGATTTGGGCCTGACCCACCTCGGTTTTACCTCTGCAGACATCCACGCGGACTGCCAGCGCCTCCGGCAAAAGGGCGTGGAGTTCTACAGCCCGCCCATCGAGTACCGGCCGCATGTGTGGAACGCCTACTTCTACGGCCCCGACGGTGAAACCTGCGAACTGCGACAGTTCACCGGATAACAAACAGCAACCGACACAAACGAGGAATTATGACTAAAGAGAGCTATCTGTATAACAGCAACCGTCACAAAGGAGGAATTGTGACTAAGGGGAGCTATCTGTCTTGGCTGGCGCGCGAAACTCTCACCAGTTGGTGGCATGACTCGGCCGATCCTGACGAATTGCGCGAGGGGTTGGACAATGGGGCTTCCGGTGTGACCACCAACCCCCTCCTGGTGAACCGGGCATTGAGCGCTGCGCCGGCCAAGTGGACGGCGGAACTGAAAGCCATCCCGCTGAACCTACCCGCCGAGGAAAACGCGGAACAACTGTTGCGTGCGGTCGTCCGGCGCACGGCCAAGACGCTCCAGCCATACTATGAGCGCTCCGCCGGTCGCGCCGGCTACGTATGCGCCCAGGTCAATCCCGGCAAAGCCGGCGACGCGGCCGCCATGCTTGCCATGGCCACGCGGTTTCAGGGTTGGGCACCGAACGTCGCCGTCAAACTGCCGGTCACCGCCGCCGGGCTGGACGCGCTGGAGGAGTCCGCCGCGCGAGGAATCAACGTGACGGCCACGGTCAGCTTCACCGTCGCCCAAGCGATCGCTGTAGCCGAGCGCTACCGTCGCGGGCTGGCGCGCGCTCGCCAAGCCGTGGTCAAACCGGGCCGATGTTTTGCCGTACTCATGATCGGCCGGCTCGACGACTACCTGCGCGATGTGGCCCAAGACCGGCGCGCGGACGTCACCGAAGCGGACATCCGGCAGGCGGGATTGGCCGTCGCCAAGCGCGCCTATGCGATCTTTCAGGAACGGGGCTACGAAGCCACGTTGTTGCCGGCCGCCATGCGCGGGGCTCCGCATGTCCAAGACCTGGCGGGCGCGGACATGACACTCTCCATCCATCCATCGATTCAAGCCCCCCTCCTGAAAGCTGATCCGCCGCGGCAACTCCGCATCGGAATCCCCGTTCCAGAAGAGGTCGTGCGGCGGCTGCTGACGATCCCGGAGTTCGCGCGGGCCTATGAACCCGATGCTATGAAACCAGAGGAGTTCATCACGTTCGGCTTGTCCCAACGCGTCCTATCGCAGTTCCTCGAATCCGGCTGGAAATGCCTGGAAGCCTATCACCAACCGTGACTAAGGGGACAGCGATGGAAAGAAATTGAATGGTGACGGGATCTGAAGGCGGCGATTAACAAGCGCGGCCGCGGGGAAGGTCCAGCTAAGAGTTTGCGCGTGGGCATCGCCGGAGAGGACGGTCGCATCATTGCGTGGCGAAAGCGTGAAGGAGAGGCGGGGCACAAGGGCGATGTGTTACTTGAGGTGGAGACTGACAAGGCCAATTTGGAGGTCGAAGCCGCCGCCGATGGGAACCTAGTCCTGGTGAAAGAAGGCGCATGCGTGCATTTCTACCTTGATAGCCTATATCTACGACATGGGCGATCCGCTGCCGGCAGAACCGGGCAAGGCAGGTAGCAGCCGTGGCTGCACCTGTGGAGGTTGCTGCTTCCAAGGAAGAGGCTGGAGCTGTCCGGCCCTCGCCGCGGGCGCGCAAACTGGCGGAACAAAAAGGGTATCGATATCCGCCAAGTGAAGGGCAGCGGCCCCGGTGGGCGTATCCAGGGAAAAGGCGTCCTCGGGTTTCTGGAGGTACAAACATCAGCGGGCGGTCCCCACGTGGAGCTCCTGAGCCACATGGGCAAAGTCATGGGGCGGCGTTTGCGGCAGAGCGTGCAGACCGCGGTGCATTTTTACGTCACTGGCAACGTGGACGTGGCGACTTTCACCGAGATACATGCCCGCGTATCTCGGGCGACCAATGAGGGAAAAGGTCCGCACGTGCCCGTCAAAGATTTTCTCATCAAGGCAATTGCTCTCAGTTTGGCGGAGTTTCCGCAGGTCAACTGCCAGCTGGAAGGCGCCGATCGGCTGCACATCTATGAGTTTATTAGTTTCGGTATCGCGGTGCCCGTCGAGGGGGGACTCCTGGTTCCCGTTGTCCCCGAGGCCCATCGGAAAACCCTGGTCGAGATCGCAGATATTTCGCGGCGCGTCATTGCCGAGATTAAGGTTGGCAGGATGTCCGGCACGCCGGCCTCGATCACCATCTCCAATCTAGGCATGTACGGGTTGCGGGAGTTTACGGCGATTATCAATCCGCCCGAAGCCGCAGCTCTGGCGATTGGCACGGTGCGCTGGGTTTCCCCGGTGAAGGACGATGCACGCAGCTCTGGCGTCGCCCAGGTCATGTCCGTCACAATGTCCTCTGATCCCCGGCTGATTGACGGGGCACTGGCGGCCCGTTTTCTGGCATGCGCACGAGAGAAGCTAGAGAACCCCGAGGCTTGGCTGGATGCCCGACTCTTGCCGACCTGACCTGAGTAAGTACGGGTATACCATTACGGGTGTCCATCTATTGAAAGGAGACATAGACAATAAACTGATATGCGAATACTCAAGAATTACATAAACGGCAAATGGGTTGAAGCAGAGTGCAGCGGCCTGACCGATGTTGAGAATCCCAGCACCGGTGAAGTGATGGCCAAGGTACCGCTCTCGACGCCGGCCGAGGTGAACCGTGCCATCGATGCGGCGGCCGCCGCTTTCACGACTTGGAGCAGAACGCCAGTGTCGCGCCGCGTGCAACCCCTATACAAGTTGGTCGAAATCATCAGGGCGAATGAGGAACGCATCTCCCGGGTGCTGGTGGCGGAGATGGGCAAATCGCTGGCCGATGCGGGCGCTGAAATGAAACGCGTGATGGAGAATTGCGAAGTGGCCTGCGGCATGCCCGTCCTGCAGCAAGGCGACAAGTTGGTAGGCTGCTCATTGGATATGGACGGGGAAGTGCTGCGTTTGCCCATTGGAGTCTTCGCGATGATTGCCCCGTTCAATTTCCCGGCGATGGTGCCTTTCTGGTTTGTGCCTTACGCCATCGCCACCGGGAACACTTTTGTGATCAAGACCTCAAAACAAGCGCCGATGACGATGCAGCTTATCACTGAGTACATTGACACAATCGGGCTGCCGCCGGGGGTATTCAATCTGGTCAACGGCGACCACGTTGTGGCTAACGCGCTGATGGACAATCCCGTTGTCAAGGGAGTTTCACTCGTTGGCTCGACACCCACCTGCCGGCTCATCGCCGAGAGGTGCGCCAAGACGAACAAGCGTTTTCAGGCCATGGGTGGCGCCAAGAATCACCTGGTAGTGATGCCGGACGCCCGGATCAAGGAAGTGATTCGAAACATGGTCACCTCCTGCTACGGGTGCGCCGGACAGCGTTGCATGGCTTCCTCGGCCATCGTCGCGATAGGCGATGAAATGTACGAGACGATTTGCCGCAAGTTCGTCGAGGATTCGAAAAACGTCATCATGGCCAATCCGCTGGATCCCCGATACGCCGAGGAAGCGATGCTGATGGGGCCGGTCATTTCGGCCAAAGCCAAGGCATTCATCCTGAAGATGATTGACGAAGGGATTAATGAGGGAGCGACCCTGGCGCTCGACGGGCGTGACGTTGTCGTTTCCGGCTGTGAGAACGGTTACTTCATTGGGCCTACCGTCTTCACAGGCGTGAAGCCTGGGATGAAGATCCACGAGACGGAAATTTTCGGCCCCGTGGTGGTTATTCTCAAGACGGGATCGCTGGATAAGGCCATCCAAATCATTAATAATCACAAGTACGGGAACGGCGCATCGATTTACACCCAAAACGGTTACTACGCGCGCAAGTTCAAGCTGGAGGTCGAGTGCGGCATGATTGGTATAAACGTCGGCATCCCGGCGCCAGTGGCCTATCTGCCTTTCGGCGGCATGAAGGATTCACAATTCGCCGACATCAAAGCGCAAGGCAAGGCGGTGATTAATTTCTACACCGAGCCCAAGATTGTCACCGAACGCTACTGGCCGGAAACCGAACAAGGCGGTCATGGAAGCAATGACCAGGGTGCTTCCGTGCCCGTCGGCAAGCATGTCAGGGACGACAGCTCGCGTGAGCGTAACCGCACCTACTGAATCTCGCATAATACAGTGACAATCAGGTCAAAAAGAAAGCCCGGCGTGGTCGAGGAAGGCAAACGCGAGTTGCTGGGATTGGCGAACCCGGGTCATGCCCTGGTTCACAGC
>JBEKLF010000326.1:0-11215 GCA_050010335.1 Terriglobia bacterium
TGAGGTTTGCGGCTCTTCCCTTGCCTCACGTTCCCAACTCTCGGGGCCGGCGGGGGTCTTTCAAATTTACCTTCATTTGCGTAGGAAGAACCGCGGACCCCAAAAGCGGGGGTCCGCGCTACGGCACGCGGCCGTTCGGCCGGATTTTCAGCAGCACCTATTGGGGCGGGTATAGCGAGCCTCGATTTGGGAAAGGAAGAAATCGTCACGGCTGATGGGAGTCAGGCCAGCGCGTTTGGCCCATGCCAGGTAGTGGTCATAATCCCTTTCTCCTGAGGCTTCTTGCAAATACTCCCAGATTCTCAACAAAACTTTTTTCCAACCCGCCATATTTCACCTTCCCCTCTGGCTGTTCCTTGGCAAAAAACATCACAACATTTCCGGTGCCTCCGAAGGGACAAATCTCGAAACTATGGCGGCCGATTCCTTCAGGACCGGGCGCTTGCGGCGCGTGGCGTATAACCACCAGTGGCGCGCGGACTCCGCCAGAATCACGACGACGAGGACCGCGAAAATGCCGGTCACGGCGGCATCCAGCCGGTCGTTGAGAATCAGGCGAGAGGTGGCGGCGGCCTGACTGGCGGTTATGGCTCCCGAACCCACCTGCGCCGCGAGGGCGCGAGCGTGGGATAGGAATCCGACGCGAGGGTTCTCCGCAAAGATTTTCTGGTAACTCGCCGTCATGGTGACGGCCGCAAGCCAGCCCAGCGGCACAAACGTAACCCACGTGTACCGCCATTTGTCCATCTTGATCAGAATGGTGGTGCAGACGCACAAGGCTACCGTCGCCAGTAGTTGGTTCGAAATTCCGAACAGAGGCCAGAGGCTGTTGATTCCCCCCAACGGATCGGTGACACCCTGGTAAAGGAAATATCCCCAAGCCGCGACAATCAGGGCGCTGGAGAGAATGACGCTGGGGTACCAACCCGTTCTGCCCAGCGGTTTCCAGAAATACCCGAAGACCTCCTGCAACATGAAGCGGCCCACGCGCGTTCCGGCGTCGAGGAGGGTGAGGATGAATAGGGCTTCAAACATGATCGCGAAGTGGTACCAGATGGCCATGACGTCGTGGCCGCCCAAAACGTGGGAAAAGATCTGCGCCATGCCGACGGCGAGTGACGGCGCTCCACCCGTGCGATTGAAGAGGGTGAGTTCACCAACGCGCGCGGCGAGGTCCGCCATTTGTGCCGTGGTGACCGGGAAGCCCCAGCCCGAAATGGTGGCGACCGCGTCGGCGGGACGGGTTCCCACGATTCCCGCCGGACTGTTCACGGCGAAGTACGTGCCGGGTTCCAGGACGGCCGCCGCCACCATGGCCATGATGGCGACGAAAGATTCCATCAACATGCATCCATATCCTACCAATCGAGCGTGACCTTCCTGGCTGAGCAGCTTGGGAGTGGTGCCGGATGAGATCAACGAATGGAATCCTGACACGGCGCCGCAAGCGATGGTGATGAAGCAGAAAGGGAAGATCTTTCCGGCGAAAATGGGGCCGGTCCCATCCACAAAGCGCGTGAAGGGCGGCAAGAGCATTTGCGGATGGGCAGCGAGAATTCCGACGGCCAGAAGGAAGATGACACCGAGCTTGACGAAGGTGCTGATGTAACCGCGTGGGGCCAGCAGCAGCCACACGGGAAGAACCGAAGCGGCGAAGCCATAGAAGATGACCATGAGAGCGAGAGCCGGGCCGGCATAAGTAAACAGCGGCGCGACGGTGGGTGAATCCGCGATGTAACGCCCCCCCAGCACGGACACGAACACCAACAGAAAGCCGATGATGGAGGTTTCCAGGACACGCCCAGGACGCAGGTACCGAATGTAGATTCCCATGAGCACGGCGATGGGGATGGTCATGGAGACGGTGAACAATCCCCAGGGGCTGGACTTTAGCGCGTTGACAACCACCAGCGCGACCGCGGCCAGGAGGATGACGAGGATGCACAGCACGGCGAAAAAGGAAGTGAATCCGGCGGCGGAGCTGATTTCTTCCTTGGCCATCTGGCCCAGAGATTTTCCGTCGCGGCGAACCGAGCAGAAAAGCGTTACGAAATCCTGAACGGCGCCGCCCAGAACTCCGCCGATCAGGATCCAGAGTGTGCCCGGCAAATATCCGAATTGGGCGGCCAGGATGGGTCCGACCAGTGGCCCCGGACCGGCAATGGCCGCAAAGTGCTGCCCGAAGACCACCCATTTGTTGGTCACAACGAAATCGCGGCCGTCTTCCAACCGTTCCGCCGGGGTGGCGCGACGGTCGTCTAACTGCACGACCCGGAAGGCCAGAAATCGGCTGTAGAAGCGATATCCGAGCATGTAGATACACCCCGCCGCGACGACCAGCCATACGGCGTTCAAGTGCTCTCCGCGCGCGGAAGCGATGATTCCGAGTGACAAGGCTCCCACAAGAGCGACGAGTACCCAAACGAGTTTCTTCAGAAGGTTCATAAGATTCGCCCGGATTGGCGAAGTTGCCCCGAAGACGCGAGGAAAATATAGCATGAGTGCAGCAGGCATCGAGCGCGAGAATGGCGCATGATGGCAAATTTCGGAGTGCGGCGACTCGTCGCCGCTTTTGCTCGCCGCAACTCGTCGCGGCGAATCCACCGCTGACAAGTCAGCGGTAGAAAAAGCGGGAGCGAGCTCCCGCACTCCAAAAGCGGTTCGCATCGCCGGGGTGAGAAGTTCGCGCTTGACGCGGGGAAGAGCCCCAAGTCGCGGTGGATTCAGGAAGTAAGAAATTCGCTGATGTCGTTCAGCACCTGTTGAAACATTTCCGGAGTCAGGCGGCCGGACTGAGTGTTTTGCTGGCTGGGGTGGTAGGAGCAAAAAAGGCGGGGCGGATCCGCGGGAGGATTCAAGCTCGCCGAGTGTGAGAAAACCGGTGGCAGCGTGAAGCTCGCACCGTGGGAAAAGACCAAGGTCGCTCGGCGGGGGAAGCCCTCGCGCTTGGCGAACACCCGGAGGTAAGCCTCAAACGCGATGCGCCCCAGCACCAGAACGGCGCGGACGCGCGTCAACACTTCCAATTCCCTTTCCAGGAACGGCTGGCAGTTGCGTAGTTCTTCCGGGCTCGGTTTGTTCTGGGGCGGTGCGCACCGAAGCGGTGCGGTGATGTAACAGTTGCGAAGCTCCAGGCCGTCGCTCCGATCGCGCGAGGTAGGCTGGCTCGCAAATCCCGCCTCATAGAGGCCGCGATAGAGGAATTCGCCCGAGCGGTCACCCGTAAACATTCGCCCCGTGCGGTTGGCGCCATGCGCTCCGGGGGCCAGGCCGAGGATCAAGAGTTCGGCCCGCGGGTCACCGAAGCTCGGCACGGGCTTTCCCCAGTAATCGCAATCGCGATACATGCGGCGTTTTTCTTTGGCCACTTGGCGGCAATAGGCGATGAGGTTCGCGCAGCGAGTGCAGGCAATCACCTGCCGCTGGAGCCGGGCGAGTTCGTGAGCGGCGTGGGGCATGAATTCCGGTTTTCTTCTCACCGTGGATTGGCATGAGCCAGAGGCTCTCCACCGTGGATGAAAATGCGCGCAGCACCTTGGAGTGCGGTAGCAGCAGCTACCGCCTTCCGCCTTCGGTGCGTACGGCATATGCGCATGGGGCGAAGGGTTAAGGCGGTAGCTGCTGCTACCGCACTCCAAGGTGCCTTCGGCACAGTTGATTTCATAGCGGTGAGGACGTCTTGGCCATCGCCAGGATGGCATTCCATTGGGCGTCGGAAACGGGCATCACGGAAAGGCGCGGCAGCCGCACGAGATCAAACTTTTTGAGCGCACTGGATTTCTTGATTTCGTCGAGGGACACTGGCCGGCCCAGTTTTCCTTTTGCCTGTAGATCGATCACCACGAGGCGCTCGTCTTTAAGTTGGGGATCAGGATAGGGATCACTCGCGGCCTCCGCCAGGCCCACTGCCGCACGTTCATCGCCGGTGTGATAAACCATGATAGCGTCACCGCGACGCACGTTGCGTAGGTTCTTGAGCGCCAGGTTATTCGAGATTCCGTCCCAAACGGTTTTGCCGTCGCGCTCCAGGTCAGAAAAAGAATAGTGCTCGGGATCGGATTTCAACAACCATTTTGCCGCCATGGTATCCTCTCTGTTTGGTTTTGATCTGCTCGGATGGACAAATGCTATTGTACGGGAAATCGCCTGGGTCTGCACAGGGTCTCATCGTGTGGAGGGTCCCCCCAAGCCCCGGATCATCCGTATCGATTTGCACTGGGTTGCATCTAAAATTGCGGGAGGTAAAAGGAGAAAACTATGGAAAAGGTTCTACATGTTCAACCCACCGATTGGCAGGGAATCGAAACGAGCGCCAAGCCGGTATTCTTGGACTTCTGGGCGGACTGGTGCGGTCCCTGCAAAATGCTCGCGCCGACATTCGATCGGCTGGCGGAGAAGTATGGCGAGCAAATAACCTTCGCCAAGATCAACGTTGATGAGCTGCCCGATGTTGCCAATAAGTTCGGGGTCCGGTCGATTCCGACCCTCATCTTGCTGCAAGGCGGCAACGTGGTGGAGAAGGTGGTAGGGCTGCGGTCGGAGCAGGAACTCGCGCAGGTGCTCAACCGTTACACGAACAGCAACGGCAGTAAGTAATCCCTCTTCCGCCTGACCCCTCCTGACCCGGGAGGGAAGAACAGTCGCCCCCACAAAAAGCAAGGGTGCCCCCCATTGGAAGGGCACCCTGAATTCCCGCCATATGCGGCCACGCGCCGCTGCCGCACTTGTGTCTATGTCCCCGGCCGCGCACCAAGCACATTCGTAGTGTTGGGGAAGAAACCTTTCGGGGTACTCATATACCCGGACACGGTATCCTTACCCAATTTATTGACCACCAACTCCAGCGCGCTCGAGGCCCCCTGCACGTAGAAGAACACAGGTTCGTTCATGGCCTTGTTGCTGCGCTCGGTCCTCTTGTCGTCAAAAAGCAGGAATACGCTGAAGACGTTCCGTTTGGGGTCGGTCTTTTCCAATTGCAATGTTACCGTTCCGAGTTTCTGCTGAGCCTTCCTGTTGGGCAAAGTAAACTCAAAATAGTCGCGATCGCTTTTGTGCGCCAGGGCAACCAGTTCGTCGTGAGTGCGGGCGATGGCGCCATTCAACTCACCCTTGGTGCCGGTGAGGGCATTAGCAAACTCGGATTTGGTGTTGGATAGATCCTGCTTGGTTCCCTCCAAATCCGTGCTCAGGCCTCCGATCTTGGCGTTGGAGTCCGCCTGAAGCTTGTTCACTTCATCGGCGCTGGCTTTCTTGGCGATGGCTTGATTCAACTGGGCCACCGCGGACTGCTGTTGTTTTTGGACTTGTGCGGCCAATTCATGGGCGCGCGCCAATTCCTGTTGGGTCATTCCGAGCCTCTCCTGGGTGACCTGGAATTGCCCGCGCAATTGCGCGTAACGCTCGTCGCCGGAGTCCAAGCGCCGGGTCATCAGGTTCATTACGTCAGCCTGTTTCGTCGTATAGTCGTTAAACTGGGAGCGCGCCATGAGCACCAACACCAGGTTGGCGATGGCCAGGACGCCGAGTGCCGCCACCAGCCAAGGCAGCGCTTTCCCGCCTCCGTTGGGAACTGCTTGTGGGGGCTGCTGAACCACAACGTACTGCGGGACTCCGGGTTGAGTCGACGTGGGTACCTGCTCGGGAGAGGGCACCTCTCGCGTAGGAGCATCGTTCAAGCCAAACATCGAGTGGCCAGGACTAGGATCTTTGTCAGCCATACGTTCTCCTCTGTTAGCAAATGCCGGTTCATGCGAACCGCCGTTTCAACTTAATCTATGATGCCACTTTCGCCTCGTAAGGTTTAACCGTAAAGGCATTTTAACTCTTCTTAGAACCACCATAGTATCCCACTAAAAGCATGCGTGTTCAAGCGCTGGGGAACGCATGCTATCTGCGGGTTTGAATGAGCGCCACGGCGTCAGCACGGATGGCTTCACCGCGGCCGACGGCGTCCACGCCTTCCCCAGTTTTGGCTTTAACGCTCACTTGGCCCGGCTTGAGCGCAAGGGCCGCGGCCACTTTCCTTTCCATGAGCGGAATGTGTGGCGCCAACTTGGGCCGCTCCAGCCCCACCGTTGCGTCGATGTTGACGATGCTAAATCCCGCGGCGTCGAGCAACTCGCGAACGTGGCGCAGGAAGCGCAAGCTGGAAGCGTTTTTCCACTGGGGCGAGGTGCTGGGGAAGTGGCGTCCGATGTCACCGAGGCATGCTGCGCCCAGCAAGGCGTCGCAGATGGCGTGGGCCAGCACATCGCCATCGGAGTGGCCCACCGGACCTTTGTCGAAGGGAATGCGCACGCCCCCCAGGATTAGCTTGCGTCCCTCCGCCAGGCGGTGGAGGTCGTTTCCCATTCCCACTCGGCACCCTAGTAGAGGTGGGACGTGGTCCGGCAAGGCGCCCTTTGGCGTACCGGGCGGGGACAAAATGTCGTTGCTACTCGATTTCCGCGTGTGGTGTGAAGGGGTCATTTTGTCCAAATCAGGCGTCATCCCGGATGAGTTCGCGCTCTTGGGCGATGTAGAGGCGGGCCAGGGGCAGGTCCGAGGGTTTGGTGATCTTGATGTTCCTGTCCGAGCCCATCAGGACCTTCACTTCGTGGCCGTCGTGTTCCACCAGGCTTGACTCATCGGTGCCGTAATAGCCTTCCCCCAGGGCGCGGTCAAACGCTTGCCGCAGAAGGGCATAGCGGAAGGCCTGGGGTGTCTGGGCCAGGACGATTCGCTCACGCGGAATGGTCCCCAGAATGGTCTGCCGCTCGACCTTTTTGACCGTATCTACGCTGGGAATGCCCAGAATCGCCGCCCCGTCCTGGCGCGCGGCCTCCACGATCTGGCGAATCATGGTGAGTTCAATGAAGGGGCGCACCGCATCGTGCACCACCACCACTTCGGTATCCATCGGGGCCTGGTTGAGGCACCGGGCAACGGTTTCCTGCCGCGAAGCCCCTCCCGCGACCAGCCGCACGGCTTTGGCAAAATGCTCCGTCGAGATCTCACTCGAAGCGCGATCCATGTCCTCCGGCCGCACTCCCAGGAATATCTCGTCGATCGCCTCGGAAGCGGCAAACTTCCTGAGGGTGTGGACGAAAATCGGCACGCCTTCGAGGGAGAGAAATTGTTTGGGTGTAGCTCCACCCATTCTTATGCCCGTACCCGCCGCCGGAATGATGGCTAGAACGCTCATACCGTCTCCGTCGTCATGCGCCACGACGCCTGGGGACCCGTCCCCGCGCCCTCCCGATCACTTCGCCCCCAGGGTGGGAACAGAAAGGCGACGGAGCGCGCCAGGCCGCCGTCGCCTTACTAGCATTGAGAACCCCATTTACTGGTGAACCGCCTCGACCAAAGCCCGCCGTTCATCGTACTTGCCGAAGATCATTTTTCCCGCCGTAGTCTGCAAAACGCTGGTCACGGAAATATCGATGGTCTTGGAGATCATTTTCTTGGCGTTGTCCACCACCACCATGGTACCGTCATCCAAGTAGGCTACTCCCTGGTTGTATTCCTTGCCTTCCTTCAGAATGAACACCCGCATGATTTCGCCGGGCAGGACAACGGGCTTCAAAGCGTTGGCCAGTTCGTTGATATTGAGCACCGGCACGCCCTGGAGCTGGGCAACCTTATTGAGATTAAAGTCGTTAGTGACGATCTTCCCCTCGTAAGCCCGCGCCAACTCGATGAGCTTCAGGTCAACTTCGCGGACCTGGGGAAAATCCTCCTCGGTAATCTGTACCGTGATGTTGCTCATTTTCTGCATGCGCGCGAGGATGTCCAACCCTCTCCGCCCGCGGTTGCGCTTCAGGGGATCGGAGGAATCAGCCACCAACTGTAATTCGTGCAGCACAAACTGGGGAATGACCAGCGTGCCGTCAACGAAACTCGTTTCGCAAACGTCAGCGATACGGCCGTCGATGATGACGCTGGTATCGAGCACTTTGTAATTCTTACGCGGCGCCTTTTCCGTGGCAAAAAGCCCACCCAGCGCCCCGAGATTGAGCAAGTCACCTTTATTGGCGCCCAGCACTAATCCCACGTAAGCCATCAAAAGCAGCAAAGTTACCTGGAAGAATGAATTCGCGGCTCGGTCGATCGCCGTCAAGCTCAGCAGATGGCTGATCATGAAGGCGCCGAGAATGCCCAGGATCGAACCGAATGCCGCACCCATAAGACGCTTCAGGCTCGCCTTTTCCAGGCGAATCTCAAAGACAATGAAGAAAATCCCTAGGGCTAAGCCTAAAAATGCAGATTTGAGTTCGGTAAAGCCAAAAGGATGAAGATGCATTGCAGCGGCGGAAATAATGATAACAAATATGACGCGGACTGCTCCCATTTCCCACGACATCAGGCCTGACCTCCTTCCGGAACCAGTTCACCAGAGTCCACATGATTTTACCGGCCCCCTCTTCGCTCGCGGTATATCAGGGGGAGTATACCATCCCCTCATCCGGCGGGAAAGGCAAGTTAATTAGGCGTGTGTTTACTTGCTGATAAAGGTTTCCAGGAGAAATAAGCCGCCGCCTGCCGAATGTAGGGCCAAGCGGCGCTCGGCCTGTAAAGAATCACGGCGACCGGTTCCCCACCCGGAAGGGGCCAAACTACCCCTCCCCAGCGGGCCGGAGGGGCCACTTGCCACTCCCCTCTAGCGCATTCTTTCCGACTGGGCGACCGGACGCGTAAGGCGGCTCTAACTTGCCCTCCGAATTGCCAGCGACACTGCGGCGCCACTTCCATGGGTAGGCGCGACAGGAGGCGCCGGGAGTGGCGATCGAGCTTAGGCTGCGCGTCTTGGGAACACGGGTAGATCGCTTGGCGGCGCGGGGCGAACTGGGTTCGGCCGGTTGGTGTAGGGCCGAACGGCGTTCGGCCTCTGTAGCGTGTTCGTGTACGGCCGAACCGCATTCGCCCTCGGTGGCGGCCTCGGGGACGCGTTCGAGGCCGCGATCATTCACCAGATGGTCGACCACGCCCTGCGCGGCGTTGGTGGTAAAGGCTTCGCGATAGGTCAACCCATCGCCCAAGTCAGCGGCCAGATGTCGCCGGAAAAACGGCCCGCGAGAATCCTTGGCCGTCCCCACGCACCACTCGCCAAACCCACCGCCAGATCTCCGAATGTGGCTTTCGATTTCCTCAATGAGTTCTTGGTGATTGATAGGCATGGTTGTGGCCACCCATCTTGAATCTTAAATTTTGAATCTGCCCCTCGCCTCTAGCCTTTCTCTTGAATCTTGAATCAGGTATTTGTGATCGGTCCTTAGTTGCTCGTCACTCGTCACTGCCCTTTCACCAACCACTATACGCCGTGCCATCGAGCGAAACGTCCTCGGAGCCGCTGTGGACATCCACAATCCCCGCCGGGGCAGAGTCATTGACGGCGAGTGGCGCGTCCTGGGTTTCGACTTGCCAGGTTTCGTTCGAGCCGGTAAACGGGTCGGTGGGGAGGACGCCCATGTATCCCTTATCGACCAACTCTTCCAGGGAGGCGGGGCCGCACTCGTTGTCGTGGGTAAAACGGTCGATCTGGGAGCGCAGCGTGAAGAGGTCTTCGCGAAGGGTGGCTTCCCGCGCCCGCACGATCACCGTGCGATAGATGGGCGTGGCAAACGTCGCCAGGATGAGGATCAGTGTGATCACCGTCATCATCTCGAGAAGCGAGAAACCAAACAAGTTGTCATGCCGCTCGTCACTCGTCACGTGTCACTCGTCACTGTTCTTAAGCTAAGCAGGTGGCGCGGACCTACGAGCTTTTGGCTTTCGTCTGGGGCTCTTCGTGCGTCCGTGGGATTCCGTGTTTGGATGCTATTATCACGGTTGATGTTTCCATGTTAAAAACCGCCAAGGAGGCCAGACGGCGGCTACCTTCCCCCTACCCAACGTCTTCGGTACACGGTATTGTCGCTCACGAAACCCGGCGACGGGCGCAGCGCTTTCCGGCATGGCCATGGTATCCGGCGGAAAAACCAGGAAACGCGGTGACTGTCCCCGCCCCCCCGGGGAGATCGGCATCATTCACGGCGTTTCCCTCGCAGGCCCTGACTGCCTGCACCCGAAGGCGGGTTCCGGCGGGAGTACTTGGCGGTCCCGCTGCCCTCGGCTCCCAGGAGCTTCGAGGTAAGCACGCATATGGGAATCATGCAAACACCAGTCACCATGCTCCACACAAGCACGGGAGGGCTCCAGCCACGCCAATACGCGATAGTCACCACCGAGATATTTATGGCGGCGATGAGGGCCAGGATGATCCACAGGGCGAGCCGGCGGCGATACTTCCAAAACCCTTCCAGGACCAGGGCGACGATGCCGGGCGTGGAGATAATGCCCCAAAGGATCGGGCCTGGGATCTGCTGTATCGTTCCCGTCGTCCTCTCCGTATAGAACGCGTAGAATATCCCCGCCCCGGCGACGCCCAGGCCGACGCCAAGATAGATAAGGTTATCCCTCGTCTTTTGTTTCATCGTCATCAAAACACATGGAGCGCAGCCGCGCACCCACCGCTTCGGGCTTCGCTCATGGTAGTGAGCATGCTCGTGAAAGCCGCGTAGTCTACCGCGAACGTCTGAACCGCGACGTTCACTTTTGTGCCAAGCGCCACCGCGTCCTCCACTCCCAACGATATCGCGTTCCTCACAACGCTGGATCGGAGGGGCACGGTCAACCCTTGTTGCACGATGTATTCGTCGATTGCGGCAGTCGTCTGCGCTAGACTTCGGTTTATCGCAACCCCCTGTGCCACTGGAGCCGCAGCTTCGGTGGCTGTTGACACCCCGGGAGTGAACGGATTTAAAGTGTCTGCCATGTGGCTGAGTGCTTTCCCAGCACAGGTTGGCACATTCCCTGGGCCGCCCGAGAGCTTGAAGAATTCTGTCGTGAAGTTGTGCCACCAAGAGGCCCTCGATCCGCCGGGCCGCGCGGCTAGCAAACTCGCGAAGTTCATGCCACCCCACATCGCATAGTTTTGGCAATTGCTCTCATAATAGCATTCCGTTTGGGACATTATTTGGAACAAATCCATCATCCAATTCACGGGCCAATGAAGTCCTCCACCGGGGATATCATCCTTGCACTGTCCCGGCCCGATCGAGTGGGCACCGAATCGGCACCCTGACTGCAATCCCAGCGGGTCGGTCAAGCTCGGCGGGTTATTCAGCACGTACGCATAGCGGTTGAGGGATTGGGGATTGGTGACGTCCACGCCGAGCGGGTCGGGGGTGAGCCAGCG
>JBEKLF010000327.1:0-8780 GCA_050010335.1 Terriglobia bacterium
ACCCTACGACACAGCCGCCACCCGTCTCAACACGCCCCCATTCCTGCGCCCAATTCCCCTCGTCTCGCCGCTCCTGCCTCCCGCCAGCCTCGCGCCCTCCCCCACTGTCTGAATCGCAGTCACCCATCGCTTTTCTCTTGACAAAACAAAATCTTTAGCCTACAATAAGCGAGTACGCTTCGAGGCCAGATCTGCTCGGACGGCATGTGCGCATCGAAGGCAGCGACCTTCCTCAATAGCGAGGGAGGTCGACAAACTGTACCAATGGCAGGGGGACTTAATGTCCCTGAGGGGACAATGCCCGCAACCCTGACAACTTATTCGAAATAAAGATCTGAAAAAGCGATTTTTCTCCTCCCAATCCTGACAACATTCTGAATATAAACCCACTTACAGTAAACCAAGTTGAAGCTGAAAATGGGGTGTAAATTGTCCGAAAGAGGGGACGCCAAATTGTCGCTGGCGGACGGGAGGAAAGGCCCGGCATGGTGAGAATTTCGGGTTCTTAAAAGACGAGTTCCTCGCCCTCGCGGAGGCCTTCCGCGACTTCGATGTTCAGGCCGTCCTGCGCGCCCAACTGAACTTTGCGGGACTCGACGCCGGCGGCTGTCCTGACGTGCACCGTGGCCACGCCCTCCTGAAATTCCACGGCCCGCAGGGGAATCACCAGCACGTCGTCCTTGCGCGCAAGCTCGATGTAAACATCCACTCTTAAACCGACGCGCAATGGCGTACCGGGATCGACTTCCACAAAACTTTCCAGAACGTCCATATCGATCTTTTCCGTGGGATTGTCGGTCTGTATTTTCTTTGGACCGAGGCCGCCGCTGATGCGCACCACGTGCCCGAAAAAGGTCTGCCCGCGGAAAGCATCGCAGCGAATTGACGCATGCTGGCCGATTTGAATTTTGCCGATGTCGGTCTCATCGATCTCCGTGCGCACTCGCAAGTGTGTCGTATCCGAGACGGAGACGATGGGCTGATAGAGCGATTCATAGGAAATGGACTCCCCGGGATTCATGTAGCGCTTGACCACGGCGCCATCTACGGGCGAGTGGACAAAGGTGTTATCGTAATTGTCCTGAGCCTGGGCAAGCTGGGCGCGCGCGAGTTCGAGATTCGCCTGGGCGGAGGCCACATCCTCCGAGCGCGGAGGCGCCATCACCAGCTTGTAATTCTGCTGCGCCGATTCCAGCCGCGCTTGCGCCATCTTCGCGTCGCGCTCCGCCTGGTCCAGAACCGATTGCGAAACTATGCCGCCATCCTGAAAGAGCTTTTGCGAGCGCGCATAGTTCTGCTGCGCATTGTCGGCGGCGGCTTGCGCCTCGTTCATGGCGGCGCGGGAGGCAGCACGCTCCTCGGGCCTTGCTCCGTTCTGAAGCCTTTCGAGCGCCGCCTGGGCGTGCAGAACGTTGGCGCGCGCCTCGTCCACCTGCGCCAGCAAATCGTTGTTCTCCAGCACCGCCACGACCTGCCCTTTGCGGACTGGGTCGCCGTCGTTCACCGAAACTTCCTTCAGCCGGCCCACCACGCGCGACGCCAGCTTGATGTCCTGCGAAGTTGCGCCTTCAACCCGTCCGCGCGACGCAATGTGCGAATCAATTTTGCCGCGCGAAACCCGCACCTGGTTGTCGAATCCCGAGGAATTATGCGTTAATGAGCGCAAGAAGAACATCAGAGGCGTCCCCAGTACGACCCCCAGCAGTGCGAACATGTAAACGTTCCGATGTGGCTTTGACATAAGAAGCAGTATACGGTAGACAGTAAACGGTAGACAGCAAGCTGTAAACGGGCCGCCTGTCTACCGTCTACTTTCCCAGCACTCCGTCTTCGATATTAAAAATCTCGTCGGCCAGCGCGGTGATTCTGGAATCGTGGCTGACCATGAACACCAGCCGCCCTTCCTGCTGCGCGAGGTCGCGAAGAATCTCGGAAATCAGCCGGCCGGTTTTGGAATCGAGCATCCCGGTCGGCTCGTCAGCGAGAATGATGGGCGGATTTCCTGCCAGTGCGCGCGCCACCGCCACGCGCTGCTTTTCGCCGCCACTCAGGTCTTCGGGCAGGTGATGCATCCTGTTGGCCAGACCGACGCGCGCCAGCAGGTTGCGAGCCTCCGCGCGCCCTTCCTCACCGCGGAATCCCTTCAGGTTAAGCGTCGCTTCCACATTCTCCAGCGCCGTGAGTGCGGGGAAGAGATTGAACCCTTGAAAGATGTACCCGATTCGATTGCGACGGACGCGCGGCAGTCGCGATTCGGCCATCGCACTGACCTCTTCATCGAAAATGTGGACCGATCCGGCGGTCGGCCGCAGCAGGCATCCCATCAGCATCAGCAGTGTGGTTTTTCCGCTACCCGACGGCCCCATCAGAAAGATGAATTTCCCCGCGTCGAGGTCCATCGATACGTCATGCACGGCTTCCACGCAAGACTCGCCCTCGCCATAGGTTTTGCTTACGTGGTCGAGACGAAGAACGGTCTGGGTGGCAGTGGGCATAAAATCAGTGGCTAGTGGTTAGTGGATAGTGGCTAGTGGGTAGTTAGGGCACGAGACGCGCCATCTGGGGCCGACGCTAACCACTCGCCACTATCCACTAACCACTAGCTTTTAAACACCAGCGCTGGGTCGATCCTTGTCACTTTCGAAATCGACAGCACGGACGACCACAGGCACATCATCACAGTGAGCACAAAAATTCCCGCCAGCACCGGCAGCGGGAGAAGGATGGGAAGGTGTCCCTTCTTCATTATTTGAATCACCAGGTAACTCACCGCCATTCCCACGGCGAATCCGATCACCGAATTGATCACGGCCTGTTCAATGATGATCTTGTAGAGGTCCCAGTTTGAAGCCCCAATGGCTTTCAGCGTGCCAAACTCCTTGATGTGCTCGGTGGTGGAAGTGTAGATGGTGTTGGCCACAATCACCGTTCCAATCACCACTCCCATCAGGGCCACGGCCAGCAGCGCCACGCCCGTGCCGGTATTGATCATCCAGTAGTCCTCGGTCTTCTTGCTGAACTCCGGGGAAGTGTAAACGTCCACGTCGTTCACCGTCTCCTGGATTCGCCGCTTGACGTCCTGCACCGAATAGCCGGAAGCGACCTTAACCAGCACGTAAACGGTGTTCCCTTTGTTCAGGCGGGAAAGGCTCACCGCGTTCTTATACGAAGTGAAGATGTAAGGGCTCTGGATGAACGAGCGTGCCCCGCGCACAATGCCCACCACACGCACGCGGTGGTCGTTAATCTCTGTTTCCCCTCCAATTGGGATATTGCCAAGGCGGTTGGTCTCCGCTTCGTCATAAAAGACGGAGTTGAAATACTTAACGTCCTGAGGGTTCCCTTTCACGATGTTCCAGGGCGCGCCCACCATGGTTTCAGGATCAAAGCCCACCATCTGCACGGTTTCCTGGCTGCCAGTGGGGGTCTTCCAATAACCGAAAGTCAGCATATACTTGATTGCCCACATTACGCCCGGGACCTCCCGAACGTCATACAGTTTCTTTTCGCTGAAGGGGCGGCCGAAATCGAAATTCTCCAGGCCGTGCGCGGTAACCCAAATGTCGGCCTCCGTGTGGTCGATCAGCACGCTCACGTTGGAACGAAAGGCGAGGTAGACTCCCAGTTGCACGGTAATCAGCACCACGGCAAAGGAAATGCCGGCCAAGGCAACCGCAAACCGAATCTTGTCGTGAAAAAGGTTCTTGCGAGCAATGGAAACCATCGCGCTGGGGCCTCAATCAAGTGATTTTATCACGTCCTCCACGCCGCCGCCGAGGGGTCCACAATATCTCGCGCAAAACAGAATCACCATTTGCTTTTGGGGTCAGGAGGTCACGGGCGTATAATAACGATTGGCTGGGGTCGCAATGGTCGAGACAAGAATCAACTTCAGGATCCGATCGGAGGGACTGTGACTGCCGAAGAACGGTTCGTCAAGCTGGAAGAGCATCTGCTGGTGCAGGCGGAACTAGTCGCCCGAATCGAACGCAGGGTCGATGCCTTTGTAGAAAGGACAGACCGCCGACTGGAGCTGGATGAGAGCCAACTGGACAGCCATGCCCAAGAGATGGCTGAGTTTCGCGCCACTGTTGCCCGGGTATTGGAGTTGCTGGAACGGTTTGTCTCCGGCCAGAGCGGAGGCAACGGACGTCCTTAAAAAGATTATGCTGCCTATAACCCTAGCTTATTTCCTTAACGAATTTCTGACGCAGCCCCCAGCGAATTGCTTTCACTTCGCATCGTAGCGCCGCCCCTTCGAAGCCCCAATCGGCATTGAAAAGCCTGCTACGGGAGTCGAAGCAGGCTTTGCTTCTCCCAGTTATAGCAGTCTTCGGGGCAGGGTGTGTTTGCCACGCCCGGGGTCACCAACTGAATTTCTATGTTCAGGGCGTCATCCTCTGCTGTCCGAAGTGCTTCGGGGATGGGCAGATCCATTCGGGTCGGGGGGCGTTTGACCTGCGGCAGAGCCTCAATGACATCAATGACCCTCTGATAGGAAACGTTTTCGTCTCCTGAAACATACACGACGCCTTCATACCGGGTCCCGTAAATGTCGGTGAGCAGGCGGGTCAATGCAGCCCTCTCCATCGGTTCTGAGTTTATCAAAAGCTCACCGTTCGCGGATACGTGCGCTTCGATAATAGAGGCATCAGGACAAGCACACGTATTTGGCGCAATTCGAACACGAAATCCCGACGAGTGCTTGGGCCAGGCATGAAATATGACGAGGAATATCAAAACCAAAAGCATGGCCACACGCGGTACAGCGTTGTACATGATTCTTCGTTTCATGGCCTTTATCACCGCCTAAACCATTTGACCCCGAGTGACTGAGTAAAGTTCCAAAATCGTTTCAAGAGCAAACCACAACTCGGGAGGGAAGGATCCCCGTCGTCTCTCCTTCGTCGGGAACCTTCTCCCCAGGGGAGAGGGCTATTTGTCATTTCAGCTCGTCCCCAATCGGTATGGAAAAGCCGCGGACCTAAAGAACAGGTCCGCGCTACTTTTCCAATTCGGCAATGCTGTCGGAAGGAATTTGGAAGGTTTTTGATTGCACGACGGTGCGGCGGAAGGTTTGGGGCTTGTCTCCCGGCTGATAGAGAATTCCGATCGCATTGGGATGAGTGGCAAGGTATTGGCGGGACTTCTCCAAGCCGCCCACGAAGAAGATCTTGGTCAGCGCCTCGGTCTCGATTCCGGTAGGGACCGCCGCCACGGTCGAGAGCATGTCCTGCACCGGCCAGCCCGTGTGGGGATCCATGATGTGGCAATAAATCTTGCCGTTAATCTTGAAGAATTTCTCATAGTTTCCGGAGGTGGACAAGGCGAAGTTCTGGAGGCGAAAAACATCCGCAGCCTTGTCCGCGTGGAAGGGATCACGCACGGTGATCTTCCACCCATGTTCCCCCGGAGGCGATCCCAGCGCGTATATGCTGCTGGTTCCGCTGGAAATTAAAGCCGCGGTGACCCCACTCGAACGCATAATCTCCGCCGCCTGATCCACCGCATAGCCTTTGGCAATGCCCCCGAGGTCAAATTCCATTCCGCTCGCGTCAAAGCGAATCGTGCGGCGCGCGGCATCCAGGTGCACGTGCTGATACCCGATTCTCTTCTGGACCTGCGCGATTTGCGCAGCAGTGGGCAAGCGTCCCTGGCCGCGGAAAAATCCCCAAAGCTTCATCAGCGGCCCCACCGTAATGTCGAAGTCGCCGCCGGATTCCTGGCTGGCATTGAGTGAATACTGAAGGAGCCCGAAGAGTTGCGGCGAGACCGTCACGTCGTGTTGCGCGGCGTCGCGATTGATGGCGGAGAGTTCGCTCTCCGGTTTGTAGTTGCTCATTTGCTGGTCGAGCTGGTCGATCTCGGCAAAAACCTCCCCCACGACTTCGGAAAGGAAAGTCTGATCGCGGCCATAGGCAACCACAAAGTAAGTCGTGCCCATGGCTTGGTGTGAGGCCTCGTAACGGACCGGAGCGTCCGCCGCCCGAGCCGCGCCGACCAGAACGGCCAGCAGGACTGCGAGTGTAAGCGGTCTCATCGTTTTCATGGAGATTTAAACCAGGAGTCAGGCGATAGGTGTCTGGAAACGCGAAAGTGCAAAGTAAAGTGTAAGAGTAAAATGCAAAGTATAAAGGATAAATGATAAAGTTCTGCCTGGGGTATTTATACTTTATCTCTTATCATTTACACTTTAGGTTGTATCCTTCTTAAAACTATGCACCAGCCCGCAGAACCCAGCCCCTGTCACCTGTTCCCTGTAACCTGTCACCTGTAACCTGCTCTTACGCCGCCCGGCTCCCCTTGACAACTTCCTTCTGCGGCTCCGCCCCCGGCCAGTAAACTCTCTGCCCGGTTTCCACCGAACGGTTCCCGTAGATGACGCCCTGGGCGTCGCCCACGCCAATCGAAAACGGCGCGATGATTGGTTTGCCCTCGCGGACGCTGAGCAGGAAGTTGTGCAGCTCGCTCCACCAGGGATCGTGGGGCTCTTCGTAACTGTAGATGCCCATCGACGCCAGCCAGTGTTTGGCGTAGCGCATTTCCCTGTCCATGAAGCCGAGTTGGTTCATCCCTCCCTGTTCGGGGAAAATGGGAATACCGGCCTGCGCGGCCTGATTGGTGACGGTAGCGCCTGCCCACCAGTTTTCCTTGCTGTTGCCGGCGGAAACCTTGGCTACCTCTTCGCGGTAGTACAAACCCTTGCCAAGGGTGATAATCAGTGTTCCCTGGTCACCCATAATCTGCTCGTTGAACTCCAAGTGGCCGTTGTAAAGGATGGAACTCCAAACGAGCTTCTGCCCGCCCGGATATTCGTAGATGGCCTCGACGTTATCGCAGGTTTCGCGGCCATCTTTCCAGTAATTAATCCCCCCGGTGGCAAATACTGACATCGGTTCCGCCCCGATGGCCCAGTTGGCGATATCAATCTGGTGCGAGGCCAGTTCCGCCAGCAGCCCACCCGAGTATTCCTTGTACATGCGCCAGTTGATCTGCCGCTCCAACTTTGGCTCAGGCACGGGGCGGCGCCAATTACTGTTGCGGTGCCATTGGGCGCGCACGAACATGATCTTGCCCAGAGCCCCCTTGCGGATCATCTCAATCGCCACCTGGTAGAGCACGCTCGACCGCCGCTGGAGTCCCACCTGAAGCACCAGGTTGGGATTGTCAGCCATCGCCTTGCGGATCATTTCCCCTTCTTCTTCCTTGAAATACATCGTCTTTTCGACAAAAACGTGCTTGCCGGCGTTGAGCCCGTCCACCACCATCTGGGCATGCAAGTTGAGCGGTGTGGCAATCATCACCGCATCCATGTCCTTACGTTCCAGCATCTTCCGGTATTCGGTGTAAGTTTCAGGGTTGGAGCCGATGGTCTCCACCCCCTTTTTGAGGTTGGGGGGATAGATGTCGCAGGAGGCAATGCACCGCCCCTCCGGGATGGTCGCAAGAAACTTGAGCAGCGTGCATCCCTCCGTACCCGTCCCGATGAACCCGTAGCGCACGGGATTGCCGGCGCTTTGGGCGCTCAGAATCGCTGGAGCCCCGAGCCCCGTCAGTGAAGATGCGGCGACCGCCACCGTGGCGGCGGACTTCAAAAACTCGCGGCGTGTAACGTCTTGCTCCTTGTCCATTATCGTAACTCCTTATGATTTCCGAGGTCGGTCGAAGGGTTGCGGAGGAATTTCCCACAGAACTGCATGACCGATGAAAATATTAGCACTTCTTGCGCCAAATTGACGCGTGACAAATTGTATGAGTCGATTCAGACGTTGCGGATTTCACATAGTGGCACCGGCACTCCTGCCGGTGGCGAATGGGTATGAATTTCCTTTAATTCCAACCACTTACACCCTATTACCTTTCGACTATGTTTCCTGGCTGCCACTTGGGAAATGTCGTGTTACCCTTCCAATCAGGTCCGCCACGGATGGGCAGGCGCAGTGCCCGACGAGCAATTCCTCTCGGCACTGAGATTGGCGCAGGGATGACAATGAATCCCTCATTTCGCCTGCCGAAATGCTTGCTGCGGCCCTCGCGGAATGCTTCGGCAGCGACGGCACACAATGCGGCATCGAGAAAGTCAATATTGGGGAGCGAGTCTGCATCATAGCCCCAATCCTGCAGGATTCTGCGACGACTCGGTACTTTGGGTTTCGCCGGGACCACTCTCCCCTCGAGTGCACAGACTATGGCGTGAGGGAAGGTTTCAAAACAGATCGGCCCGCGCCGGCCTTTTCCATCGAAGAGCTTATACTCGCGAATCAGCTCCCGATAGAGTCTCTCTCCGTTGAAGACCCAGTCGTAGAAGCCATTCTTGTGGGCGAGGGCGTCGGCGCGCGTCGGCGTCGCGAAGCAGTGGATTCTCTCCTCACCCCAGTTTCAACTCCCGCTCCGCCTCCCGGGATGAGGTTGATTTGCTCCAGCCGCAGGGTGCATCCACCGCGACGATTTCCGCACTCCACTCCCGGCACCACTCCACGATCTCAGCCGGATGGCGGGACGTGGTTTTGCAGAAGATCCCGTTTCGCAGGGCGACGGCGTGAAAACCTTTGCGTTCTCCGCCAACATCGATCCCGACTACACTGTTGCCTTCCGCGCGCATGCATCCGCTCCTCGGTATTCGTTGATGATACCAATTGCGAATTGACCGTGGCTACTACGTAAGCGTCAAGCAGGGTACATCTGGTGTGTGCCGTTCAGCTCTGGCAAGCTGGCGGCATGAGACAAGCAGGTGGCAAGCAAGGTCGTCGCACGTTCACTGGCGACGAGCGGGCAGATTG
>JBEKLF010000328.1:0-8756 GCA_050010335.1 Terriglobia bacterium
CGGCTCGCGGCCAACCGTTCCAGCTCTTGCCGATCCTCCGGACCACAACTAACTGCGGGCGCAGTTCTTGGCATGCGCCCTTTATATCATATATCGCTTATCAGTGCAACTAAGCACTAGAAGCACTCAGCGAGTCCCAGCGGAAGGCAGTTCGGGAGGTGCTCGAAAGCCCTGACCGGATCACGGGCCTTCAGGGCGTAGCCGGCAGCGGGAAGACGACCACCCTCCGGGCCATACGGAATGCCGCCGAGCGCGAGGGGTATGCCGTCGAGGGTTTCGCGCCCACATCGCGAGCGGCCCACCGGCTGGAGGAAGCCGGCATCAGTGCCACGACTTTGCAAAGATTCTTGCGCCAAAAGCAAGCCGCTGATCCCGCCAATCGTCGCCTTTTCGTTCTTGACGAATCCAGTCTCGCCAGCACACGGGAGGTGAATGATTTCCTCAAACGCTTAGCCTCGAAGGACCGGGTTCTCTTGGTGGGCGACACCCGGCAGCACCAAGCAGTGGACGCGGGCAGACCCTTCCAGCAGATGCAGGAAGCCGGGATGCGGACCGCTCATCTTGACGAGATCGTGCGGCAGCGAGATCCCGAGCTTAAGCAAGTCGTGGAGTCACTTGCGACTGGAAATACCGATGACGCGGTCCAACGATTGATCGAGCAGCAACGCGTTCATGAGATCGCCGACACCGAGCAACGCCTCAAGGCGGTCGCAGGGGAGTATCTCAAAGATCCCGATACCAGTCTGGTTGTCTCGCCGGACAACCAGAGTCGCCTTGCAATCAACCGCCACATTCACGAAAGCCTCCAGGGACAAGGCAGAATTGGGAGCCAAGACCACACCCTCACGATCCTCGTAAACCGGCACGAATTGACGGGGGCGGACCGGGAGTGGGCAGACCGATACGATCCGGGGGATGTGATTCGGTACACCCGAGGCAGTAGCCGGGTAGGAGTCAAAGAGGGTGAATATGCGACCGTCGTAAACATCGATAGACCCGAAAACCTCCTCACCGTCCGCCGTGAGGACGGCAAGCAGATTACCTACGATCCCAAGCGGCTCCAGGGCGTCAATGTCTATCACCGGGAAGAGCGGCAATTTTCCCAAAACGAACGAGTCCAGTTCACGGCCCCTTTCAAGAGAGGACAAGTGGCCAATCGCGAGCTCGGGCACATTGAAAAGATTGATTCCGGCGGAAACCTTCGCCTTCGCCTGGAATCCGGGAAAACCGTCGACTTCAATCTCCGCGAGCACCAGCACCTCGACTATGGCTATGCCATGACCAGTTATACGAGCCAGGGACAGACGGTTGACAGTGTCATCGTCCATGTCCCTGCCAAGGACCAGAGCAACTCCGAACTGGTGAACCAACGGTTTGCCTATGTGGCGCTCTCACGGGCGCGAATTGATGCCCAGGTCTTTACGAACGACGCGAGTACGCTCGCCGAACGGCTCGGGAGGGATGTTTCCAAGACAGCAGCCGTCAAGCAGGAACACGTCCGACAAACGGGGCATTTAGCCCCCAAAGAGGGGCACCAAAGAGTGCAGGAGCAGGCACAGGTATGAATGGCTTCGAACTGATTCTCCCGTTCTTACGGCCCATCGAACCGCTGATTTTAGACGCGGACATCAGCGAAATTATGGTCAATGGGCACGACCGCGTCTCTATCGAGCGCCGGGGTTACCTGGAGCCCGTTCCCGGAGTCACCCTCACCGAAGAATCTTTGATGATTGCTGTCAAGAACATTGCGCGCCGGCTCGGCGACGACATTTCGGAGGCCAAGCCCATCCTCGACTCCCGCCTACCCGATGGCAGCCGTGTGGCTGCTGTCATTCCACCCTGCAGTGTCAACGGGGTCACTCTGACCATTCGCAAATTCAACGCCCGGCACTTCTCGATTGATGACCTCGTTCGAATCGGAACCCTGCCCCAAAGCTTGGCCTCCGAACTTGAAAATCACGTTATTCAGCACAGGAACATCCTGATCAGCGGCGGGACGGGCACAGGAAAAACGACCTTGCTGAATATCCTGGCCGGCTATATTCCCAACGATCAGCGGGTAGTCATCATCGAAAACACCTCGGAGATCCAGATCCACAAAAGCGACCTCGTTCGGTTCGAGGCCCGACGCGAGCAGAATGGCCTGCCCGCAGTCACCATCCGCGACCTCCTGAAAGCGACTCTTCGCCACCGTCCTGACCGCATCATTTTGGGCGAGATTCGCGGTGGGGAGGCCTTCGACCTTTTACAACTGCTCAACACGGGGCATTCCGGCACGCTTTCCACTGTCCACGCCACCTCCGCCCAACAAGGGTTGTCGCGCTTTACCAGTTGCGTCCTGCAGAGTGGGATCGACCTGCCCTATCACGCAATCAAGAGCAATATCGCCGATTCATTGAACGTCATTGTCCAACTCGAACGCAGGCCAGGGCAGCGTTTGGTTTCGGAAGTCCTCGAGATCAAGGGCTATGACCCGGAGGCAGACCGTTACGACTTCACCCCGCTTTACCTTCGAGAGGAGGAAATATGCCGGCATTAGCACAAAACCCTTCCGAGCGCCGTCGGCTAACGCCCGAGGAATACATCAAGGCGAACTACGAGCCGCAAGACCATCTTGCAGTGTTGATCCACCATCGCGCAAAAAACGATACCGTCCAGCGCATAAACACGGCAGAGTCGATCGCCTCTTCCAAATGGCAGGGCTGGCTCCGCCACGTGAATGCGAACGGCTACGACGTGTATATCTCGCAGAACACGTTGAATGGCGATTCTCGCCATCGCCGCAAACAGGATGTGGAAGCCATCCGCCATGTGTACCTGGACTTGGATCAGGATGGCGACCGGGTGTTAAAGGCCATTCAGGAGAGCGACAAGCTCCCCCGGCCTAGCTTCGTGATTGATACTTCGCCCGGCAAACATCAGGTGATCTGGAAAGTGGAAGGCATCTCCCAGGCCGAAGCGGAGAGTCTAATGCGGGCGATGGCGAGAGAATTCGGAGGCGATCCCGCCGCAACCGACTCGACGCGGGTTCTGAGACTGCCAGGCTTTTACAACAAGAAGTACGAGGCGCCGTATCGAATCGAGGCCCGCCAGGAAAGCTCCCAGGTCTACCGTCTGGCCGATTTCAAGTTCTCGCTGGAAGCGGGGCAGGCTCAGGAGCACAGCGTTTTCGAGCGTCCCGCGAGCCACGGTTCGTCGCCGAAGACCTCCCATTCCGAACGTGACTGGCGATGGGCGACGCGCCAGTTCGGGCAGGGAGAGTCCGTTCACAACCTCGTCCACAAACTTGAGCAGTCGAGGCAAGACAAGCCGAATCCAGGCTATTACGCCCGGCTGACGGTCACTCGGGCGTATGCGCGATACGCGCTTTCTCGTGGGGTCGACCCGCAAGAGGTCATTCGGACGATTAGCGCCCATGCACCGAGGACCACCGAGGGTGGAGAGGCATACGCCCGTAAGACCGTCAGCGAGACGCAGAGGACGATCAGCAGTCAGCGCCCGCGAGCTCAAGCCCAGGCGGAACCGCCGCAGGGGAACGCACAACGACTGGCATTAAGGATGACGCCATGACTCTGTGGGTCTGCTTATTTCGTTGGCTCTTGGCAAACATTGTACATGCGGGGAGTGCCTTCCTTTGTGCTGGCACCTTACGCCTGCCGACATTGAGGGTATATCTCGTGGCTTTTGCCGCGGTGGGATTAGTAAGCATTCTGAGCGTCAAGCCGGACCTGGCGAAAGAACGTAGCCAACCCGCAGCGGAAGGAATCGACCCAGCAACTCGGCACGGTGCGAGCACCCTGTTCATGGCGACCGTCGCCCTCGGAGCCCTCGATGTGGGAAGGCTTCAATGGGCGTTTCCATTTTCGACAAAAATTCAGAGGGCGGCCTTTGTCGTATTTATCGCAGCCAACGCTCTTCAAATTTGGGCGATGGCCGTGAACGTCTTCTATTCGACGGCACTTCGTCTGCAGCCCGAGCGGGGCCAGCATCTGGTCACCAATGGCCCGTATCGCTTCGTTCGGCATCCAGGGTACCTCGCCATGTTGTTCATCGTTCCATCCACGGCCCTCATACTTGGCTCGACCCTTGCCCTTTTACCCGCATCGGCGTACGGGGCGCTCATCCTGTCTCGGGCCGCACGCGAAGACTCGTACCTCCTCAAAAACCTTCCCGGTTATGCCGATTATGTCCGGGGGTTCGCTACCGCCTAATCCCGGGAGTGTGGTGAAGGAGGGAAAACGATTATGGAGTGCTCGGTTTGCAAGTCAACGAATTTGGTAAAGGTATCGCTCGCCTATGAGCAGGGTTTTTCCGAGTATAAGGGACGTTCGCGCTCGCAGGGTCTCTCGCTCGGAACGGGTGGGGTGGGGCTATGGGGCGGCAGGGGGAAGATGACAGGTACCCTTCAGACCCGCCTTTCAGCACGGCTCAGCCCTCCCACCAAGTGGTCGTATTGGAAGACATTTAAGTGGTGGTTGCCGGGGTTCATCATCCTGTGGTTTGTCGGAATTGCGGTCCAGGAGAATGCTCCGGGTGCGAAGGAATTCATCCGGCTATTCGGCTGGGGAATGGACGCCTACGCCGGCGCTCTGGCCATTCTGTGGTGGTTCATTTGGCGATACAACCGCCGCGTGTTTCCGGTTCGGCTTAGACGCTGGGACCGTTCGTTCCTGTGCCGACGCTGCGGAAAAACGATGCAGATCAGCTAGGCGAAAGCCGTTTGATCGCGAATGGATGCAACCTCGGAACGGGGTCCACGGCGGGCCCCTGACTCAACGCTTTGACCCATAGCATTTGCGCGGGTGGTATTTTATGGCGACGGACTTCAAATTTGACGACTTACCAGATTTACTTGCCGAGCGCGTCGCGCGAAGAGTTGGAGCGAGGCTCACTGACTCCTCTGCCGGAGTGGGTCCACGTTTACTCCCGGTCGAACAAGCAGCGGTATACCTGGGACGCAGCGAAGATGCAATCCGCCACTTGGTCGCTTGTGGTAAGTTGCCAGTTGTAAGAACTGACAAGAGGATTTTTCTGGATATTCAGGATCTCGATAAATGGATCTCCGAAAACAAACAACAATCGCTACTTTGACAACACATCAACGGCAGACAAGCAATCAAGCCATGAGGCTCGAAGTTTGGGGAGGAAATTATGAGTAACCGGCCTCGCCTGGGTAGTATCTATCGTCGGCGCAAGCGGCTGCCTGACAGGACAGTCATCGAGCTGCCGAACTGGTGGATTAAATACTCCAATGGCAACGGTCGAATTTTCCGCGAAAGTTCGCGAAGCTCGAGGATTCAAGAGGCCGAAAAGTTGCTGAAACAACGCATTCAGCAGATCGAGGACCGCTTATTTGCTGGACCAAAATACGACCGAATCCTGATTGGTGAATTGCTGGACGACCTCATCTTGGACTATCGCGTCAACGGAAAATCACTCAAAGATTTTGCTGACCCGATCGTCCGTTGCCATCTTCGTCCGTATTTTGGCCGGATGCGCGCGACTGCGTTCACTACCCCAGACGTGCAAAAATACATGGCGGAACGCCGCGACGCGGCAGCTGCGAATGCGACGATAAACCGCGAATGCGCCCTTTTGCGCAGAGCTTTCAATCTTGGACGACGACAGACTCCGCCGAAAGTGAGGTTTGTTCCCTACATTCCCAAGCTAAAGGAAGACAATGTTCGAAAGGGTTTTCTTGAGCACACGCAATTTGTCGATTTGCGACAAGCGCTGCCCGACGAGATCAAACCGGTACTGACTTTCGCGTATTATACTGGATGTAGGCGAGAAGAGATTCTATCTCTTGGCTGGTCGCAAGTGGACTTAGGGCGGAAGATCGTCCGACTGGAGCCCGGAACGACGAAGAATGACGAAGGAAGAAACCTCCCACTCGTGCCGGAGCTCTTTGAAACCTTGTCCATGCAGAAAAGCATCCGCGACGTTAAGTATCCCCAATGCCCGTGGGTTTTCTTTCGACGGGGTAAACGAATTCGGGACTTCCGGGGTGCTTGGGAAATCGCGTGCAAGGCTGCCAAGCTGGTCGACGCCGAGGGTAACCCGACCCGCATTTTCCATGATCTTCGGCGAACTGGCGTTCGCAATCTGATTCGAGCGGGAATTCCCGAGCGAGTCGCCATGATGATTTCTGGACATCGGAGTCGCTCCGTTTTCGAGCGTTACAACATCGTGAGCGAGCGCGATCTACAAGAGGCTGCTCGACGCCTCGAGAATTACATCTCCCAGATGGCCGGGGCAGAATCACGGAACACTTCGGGCACACTCTTGGGCACACCAGCCAAACCGAGTGGACAAACCGGCGGAGATAAGTTATTGATTACAAGTAAGGTTAGGCACTGTGCGAAAGTGGCGGAATTGGCAGACGCGCCAGACTTAGGATCTGGTCCCGCAAGGGGTGGGGGTTCGAGTCCCCCCTTTCGCACCAGGCTTTCCCATCAATGGGTTGCGGAACTTCAACCGGTTTCTCTCCCCCCTGGCTTGACCGTGCCAGTTGCGTCCTGGTTGCGTCCGGTTGTGAGGTTGTCTGCGAGTCCAGACGGTCAATGAAGTGCACGTTTCGCCGAGGGATCAGGTGCACATACTTGTCCGCAGTGATCTGAATAGAGCTGTGACCCATTTGGTCTTTCACATAGGGCAGGGGAGCGCCTGCTTCCATCAAGAGACTGCCGAATGTATGCCGGAGATCATGGAAGCGAAACCGGCGCAGCCCGGCCCGTTCGAGTGACGGCAAAAAGTAGCTCTCAACCAACTTGCGAGCACGAAGGGGCTTTCCATCTTCACCCGGGAAGAGCAAGTCGTCTACGATTGAACTTCGCCCCTGCTGGTAGGCTTCGAGCAGCCGTTGATCCCGCAACTCAAGGAGGACGTGCCGCAGTTCGCGCGACACGTCCACGCGACGATCCCTCTTCCCTTTCGGTGTGCTGAAGCGACCGCGATACCACCGGCGTTGGACAAGGACGTATCGATTCTCGTCATGCTCGCCCTGGCCGAACTGAAAATCTCCCCACTTGAGACCGAGGATTTCGCCCTGGCGGAGGCCGGCGCGTACCGCAATCATGAACAGCGGATGGTACTGGGGACAAAATCCACGAACAGCAGCGAGGAACTGGTCGACCTCCTCCGGTTCCATTGCCATCGCCTGGTGTTCAGGCTTCTCCGTCTCTATGAACCTTCCCAACTTCGCCGCTGGGTTCGAGACGAGAATCCCATCTTCAACAGCGGCACTCAATACCACCCTCAGAGCGGCGACGGCTAGGCGAATCGTGTTTTTGGCAAGTCCTCGGGTGCATAGGCTGCCGGTAAATTCTTTGACCGCATCCCGACTGATCGCCGTGATCTCCTTTGTTCCGAACAGCGGCCAGACGTACCGCTTCAAGTAGTCCTCGTAGAAGTCCACGGTCGAAATCTTGCACCTTTGCAGAGCCTCGGTTTTCAGCCATCGTTCGGCGTACGCGCGGAAGGTCTCGGCTTTCTTGGGTTGAGCAAAAACGCCCAGATCGCCCAAGGTCAGCCGCGACTCGATTTCGCGTTTTACTTTTTCTGCTGCTTCGCGGGTGCCAACACACTTCGATTTCCGTCGCCCGTGAAAGTCAATCACCACGTACCACTTACTGTTTCGCTTTCGCACTTTAACGCCCACGACGTACCCCCTCGACAACCTCACGCACGATAACATCAATATTGATTTCTTCCAACGGTCTAACCGTGTGACGTTCAAGCCAAGTATCAAACATTCGCCTGCTTACCAGAATCTTGCGCCCGACTTGCACAGCTGGAAGTGGATTTGTTGGAGAGTGGATCCACCCCCTTATGGTACGCTCTGACACGCAAGCGTATTCCGTCAATGCCCGCAAGTCGAGCCACCCAACCCGCGTTTCCCTGCCCTCGCTGCTTATTCCAGTTGCCATCGTCAATTCTTGCCTGTTAATGTCAAAGGCTGATGAGTCCTGACGGGGTTGACGGGTTTGCCAGGAGTTCTTCTTCAGAAGAGAGCATCCACAGATATCCACGTACCGTCCCGTCAGGATCCGTCATCCCGTCCGCCCCCCGACCCTTTCGTCCTAGACATCCTTGGCAGTAGTTGCTGGCGTAGTTTCCACCGTGTCGCTTTCCGTTAGCGGCGCAGGGAGGGGTTCACGAAACAGCCATCCCTCACCGAAGCCGAGGATCTCCGCGATCCGCCTGCGCTCGTGTGGGGCGAAGTCGAGACGCCCGCTTAAGCAGCGCGAGAAGTGTGTGGGTTCCATCCGCACTCGATGCGCCACCTCGTAGTGCGCCAGCCGTCGATCGCGAATAGCCCAAACCAGATTCGGGAATTTCACGCCATCCTCCGTGACGCATCTTGCTGTTGCACTGCCGGACCATAAAGAGACCCGCACTCAACGCGCACGACGGGTTCACTCAAAAGTATGTAGTCAGGGGTAAAGAACCGACCGAATGAATGTGCCCAAACCTGCCAGTTCGCTCCAGATTTGGGAAAGTGTGCCGAGAGCGGTAACATCCATGCGCTTCAATAAAATCCATTCCCGAATTGTGCTGCTGCGAACGCCTAGACGCACCCCCCCTGCAAAACTGTCCCGTGAGTCCAATCAGGGAGGGGTATTCATCCGAGCACCTACTGAATCTCGCATAATACAGTGACAATCCCTCGCCCGTGGTGTATAGTGGGCGCATGACCACACAGGTGCGTCCTCGACGGGATTTCCAAGCCTTAGAACAACGCCGCCAGCAGGCCG
>JBEKLF010000329.1:0-8720 GCA_050010335.1 Terriglobia bacterium
GCCGCCGATGTTCCGCATCATATTGAACAAACTGGTAGCGTTCCCCATCCTTTCTTTGGGGATGAAAGCCATGGTCAAAACCGTGAGCGGCACAAACACTAGCCCAAGCGAAAGACCTTGAAGGAACTGCGGCCAGAATACATCCCAGAAACCGACATTTAAGTTGAACCCCATCAAACGATAGAACGAGAACACGAATCCCAGTACTCCGCACACAAACACCTTGCGAGGATCAAACCTGGTTACCAGGAAGGAGGCTATGGGCATGGCGAGAGCCGCTCCTATCCCCATGGCCACCATGGCTACGCCCGCTTGCACCGACGGATAACCCATCAGCGTCTGGAGCCATATCGAGATGGTGACTTGACTGCCATACATCACGAACCCCTGGAGTGCCATCACTATGGTGCCGGCGGCAAAGGGCGCCTGTCTGAACATGCGCAGGTCGGCAACCGGATCTCGCGTATTTAATTCGCGTGCCACCCAGGCCAGGAGCCCCACCACAAAGGCCACCGCCAGGATCACGATGAATCTGGAATCAAACCAATCCTCTTCCTGCCCCTTGTCCAACATGATCTGGAGCGCGGCCACCCAAATAACCAGCGTCGCCAGCCCCCAGGAATCGATGGGTGCTGAGGAGCGCCGGATATACGGTGGGTCTCTCAGGAACGATTTGATCATGATCGCAGAAATCAAACCCACCGGCAGATTGATGTAAAAGACCCAACGCCAAGAGAAATTGTCCGTCAGCCAGCCACCCAGAACCGGTCCGAGCACAGGCGCTACAATGGCCGCCATCGCCCAGATCGCCATGGCTTTGCCGTGTTGTTTGGGAGGAAACGCCTCCAGCATCACCGCCTGAGAGAGCGGTTGCAGTGAACCACCACAAGCACCCTGAATAACGCGGAAGGTCACTAGCAGACCCATGCTGGGAGCGATGCCACAGAGTAATGAGGCGGCAGTGAAACCTCCGGTCGAAACCAGGAGCAGGTTCTTACGTCCGATGCGATTGGCCAGCCATCCCGAAATCGGAATGACAATACCGTTGGCCACCAGATACGAAGTGAGCGCCCACGTAGCTTCGTTGGGGGTCGCCGAGAGGCTCCCGGCAATGTGCGTCAAGGAGACATTGACGACGGTGCCATCTAGTATTTCCATGAAGGTCGCAAGCATGACGGCGGCGGTGATGAGCCAAGGGCCTTCTGCGAGCCTTGCTACAGAACTGGTTACCGCCGACTGTCTGTCCTGTTGACTTTGTGAAAGAGCGGTCACCGGCTGACCCCTTCGACTGGAATCCCAAGGTGGTCACAGACTGCGCGAGGAAAGGAGGAGGTGCATACGAGACGCCGATGCGCCTGCCAGAGGGCGAGGAGGGCCTGCTCACCGGTGTGGTCCGCACAAGTGATACCGTCGAGATCAATCTCGACTTCCCCTTCAGGACAACACTGGGCGATGGCTTTCGGTAGACAGTCTGCCCATTCTCCGACAAGTTGCCCGTTCAGGACGACTTTGACCCGATCTCGCAAATAGAGGATGGTGGTTCGTAGCACAATCAGAACACATGCATGCTTCGTACCGTAGCCCCGCTGGACCGTAACTTATTGTATTTTTGGTACTTAGACGCGTTCGTTGGGTCGTGCGGAAAGCCGCAGGTGCCCGCACAATGGCAGGCTGCCCAATGGAGGGCAATGGCTAGGATGGTTTCGAGTGATCAGACGGTTTAATGTTCAGGACGCGCATGCGCGACTGGAGTGTTGTGCGCTTGAGACCCAGCAATGCTGCCGCCCCGCCCGGACCACTAACCCGTCCATTCGTTTTCCTCAAGGCTTCGAGGATCGCCTCGCGTTCGACTTCCCGCAGATTGAGGGTTCTGCTTTCTCGTGCCGAATCTTTTTCTGTGGGCACGAATGACAGTTCCTCCAGCGGCACTTCAAGGCAATCTCCCCGCGTCAGAATCACCGCCCGCTCGATCAAGTTCTGTAATTCCCGGATATTGCCGGGCCATGGCCACGCGGTCATCGCCTCCACCGCCCGCGTTGGTATTTCTTTGATCCTTTTCTTCATGCGGCGCGCGTATCGACCCACGAAGTACTCAATGAGAAGGGGGATGTCTTCACGTCTCTCGCGGAGAGGGGGCAAATGAATGGGGAACACTGCGAGCCGATAATACAGGTCTTCACGAAACTCCCGGCCGGCGACCATTTGGGACAGATCACGGTTGGTGGCGGCAATGAGACGCACATCGATCTTCCGTGTCCGATTACTCCCCAACCGTTCGAATTCTCTTTCCTGCAATACGCGGAGAAGTTTGGGCTGAAGGTCCAGGGTAATATCGCCAATCTCGTCGAGAAAGAGGCTCCCCTGGTTGGCCAATTCGAACCGGCCAGGTTTGGTCGCCACCGCGCCGGTAAAAGCTCCCCGTTCGTGTCCGAAGAGCTCACTCTCCATCAGGCCGGAGGGGACTGCCGCGCAATTCAACTTCACAAACGTGCGCTGCCGGCGTGAACTATGGTCGTGAATCAATCTCGCGATGAGCTCTTTCCCGGTTCCTGTTTCACCCATGAGCAGGACGGTGGCGTCAGTCTCGGCCACCACCTCCGCCTTGCTCAGGGTCTCACGCAAGGCAGCGCTCTTGCCAACGATGTCTTCAAGGTTTTGATCGTAGCGGATCTCGCCTTCCAGGTAGGTTTTCTCGGTGTTCAGTTGGTTCCGCGCCTCTGCAACTTTCTCGTAAGCCAGAGCATTCTCAATCGCCAACGCCACTTGATTGCCAACCTGCACAAGTAAACCCAGTTCCTCTTCCTGGAAGGTGGATTCCTCCGTGCTCCAAAGTGTCAAGATGCCCAGCGGCTTGGACCCTGCGACCAAGGGAATCGTGACTCCGGAACGGAAGTTCTCCGCCAGGGCCGGCGAAGCATATTGGGCCGGGAGTTGCGCGATATCCCCTTGTTTCATGAGCCGGGGGAGGCGAGCCCGGACCTCCGCAACCTCCTCCGGGGTTAAGTCCGCCGACTGGACCTTCTCGATGAACCCGCGAGTGCTGGGAAAGTCCATACCCACGCAGCGCAGTTGCGTGGTGCCCTCCTCAAACAACCACAGGCCCGTGTACTCGTGGTGGAAACACTCCCTTAGGGCCGGTGATATGGCCTGGAAAAGATCCCCCAGATCCAAGTGAGAAATGACGTTGTTGTTCACCTCCAGCAGCAGCCGCAGGCGGTCGCGTTCGCGCGCCAGGAGTTGTTGATACGAACGCGCCTCTTCGAAATTTAGGGCATTCTCCACGGCGACGGCCACATGGGCGGCAACCGTCGACATCAGCTTCAGATCCTCTCCGTCATAGTCCTTCTGGTAAGTGGTCCCGAAAACCAGGTGGCCAAGCCGTCGTCGCGGCGAGGTTAGTGGGAGAAAGCACATCGACCGAACGCCGTAAGTCCGCGCCCGTTCGACGATATCGGCAAAGCGCGTCTCTTTCTTGAGGTCATTGAGGATGATGGGCTTTTGCTCTTCCAGCAACAGGGTGGCGACGGAGGCCTCGGTTACAGGAATTTCCATCCCGATTTCTCCACTGCCAGCCAAAGTGCCTCCAAAAGCATAGAGGCGACCGACCTGACGCGCAGGATCGTAAAGAACCACGCACAGGAACTCAAAACCGACTAGGGTGGGAAGAAAACAGGCCAGGTCCTCCAGCACCCCCTTCAGATCGGCATGCGAGGCAATAACGCCGGAGACTTGCTGCAATGCCTCATAACGCGACTGCTGGTCTGAACCTCCGCCATCCTCTTTCAATTCCAAACGCACCTCCCGTGGCTGCCAAAAGCGCCATTACTCTAACATGGGAATAAGGGGCAACTCCAACCCTGGCATGCCAACCTCGGCAAGCGCCAGATCAAGTCCCCTAAGGTCTACATTCGAGATACGGGACTTTTGCACTCACTTCTGGGTGTTCCCTCGTTCCGATTTTTGGAGGGGCATCCTAAGCTGGGCGCCTCCTGGGAAGGATTTGTAATCGAAGAGATCCTTTCATTGGTCGGCGAACGCAACGCCTACTTTTGGGGGACGCAGTCCGGCGCGGAGTTGGACCTCCTGCTCTTCGCCGGCGGCGCGCGTTATGGGGTGGAAGTTAAGTATGGTGACGCTCCAGGCATCAGCAAGTCCATGGGCATTGCCCTCGATGACCTGGAATTGCTGCACCTCTTCGTGGTCTACCCCGGCCGTGACGCGTACGAACTGGACAAAAGGGTTACGGCCCTCCCGCTCGAGCAAATCACAACTCGACTGGGCTTTCGTGGCCGCCGACTGGCTGGGGTGTAAGACTGGACGGGGATTTTACGAGTATCCCCGCAGCTAGGCGTAAGGTATGATGGTGGAGCGTGGAGGGTGGGGCAGGTCTGAGCGGAATTAAAATACCTTCATGCTTCACCGTTGGCCAGCCGAAGGATATAGTTGGAGGACGGCCCAAACGTACTAGTGGGATAAGACGAAAGTACGGCTGGAGTTTTCCCCAAGACATGATACAAATAAACATCACTCCGTGGAGCAATTCGGAGGGGAGCAATCTAAATGCCGGAAGATCGAACGGAAAAAAACAGAGCCATTGATCTGGCCGTGTTGCAAATTGAAAAGGATTTTGGCAAGGGGTCCATCATGCGCCTGGGTTCGAAGGACGCACTGGTGCCGGTGGATATCATTCCCACGGGGGCGATTTCCTTCGACGCCGCGTTGGGAGTGGGCGGAATGCCGCGCGGCAGGGTGGTGGAGATTTTCGGCCCGGAGTCAAGCGGCAAGACAACGATCGCGCTGCACGTCGTGGCCGAGGCGCAGAAACGCGGCGGGTTGGCCGCCTACATTGACGCCGAGCACGCCATGGACGCGGCCTATGCCAAGAAGCTGGGCGTGGACATCGATAACCTTCTGGTCTCGCAGCCCGACTACGGCGAGCAAGCGCTCGAAATCGCCGAGTCGCTGGTGCGCTCGAACGCTGTCGATGTGCTGGTGGTCGATTCCGTTGCCGCGCTCGTCCCCAAGGCTGAACTCGACGGCGACATGGGCGATTCGCTTCCTGGCCTGCAAGCGCGTCTGATGTCGCAAGCGTTGCGCAAGCTCGCCGGCATCGTGGCCAAGTCGAAAACCTGTTTCATCTTCATCAACCAGATTCGCGAAAAAATCGGAGTGATGTTTGGCAATCCCGAAACCACCACAGGCGGCCGGGCCCTCAAGTTCTATTCTTCCGTGCGTGTGGACATCCGCCGCATTGCCTCCATCAAGGACGGCGACCGCGTGGTGGGCAACCGGACCAAGGTTAAAATTGTAAAAAATAAGATGGCCGCTCCCTTTCGGGAGGCAGAATTTGATATCCTATATGGCGAGGGGATATCGAAAGAGGGCGATCTGCTGGATATCGCCGCCGAGCGCAACATCCTGGAGAAGAGTGGCGCGTGGTTCTCCTATGGAGGTGAGCGCATCGGGCAGGGCCGGGAAAACGCCCGGCAGTTCCTGCGCGACAATCCTGACGTGCGCAAAAAGATGGAGGGCGAAGTGCGAAAGGCGCTGAACCTTCCCGTACCCCACGAGCATGCCGCCGCGGCAGCAGCCGCGGAGGGCGCAGCCCCGGCTCGTGGCAAGAAGTGAAGGGCGGGGCCGAGGCCCCTAGACCATCATTCAGTCCGTTTGCAAGAAGGCCTTCGCTCTGTTTACCGGCGCCAGCGGAAACGGGGCAAAGGCCAACGTCAACCCGTAAGCTGAGGAGATTTGTGGGAAAATCATTAAAACGACATGCCATCCTGGCATTGGCAACTTTCTGGTTGTTGGGGATTAAATCTGCTTCCGCCGCCACGCCCGGAGGCCTCACAAACACGCCTCCCGCTACTCCTCCCAAGACTTCCAAATCCACCACTCGCCGGGTTGTCAATACCCGTCGCACCACACGCCGGACGCGGCGGGCACGGGGCCCTTGGTACCTTAGTTCCTACGGCGATCCCAGCGCCGACGACAACCCTGTGGGCGACGATCCCATCGTGCGGCAAGCGGCGCTTGAAGCACTGGGCAAGCTGAGCGGCAGCATTGTAGTGGTCGACCCGAACTCGGGGCGCATCCTGAGCATCGTGAATCAAAAGTTGGCGCTGACGAGCGGCTTCACGCCGTGCTCCACGTTCAAGCCGATTGTAGCGCTCGCCGCCTTGCGGGAAGGCATCATCACGCCCTCCACCAAGCTGTACGTGGGCGAGCACGGGCGCATGAACCTGACCGACGCCCTGGCCCACTCGAACAACCCCTTTTTCCATAAGCTGGGGGAGATGCTGGGCTTCAAGCGCATCACCGAATACGCGCAAGAGTTCGGCCTAGGGGAAAAAGCCGGGCTCGACATTCCCGGTGAGTCGGCCGGCCACTATCCTGCTGCTCCGCCCAAGCAGGGTGGCGTGGGCTTCCTCGCCTATTGCGGTACGGATGTGGAGGTAACGCCCTTGCAGATGGCCGCGTTCATTTCCACCATCGCCAATGGCGGCACGCTCTACGCGTTGCAGTATCCCCGCAGCCTCGACGAAATTGCCGCGTTCCAACCGGTTGTGCGGCGGCGCCTTGACAACCTGGCGGAGTACATCCCGGAGATCCACGATGGCTTGGCGGGATCCGTGCTTTATGGGACCGGCCGCTCCGCCTTCGATCCGGACCTCCCCATTTACGGGAAAACCGGGACCTGTAGCGAAAACGGCGCGCGCCTGGGCTGGTTCGTCTCTTATGGGGGCGACACCCAATCCCAATATGTGGCCGTGGTCCTGCTGCGCGGAGGGCAAATGATGTTTGGCCCGCACGCGGCGGAAATCGCTGGGCGCTTCTACCGCGACCTGATGCAAAAAGAACACACCACACAAGCCAGCCGCGAAGCTTCCCCCTCCACTTCTTTCGGGCGATAGCTTTTTCTATGGATTCCAAGCGTGAAGCAGCAACGGCCATTGTGCGCCGCCTGAGGCAAGAGGGATTCGCGGCGTATCTGGTGGGCGGGTGTGTGCGCGACATGCTGATGGGCCGCACCCCCAAGGATTATGACGTCACCACGGGCGCGACTCCCGACGAAGTGCTGAGGTTTTTCCCCGACTCGCTCACCGTAGGCGCCCAATTCGGAGTGGTCATCGTTCCGCACGAAGCCGGGAACGTCGAGGTGGCCACCTTCCGCAGCGACGGAATTTATGCGGACGGGCGGCACCCCCGCGAAGTCCGCTACGCCCAAACTCCGCAAGAGGACGTGCGGCGGCGGGACTTTACCATCAACGGCCTGCTCTTCGACCCGCTCACTGACCAGGTGCTGGATTACGTGGGTGGGCAAGCCGACATCCGCGCCCGGCGGCTGCGGACCATCGGCGACCCGGTCGAGCGCCTCAGCGAAGACCGCCTACGCATGCTGCGCGCCGTGCGCTTCACGGCACGCCTCGGTTTTAAGCTGGACCCCGCCGCGCTCGAAGCGGTCCGGCAGTTGGCGCCGCAGATCTCCGCCGTAAGCGCGGAACGCGTGCGCGATGAGATCATCAAGATTCTCACCGAGGGGCCGGCGCGGGCGGGGTTCGAGCTCCTGGACGAATCCGGTTTACTCGCCGAGGTATTACCGGAGATCAAAAGTTTGCAAGGCGTGCAACAACCCCCGGAATTCCACCCCGAGGGCGACGTATGGATTCACACGCTGATGATGCTGGAGGGATTGCGGAATCCCACCGCCACGCTGGCACTGGGCGTGCTCCTGCACGACGTGGGCAAGCCGCCCACGTTTACCGTCCGCGAACGCATTCGCTTTGACAATCATGTGGAAGTGGGCGCCAAGATGGCGGAGGAGATCTGCGGCCGCCTGCGCATGTCCGTGCGTGAAACCGGGCGCATCGTGGAATTGGTGCGGCACCATCTGCGCTTCAAGGATTTTCCCCTCATGAAACGCTCCACTCAACTCCGCTTTATCAGGATGGAAGGGTTTGAGGAACACCTCGAGCTCCATCGTCTGGACTGCCTGTCAAGCCATCGCGATTTGACCAACTATGAAATGGCGCGGAGGATGATGCAAGAAACGCCAAAGGAAGAAATCAAACCTGTACCCTTATTGCGCGGCGACGATTTGATTGCGCAAGGTTATGATCCCGGCCCGATCTTTAAGACCATCCTCCAGGCCGTCGAGGACGCGCAGTTGGAAGGGCGCATACACAACCGCCCGGAGGCCTTGCGGCTCGTCATCGAGCAATTCCCGGCGAATCGGCGGCAACCCCGTGCTTAACTGAGGGACCGCAAGCAAAGAAATATCACGCCACCTACCGCAGCGAGGGCCACAACAAACATGCCAACCTTGTAAAGGAGCATCTTGCGGTCCTCGGGCTCAGCGTGACTTTGGTCAATCATCTGGAACATGGCGTCCTCCTGCATGCGCGCCCACTTCCTCGGGCGTGGAGGCTGACCAAGGTGGTGTTACGTTGGCCGCAGGATGGGCCATTCAGGTGAGATGGGAGCGTTTCGAACTGCACGTGGCAGCCAGGAGCGCCGGCGTCCCATTGGGCCGATCAAGCGGCGAAACCGCTACTTTTCCTGCCTACACTCTAGACCTAATTTTTGAAAAGTCAAGCGCAGTTACCCAAGAATCGCGATTGAGCGATGGTAGGGTGTTCCTGAGATGGTGGAAAGATCGTTTGCCGCGAGCCGTGGTTAATCCGGGTGAGGTCGCGACTCCATTGCGGTCAAGATTCAGGGGT
>JBEKLF010000330.1:0-8626 GCA_050010335.1 Terriglobia bacterium
CCTACGACACAGCCGCCACCCGTCTCAACACGCCCCCATTCCTGCGCCCAATTCCCCTCGTCTCGCCGCTCCTGCCTCCCGCCAGCCTCGCGCCCTCCCCCACTGTCTGAATCGCAGATGGACTTAATGCGATCTTGCATTCAGGTGCTGCGGCGAGTATATTTCCGGTCGCCCGGACCGCCAAAACAGAGATCCGGACACACATCATAAATACTTGGAAAGGCATCATCATGAAACGTCGTCAGTTCATTGGCACTCTTGCTTCAATACCAGCGCTTCCGGCGCTTCTCCATCCCCAGGAAGGCCCCCCGAGAGGCGCGGAGCCGGTCGAGAAGATGACCGCTCCCAACTGGCCCACCATCAATTCCAATCACCTAGGGTTTCGCCCGCGCGTGGGTAGCAAAACCCTGGTGGTGCGAGCTCTCTCGACCCCCCGCCCCAAGGAGTATCAATTGCGCGATGTCGGGGAATCGAAATTCGGGTTCACCCGACCGCTTAAGGAAGAAGCCTCAGATTTCGGCCCGTTCCTCACAGCGGATTTTACCGACCTCGATCGGCCGGGGCTTTACCAGATCACTATCGGGGACGAACATTCGGTGCAATTTGCGATTCACGATGAGGTTTGGCGCCGTACGATCCCCAAGGCCGTCGGCTACTACCGCTACCAGCGCTGCGGCGTGGAGGTGCCCCTGGTGCATCCCGCCTGCCACTTGGACGATGCGCGGCGACGCGACAACGGGGAACACGTCGACACCGTCGGCGGCTGGCACGACGCCGGCGACCTGCGCAAATGGATGGATGTGACGATGCTGAATGGCATCGCCCTGCTCAACCTCTACAAGAACAATCCGCTGCCGCGGCCCGGCGACCCGACGCGCGAACACCTGCTGGAGGAAGTACGCTTTGGCAATCGCTATTTCCTGAAGATGCAGGATGCGGACGGCAAAATCTGGGCCGACGTCGCGGGCGGCGTGAATGGCGACAACAGCGACAACCACTGGACCGACAACATTAATGGCACTCCCGACGACCGTTATCTGAATACGGAGAAGCGTTCGGGAACGGCAGCCGTCTTCACCACGCTCGAGGCCCTGGCCGCGCAGTGCTATGAGGCCACGGACCCTGCCTACGCCGGGCAGTGCCTCAATGCGGCCATTCGCGCCTGGCGGTCTTTCGCCGAGCCCCCGACTCTGACGCAGGACATTGGCTGGTGGGCCATGGCAGCCGTGGAGTTGTATCTCGCTACGGGCGCCGCAGAGTATCAGCACCACGCCATGCTGCTCGGCCGCGATTTGCTCAAGCGCCAGAACACGGCATACCTGGAAGGCCAAAACCATGTGAGGGGTTTCTGGATGCAGGGCGACCAGCCGTATTTCGAAATTCCCGAATCGGCCGTACCGCCGCTGGCACTGCTGAAGTTGTACGACACTTTCCTGGGGGCCGAAGATCGCGAAAAGTGGCTCGACGCAGTTCGGCTGCACGCGGATGAGTACTTACTCACCATGTCGAGCCGTAATGCTTACCGAATCATTCCGCTGGGCATGGCTCTGGGCTCACCCACGCCGGAAAAATACCGGCCGTTGGCGGGGAATCTCAACTACCGCTATTTCTACCCCACTCGGAAGGGGTTTTGGTGGCAGGGCGCCAATTGTCATTATGCCAGCAACGCGCTGCTGCTGGGGTTGCTCGCAAGGATACGCGGCGACGCGGGGAAAAAGTACGTGGCGCTGGCTTACCATCAGCTCGAGTGGATTGTGGGAGCAAATCCCTTCGCGGCGTCGATGATGACGGGCGAAGGCATGCGCAATCCCTTTCCCCATTCGCGGTTTGTGGGCTTGATTCCCGGCGGAATTATGAACGGCATCGCCGGCAACATGAATGATGAGCCCGTCCTCGACCTCGCGTACACGCTGGATTGGCGCACCTGCGAGTACTGGAGCCCCCACGTGGCGTTTTACATTTGGGCCCATTCGGTGCTGGAGGGGATAAGCTGAGATCTCGCCGTGCGGCGGGGGCCGAACGTGTAGGGCCGAGCGGCGCTCGGCCTCCGCTTCGGCCCCAGGTGCGCACGGCCGTTGTAGCGGCGAGTTTACCTCGCCATCGGGTGGCGTAAAGCCGCCCATGCAGTAATCAATCCACCTCGCAACGTTCCCCTTGACACGCCGCCAACCCCGTTTTACTCTAGGCATCGGTTAAAATAGCTTAGGGACTGAACCCATGAAAAAGCCAGAAGAGCGCGACCTGTTTCCGGGCGCGCTGGAAATGATGATCCTGCGAACGCTGAAGCGGCAGCCCTTACATGGCTACGCCCTCGCCCAACACATTAAGCGCACCTCCAACGATTTGCTTCAGATCGAAGAAGGCTCGCTCTACCCGGCTCTCCAGCGCCTCCTCAAGGAAGGGCTGGTGAAGGCGGAATGGGGCGTTTCATCCACCAATCGCCGCGTTCGGACATACAAGTTGACTCCGGCCGGCGGCAAGCATTTGGACCGCGAAGTCATGAGCTTTGAACGCATGCTGGAGGGAATTACGCGCGTCCTGGCACCGGAGCATTCATGAATTGGATCAAGCAACTCATTACCCGTCGGCATATCTACGGCGACCTCAACGCGGAGATGCAGGAGCATCTGGCGGAAAAGGTCGATGAACTCGTGGCGGGCGGCATGTCGCGGGAAGAAGCCACCTTCGCCGCCCGCAGGGAGTTTGGCAACGTCCTGCTGGTCGAGGAGCGCAGCCGCGAAGTGTGGCGATGGACGTCCCTCGAGAACTTCATCGCGGATGTTCGCTACGGCGCGCGCATGTTGCACAGGTCTCCCGGTTTCACCTTCGTTGCGGTCCTGACCCTGGCGCTGGGCATTGGGGCCAATGCCACCATCTTCAGTTACATCAACGCGCTACTCTTGCGTCCACCGTCCGGCGTCATCGAGCCGCACAAATTGTTGGCAGCGTGGAATCGCCTTCCCGATGGCAGTTACTTGCAGTTCAGCTATCCCGATTACGTCTACTACCGGGATCATAACCGGGCCTTCTCGGGCCTCGCTGCGTACGGCAGCGACGGGGAGCGGGTGAGCTGGAGAGTCAGTGGTGAGACCACGTTGATTGAGGGTCAACTCGTCTCCGGGAATTTCTTCTCCGTCCTGGGAGTGCAGCCAATGCTGGGGCGCGCGTTTCTTTCAGAAGAGGATCAGGTTCCGCTGCGAAATCCCGTCGTGGTGCTCAATCACTCATTCTGGCAGCAGCGTCTCGGCTCGGACCTCGCGGTTATTGGAAAAACTCTCACCCTCAATGGCAACGGCTATAGCGTCGTGGGCGTGGCGCCCGCCAATTTCAGCGGCGTGGAAACGGGCTTCGCGCCGGATTTCTGGGTTCCGATCATGATGCAACGCGAGATCTCCCCGGCGAATGACCTGCTGACCAATCGAACGGGCTATTGGCTTTTTGTGGCTGGGCGGCCGATGCCGGGCGTCACTTCGGTGCAGGGGCAAGCTGATTTGAGCGTTTTAGAGAAACAGCTCGCGCAAGCCTATCCCAAGAGCAATAAGGGATGGGATGCGGCTGTCATGTCGATTGTGGGGCTTCCGCCGGAGTTTCGCGAGTTTGCCGTTCCGTTTACGGCCATCCTCATGGCGGTGGTCGGATTTGTGCTGCTCATCGCCTGCGCCAATATCGCCAATTTGCTGCTGGCACGGGCGTCGCGCCGCTCGCGAGAGGTAGCCATCCGATCTGCCCTGGGAGCGGGCCGCGGCCGAATCATCTGGCAAATGCTGACGGAAAGCGCCTTGCTTTCTCTCGCTGCGGGAGCGGTGGGGCTTTGGCTCGCCGTCCTAGCGGGGCCTCTTTTGCTGAAGCTCAAGCCGCCGATGCTTTCCTTCATCGACATTCAACTTGGGCTCGACTGGCGGATGCTGGCATTCACCCTGGTGGTGTCGTTACTCGCCGGCTTCGCCTTCGGAGTGGCGCCGGCGCTGCGGAGTTCCAAAGTGGATGTCGTTTCCCGATTAAAAGATGAGACCCTCGGCAGCCATGGCAGGAGCCGCCTACGCAACGTGCTGGTAACCGGGCAAGTGGCCGTCTGCACAGTTTTGCTGATTGGCGCCGTCCTCTGTTTGCGCAGTTTGCTGAGTGCGACCTCGGTCGACCCGGGATTCCAAATCAACAACCGGCTGATGGTCTCGCTAGATCTCGACATCCTCGGATATTCCGAAAGCCGCGGCTTGGCCTTTTACAACCACTTGGTCGAAGAGGTAAAGGCTCTGCCGGGCGTCCAGTCGGCAAGCGTCGCGAACCATCTGCCCTTGGGATTCGCGAGGATGGCGACCGTCGTCACCATTGACGGTTATCAGCCTCCGCCGGGGCTACCAGGGATTCCCATCGACTTTACGGGCGTCGGGCCTGGATATTTCCAAACCATGGGAACGCCGCTGCGGCGCGGCCGTGAATTCAGCCGGCAGGACATCAGTACTTCCCCTGGGGTTGCCATCATCAATGAGGCCATGGCACAGCGCTACTGGCCGGGTCAGGACTCCATCGGAAAACGGATCAGCTTTCCCGGTGGCAAACGCCAAAGCCTGGAGATTGTTGGAGTGGCTGCAAACGGCAAGTACCGAAACCTGCAAGAAGAGTCCCAACCCTATATGTTCCGGCCATTCTCCCAACTATACGAACCCAGTGCGGTTCTGCTCGTGCAAACGGCAGGCGATCCGAAGCCCATGCTGGCGACCGTTGAGCGCGAGATTCATAAGGTCGACTCAAATCTCCCAGTGGTGGACGCGGAAACCTTGGCGCAGTACATGTCGATTCCACTCTTTGTCCCGCGCGTCACTGGAACTCTTTTGGGGGTTTTCGGACTGCTCGCACTTTTGTTGGCGGCGGTGGGACTGTCGGGTGTGGTGGCTTATTTCGTGAGCCTGCGAACACGGGAGATCGGTGTACATTTGGCGCTGGGAGCTGAGCGCGGAGACGTACTGAAGCTCGTGGTAAAACAAGGCATGCGGCTGAGCCTGGTCGGAGTGATCATCGGACTGGCCGTGGCTTTTGGTGTCAGCCGTGTGCTATCGAGCCTGCTCTATGGGATTCGTCCTACAGACCCCATCACCTACGTCAGCGTGGCGTTCACGTTGACCGGCGTGACCCTGCTCGCCAGCTATCTCCCCGCCCGCCGCGCGACCAGGGTCGATCCCATGGTGGCACTGAGGCACGAATGAATATTCGTTACGCTTGGCGCGTATTGCGGAAGAACCCCGGCTTTACCGCTGTCGCGGTGCTCTCGCTCGCCCTGGGCATCGGCGCGAATACGGCCATCTTCTCCCTGCTCAATGCTCTGCTCCTGCGCGACCTCCCCGTCTGGCAGCCAGAGCGCCTTGTAGAGCTTTCCGTGCTCCGCCGGGGCAACAAGATCCCCTTCTCGTTTCCAATGTTCCGAGAACTGGAACGGGGGCAGCGAGTTTTCTCCGGCCTGATCGGTTGGAGCTTCGGCGAGATGAAAAATGTGGAACTGGGCGGCGTGCTCTCGCAAGCCGAAGTGCGCTCGGTGACCGGCGATTATTATTCCGAGTTGGGGGCTACGCCTTTTCTGGGGAGATTGATTGCGCGGGAAGATGTGAGTCTGGGCACGGCCGGATCGTCTCCCGTAGCCGTGCTTAGCTACGATTACTGGCAACGCCGCTTTGGCGGGACCCGCGACGTTGCCGGCAAGGTGATTGCGATCGAGGGCCAGCCATACACCATCATCGGCGTCACGCGGAAATGGTTTGCCGGCATGGCGGTGGGCGACCCGGCGGACGTAACGATTCCGATGAAGAGTACCGATGAACGCGCTCTGCTCTGGGTGTTCATCACCGGCAGGCTGAAGGACGGGGTCACCGTCGCGCAGGCTCGCGCGCAACTCCTATCGTTCTGGCCTGAGGTGCTGCGGGCGACGGCTTCGACCAATACCCCCGGACTGCGACGCCAGGCCTTCTTCTCGATGGGCCTGAATTTAGAGTCAGCCGCGACGGGGATTAACGCCACTTTGCGGTCCCGTTTTACGCGGCCGCTCTATGTGCTCATGGGCATCGTGGGATTGATCCTCCTGGTCGCCTGCGTGAATCTGGCCAACCTGATGCTGGCGCGCGGGGCAGCGCGCAGCCATGAGATGAGCGTGCGTGTGGCCCTGGGAGCAAGCCGCTGGGCACTCACCAGCCAGGTTTTGACCGAGAGCCTGGCGCTCTCGTTTTCGGGAGCGCTGCTGGGACTTGCCTTTGCGTTCTGGGGAAGCCGCTTGCTCGTGAGTCTCATGACGCAGGGATATCTTACGCCGGTCGTACTCGACCTGAGTCCCGACTGGCGCGTTCTGGCTCTCACCGCATCGGTGGCCATCCTGACAGGAATTCTATTTGGTCTCGCGCCGGCATGGCGTTGTTCGCGCCAAGACCCGGCTTCGGAAGTGCAGCAGAACTCGCGGCGCCTGACGGGAGGGACCGGAAAGTTGGGCAAGGCGCTCATCGTCTCGCAAATTGCCCTTTCACTCATGTTGCTGTTGGGCGCCGGACTTTTGGCGCGAAGCTTCCAGAGGCTGTGTTCCATTGACCCCGGCATGGAAGAGAGCGTGCTGCAAGTGGGCCTTAATCCCCGGCCGGGCGGGTACAAGGATCTCGACATGAACGGCTACCACCGGCAGCTCATCGAGCGGATCTCCAGCTTACCGGGCGTAGATTCAGTGGGCTTCTCTGACGTTCCCGTTGGCGACGAGCGAAACTGGCAGGAGACCGTCTCGACAATGGCCGATGCAACCAGCCCAGGCGCCGGCGTGATAACGGCCTCGGCGATGGTTTCGCCCGGCTTTTTGCGAACGCTCGGAATCAGCCTGGTCCGCGGCCGGGATTTTGACTGGACCGACGACGAGCATCACCCGCGCGTTGCCGTCGTCAGCAGGAGCCTGGCGGAGTGGCTATACCCGTCGGGAAATGCCATCGGCCAGCACATCCGCTTCAGCTTCATGCCCGAACTTCAGGATCTCGAAGTCGTGGGCATCGCAAACAACGCCCGGATTTTCGCCCTGCACAAAGCCGCCGCGCCGGTTATTTATTTTCCCTGTTCTCAACATCCGCAATGGGCGCAACAGGGCGACCTCCTTGTGCGCACCAGACTGGCTCCCGAAAAACTGGCAAGGGCCGTGGGAAATGCAATCGAGTCGCTCGGGCACGAATATCCTCTAGGCACCAAGACGATTGCGCAAGAAGTGAGCCAGGCGCTTGTGGAAGACCGCGTCATCGCCATGCTCTCCGGCTTTTTCGCCGGTCTGGCGCTATTGCTGGCTTCTGTCGGCCTGTACGGGCTGATGTCCTATGCCGTTACCCAGCGGACCCGCGAAATCGGCACTCGCATGGCGCTCGGCGCTCAGCGAGCGACGGTTCTTTGGCTCGTGCTGCGGGAAGCTCTCGAGCTCGGACTGCTCGGAATAGCGGTCGGCATCCCCTGCGCCCTGGCCGCTACCCGTCTCATCGCGAGCATGCTCTTCGGGATTTCAGGGGGCGACGTGCCGACGCTTGCTGCCGTCGCGCTTTCTCTACTCGCCGTCGCCTTGATCGCCGGTTATTTGCCAGCGCGGAGAGCGTCGCGAATCGACCCCATGATCGCGCTGAGGAGTGAATGAGCAAACGTAGCGCGGACCTGTCCGCGCTACCCTACTGCTCGCTCGCCGACGTGGATGACTTCCCCTGGCTTGACGGAGGACACGGCTTGGCAAATTTCTTCTCGAATCGCCTCGTAATGAGTGATGCGATTCTTGGGAACGCGGACGATCACGATGCCAAATCGCAGGAAGGCGAGGTTGTGCTCATGTTCAAACCCTTGGTCGATGGTCAAGAACACTTCGCAGGATCCCTGCAAATGCTCCACCAGGATGTTGTCGGGAAGGCCGCCCCATCCCATCCCCAGGACCGTGAAGACAACGTGGTCGGCTTCCAGGAGACGTCGAACGCGAGGGTTTACGCACTCATCAAGCACGATTCGCACAGGGTTACCGGGAGGAGAGCGATTCGACCAAACGCTCTTGGGACAAGGCGAGAAGGTCTGTCACCTGTTGGCGCTTTACACTGGGGAAGTCGGCGAGAAAGACATCGAGAGTGTCGCCTTCCGCGATGTAGTCCAGAAAGGTCTGAACCGGTACACGGGTGCCGGCAAAGCACGGTGTGCCATGCATTACGTTCGCATTCACCCGGACGATTTCATCGAGGCTCAATCTTTGCGCGACGCTCATTTCCACCTAAGAATAAGGCGAAGTGGCAGCTCTCTGCAAGCGTTATGGTTGGATAGCGCGCCGGGCGGTAGGCCTAACAATAGTTCGGATGCGGCTCCTGGCGGCATACCTCTACGCGGTTCGACCCACCGACCCGCTAACATTCTTGGCGGTCGCCCTGCTGCTGCTCTTTGTGGCCCTGCTGGCCGTCTACATTCCCGCGCGGCGGGCAACCAAGGTCGATCCCACGGTGGCGCTGAGGTACGAATGAAGCGGTCAGCGATCAGCTATACATCCGCGCATAATTAAAGGGACATGATGGCTAACAAAAGGGTAGCAGCCTGGGTCGGATCAGCTCAGGGTAGGATTGCATGTCCTCGAAGACGCGGGTCAAAGTGGCGACCAGTT
>JBEKLF010000331.1:0-8590 GCA_050010335.1 Terriglobia bacterium
TCCATCGTTCACCCTCCGGGTGTGGGTCTAGATTTCTTCGCAAAATCTCTATAACACACATCCCGTGAGGGTGAACGCCTTTTCTGCGGTCTCCCGCTCGTTTCAATCGCGATTCTTGGGTGTCTCCCATTCCGTTGACTTGGATGGGGGCGTATGTTACGTTTAGCGGACAGTTCACACCTTTGAGGGGCAGTTGGAGCGGATAGATGGCTTTTCATAAAGCCAGAGCGCTGCAAGCGGCTGAAAAGTCTGTGGCTCAAGGCAAGATTCTTCAAGCCATCAAACAATATCAAGACATCCTTGATAATGACCCTTCCGACGTGTCTCTGCTCAACACGGTGGGTGACCTCTATATTCGTGAGCGGAACGTCACCGAGGGATTACGGCTGTTCCACAAGCTGGCTGAGGCTTACGTTCGCGAAGGTTTCAACGTTAAAGCCATCGCCATCTACAGGAAAATCTCCAAGGTTGATCCCAGTTCGGTGGAAACTCTCCTGAAGTTGGCTGAGTTGTATCAGCTCCAGGGTTTGAGTCGCGAGGCTCGGGAACAGTATCTTCAGGCGGCGGAGTTTTTCAAAAAGCGAAATCAGACCGAACGCGCCCTGGAAGTTCTCCACAAGCTGGTCCAGCTTGACCCTGAGAACCTCAATTTTCGCAACCGCTTAGCGGCAGAATGCGAACAAGCGGGCAAGCGGGAAGATGCCGCCCTGTCCTATCTGGAATCGGCGGAGATCTTACTCCGCCGCGGCGACCAAGTGGCGACCGAAGTCGCCTTGAAAAAAGCGGCAGAACTTGACCCGAAGAATGCGAGGATCCAGATTCTGCGGGCACGCGTGGCCATCGCGCGTCAGGAACCGGAGGAAGCCGAGAGAATCATCAATTCCGCGCCGGAGTTGCAAGCGGACCCCGCAGTCATGCGGATCCTGTTGGACGCATATCTAGGCACTCAAAAACTTCCGGAGGCAGAGAATCTGGCGCGGGAGGTTTTCCAGGCAAATCCCTCGGATTTTGCGCCGCTCTCCTCCGTCTCTGCGCTCTTGCTGGAAAAAGGGGACATTGACCAAGCGTATCAGTTGCTCTCGAGCGTGGCGGACCAACTTATCAATCAGAACAATGCCCGTCTCCTATTGGATTCCCTCCGCCGAATTTGGAACAGGGCCCCCGAGCACCTTCCCACCTTGGAATTGATCCATCGGGTGTGTGAACAAACAGCGGATGAATTGACCTTGCCGGAAGTCCTGGAAGCGCTGGGCCACGCTCACGAACACGCCGGGGACCTGGAAAAGGCCGAAGCTGCCTATCTGGGGCTGGTCGAGCGCGAACCCGAAAATGAGAATTACCGTGGTTCCCTAAATGCGGTTCAGAAGAAGCTAGGCAAGGAAATCAAACCGGAAGATTTCTCCACCCAGCAAATGGCCCTTGCGGAGGAGGAGGAGATCCGCACGGAGCCGTCGGGTACCGACGCTGACCAGGAAGCGATGGTGAAAGAGGCTCTCGAGAACAGCGACTTGTTTGCACGTTACAACCTGACCGAGAAAGCGATATCCGAGCTGGAAAAGGTCTTGCAAGTCTATCCCGACCAAATCGATGTTCACCGGCGCATCCTGGAAATTTGCCGCAAAGGCTATCCGGAACGAGGAGCATTGGCGGCCGCGCAGTTGGCTCGAATCTTCACTGAACTTGGTGAGGTGGAGATGGCGAGCAAATACCAGGCGATCGCTTCGCCCAAAGGCGCCTTGCATGAAATTCCGCTCCCCGGATCTCCCCCTAGCAAGGAAGAGCCCACAGCCCCTCCACCACCCCCTCCTGAAACGCCGGAAACAGGAATGCCCGGGGAGTTTCCGATTGCCCTACCCGCTCCGGATGAACCCGTTGCGGGGACCGGTGCCCAGTCGCCAACAGAGGCTTTTTTTGACCTCACACCTCGTACGGTACTGAGCGAACCATCCGCCGCCCCGCCTTCACCTCCCGCGCCTGCCGGACAGACGATGGAGTTGGATCTTACCGGAGACTTGGAGGCTTTGACGGGGCTTGGTTTCGAAGCCCCTGCTCCCTCTGCGACTGAAGCGGCTGCTCCACCCCCGGTGGAAACCTCGGCTTCCGACGAAGAACCCTCTTCACCGCCCGCGGGGGAGGAAGCAGTGCCCCCCGCCGAAGTCCCCACCAAGGTTTCTGGATCTCCGCTGGCAGGTGCTAAAGAAGCGATCCCGGCTGATCTGGAAGATAGCATTATCGAAGTTGAGTTTTACCTGGAGAATGACTTTGTGGAGGAGGCGCGGCAAGCCTTGGCCGCGCTGGAGGAAAAACATGCCGGCAGCCCCGTTGTGGCACGACTCCGCCATCAACTGAATCTGCGGAGCACTGGGGCACCCGCTGCGCTGCCCCCGGCGGAACCGGCCAGAGAAGTGGTGCAAGCAGAACCAGAGGCAGCATCTCCCCCTGAACCCACTCTGATGGAGGAAGATCTTGAGCAGGAAGAATGGGAGCTTCCCACGAGTTACGCTGCTTCCGCCGGACCTGACGTGGGGATTCATCCTGTGGTTCCGCCTACCGGGGTAAAGTCTGAGGTCTTTCCGCCTGTTCACGAGCCCGTGGTTAATGATCCGGTGGGACGAGAGAGCAGGGGCGCGGACATGCTGAGTAACGTGGCCGGGGAGTTGCCGGCGTCGTTAGGCGGGATGGCGTCACCCGCAGGCGCTCACCCTGCAACCCCCACCACTTCACCGATAGCTGGGGCTCCTCCTTCTGGAGGCTCTGGTCAGGGCGCGGAGCAACTCAGCGGTCTGCTGTCGGAAATGGAAGAGCCTGGCGCCGCCGAGGCCGCCAAGGACGATCCCGAGACCCATTACAATTTGGGCGTGGCTTTCCGGGAGATGGGGCTGCTGGATGAAGCTATTGGAGAATTTCAAAAGGTTGTGAAGATTGGGGGAAAAGGAAACTTCCCTCCGAATTTCCTCCAGGCATGCAGTCTTCTGGCGATTTGTTTTATGGAAAAGAAGATGCCTGCGATTGCCGGCAAATGGTACATTCGTGCACTGGAAACACCCGACCTCGACGAGGAAGCGCAACTTGCACTGCAATATGATCTGGGCGTGGCGTACGAACAAGCCGGCGAATCCCGCAAGGCCCTCGAGAGATTCACCGAGGTTTACAGCCAGAATATCGACTTCCGTGATGTAGCGGACAAGATCCGCGAGCTTCAGCAGAAGGCTTGAAAGACCATCCACCCGCTGCCGCGGGGGTGACCCCTATCGCCTTTCCTGAGACCGATTTCCCGGATCGAAAAAACAAATGAGTCGCTTTTTGACGATCGTGTACATCGTGTTCTGCTTCGAGCTTGGCGTGTTTCTGTTTGTCTTCCCGTGGATTTCGCTCTGGACCAAGAACTACTTTGTTGGGCATTACCCTTTGTTTGGGAGCATCGCGCATAACTATTTCCTGCGGGGGGCGGTCTCCGGCCTCGGGCTGGCGGACGTCTGGCTTGCCTTCTTTGAGGTGTGGCGCTTCCGTCGTGACTTGGGTTTCGTGAGTTCCCGTCCGAACCGGTGAGTCGGGTGATCTGGCCATCGGGTCATCGGGTCATTGAAAAGCCGTCGGTTGTCTGTCGTCAATGGCTTCAGTCTTTCGGTTTCGCATCGTCAATTGCTGCTGACGACAGACCAAGAATAGAAGTTCGTCCTTAAATGACCCAATGGCCAGATCACCTAATGGCCAGATCCAAAATGCCTGCCCACCTCCAGCTCTACTACATCACGGACCGCACGCAAATCAAATACCGTACACTTGATGCCTGCATTGCAGCAGCCATTGACGCGGGCGTGGATTGGGTGCAGATTCGGGAGAAGGATTTGCCTGCCCGCAGCCTGCTTGCCCTGGCGGAAGCAGCGGTCGGGCACGCTCGCCGCGCGGGACGTACCCGCGTGATGGTGAACGATCGGTTGGACGTGGCCCTTGCGGCCAAAGCCCACGGCGTGCATTTGGGCACACGCTCGATGCCGGTGGAATTGGTGCGAAGCCTCGAGCCGCAGGAATTCGTCGTGGGAGTTTCCTGCCACTCATTGGAGGAATCGCTGACTGCGCAAGCAGCGGGCGCAGATTACATCCTGCTGGGGCCGATTTTCGCAACGCCTTCCAAACTTGCTTATGGCCCACCGCTTGGACTCGCGAAGCTCCGCGAATTGACCTTGCAGGTTACGATCCCGGTTTTCGCGCTGGGTGGAATATCGAGAGACCGCGCGGCCATCTGCCTCCAGAATGGCGCGGCGGGAATCGCCGGAATTCGCATCTTTCAGGACTGTGATTCGGTGGAAGCGCTGGTTCGCGAGCTTCGTAAAAACGCCGGAGCGTAGCTCGAACCTTGTGTGCGGATTTCCCACCGCGCTGGAATGCTTTTTGGGCGTTGCCGGATGGGTGAGGGCTTCAAGCTGGGCACATGGGACGTAGGCCGCCAAGGCGAGATTCGGCACATCGTGACTTCGACCCTGCCCTATTGTGGATAACCCGCCAATCCCCGATAATAACCGGTAATTCCCATAGAGCCCGTCAATGAACCGGAAAGTTCGCTTATTTTCAATAACTTACAGACAAGCCTATTCCACAAACATTTGTTTTCAATAACTTACAAGGATCGAATCTCGATGGTTGTAGACTTCTTGCCCTCGTCCTCCCCGAGCAGCGTGCGTAGATGACAAAGACTGTTGTTAAGATTGACGGATTTTGAGCCGCGGCGACTCCTTGCTCGCCCGCGGTTGATGCCCCAGGTGCGGTCTTAATCGCCCTAGGGCCTTTGGGCTTTGGCCGTTGACCTTGACTTGGCCACCGGCTTCGCTGGGGGAGCGGCGTTCGGGTCCACATGGGTACTTTTGATAAGTTGGAGGGCTTCGCTTCGGGTGTGTCCAGGCGGCGCCAGGATTAAATCGGTTTTCGACAGAGCCTGCCATAGCGTGGAATTTTGAAAAGCAACTGTTCCCCCGCCGCGTTTTCTCTGGGAGATCATGCGGTTGATGTCGCCGACACAAATCCAATCGGACCCCACGGTAATGCCCCACTTGGCATGGTCGTGGGTTTCGGGCCAGGCCCAATGGGCCCCGAGCGGGCCTAAATTGATAAACTTGATGTCAAAAGTCTTGTGGATACCGTCGGTGTCAGCGACGGGCGGGATCGGCCCGCGGATCCACGTTTCGTCGTCCATGTCAGCGCCGAGTGTTGGGCCCACAAAACCGTTCCAGAAGTCCTTCCCCCACTGCCGGTTTTTGGCCAACACTTTGAACGGCATTCCTGCTTTCGATTGGCAATCGAGCACGTTCGCATCGGGCGGAGGATTCGGCGGCAGCGCCTGGGTGAGAGCATAGAGTGCGTCACCCTGGTTCAGCGAGGCCGCGCGCGGGAGGTAGCATTGCGGTTGCTGATGAGTCGGCATCTGCGCGGCGACCTTGTTGGCGGTCGCGATGTCCAAAGTAATGCACAGGAACGTTTGTCCATACATGGGAGTCGGCATCCCTGGCAATGCCGGAGCGGCGTACAGAGGCCACGAGTGAAGCAACCAAAACGCCGTCCCGGAAGCCGTGTCGAAAGCGATGACGCCCTTGGTGTGGCCCAAGTTGCCGTCGTCAGTGCCGGGAGCGATGGCGGGCTTCTCATCGTTGTAGAGGATCCAGCCGGTCGTCGCCGCAGGTTTGTTGAAGACAGAATTCAGCGTCAGGTTCAGTGCGCCCTTTCCCTGATCGAGGCGGTTGGGCGATTTCGCAACCTTATCGGCATTCGCATCGAAGTACACATACTCGTACCCCGTGGCGCTGTCGCTGTTGGCATCCTGGGTGAGCTTTGGAACCTTGTAAATGAACCACCAATCCACAGCTTTGCCGCTCTCATCGATTGCGGAGATGGTCATGCTATGCCCCTCGCGAATGCCGGATTAGGATTGCCGTTGAGGTACCCCTGGCCCCCATACTACTCACGCCATCGGCTGGTTTTCAATCGTAATCTTGCACTCCACGAGAGGGCGCGCCGCCCGGCGCTTGGCCGGCGGCCCGCTGCTGAAGGTACAACGGTTGTTGTAGGGCCGAATGGCGTTCGGCCATGGCCGAGCGCCGCTCGGCCCTACGCCTACGCCCACGCCCGAACCGCATTCAACCCAGGGGCGAGCACGGTCGTTGCGGCCACAATTGACCCGATGTTTGGCATCAAGGGAAAAGCCCAACGAACCGGAAAGCACTTTCCGAAATGGCGGCCGGCTCACAATCCCAGGGTATTGCGCAGAGCCTGATCGACAGGTTCCATTCGCGGCATCCGCCAGATGGGCCGTCTGACAAGTTGCAGTTCTATCGTCCCCAGGTTGTCCGTCATGATTACCGAATCGGATTTCGGGCCGGTATGGAAAGCGAGCGATCCTTCAACAGGACGGTGACACGACTGGGATGTCCGGCTCGGGCCAGATTGCTGCTGACCATGGCAACGACCACCTGAGGGAGTCCGGTGTTGAGCTGCTCGGCTTGGACCACCAGAACCGGCCGCAGCTTTGCCGTCCTTAGGTCGGAGTGGGGAAAATAAACCAAGGCGAAGTCGCCGCGTCTAAGGCTCATTGTAGACGTCCATGCTGGGGTCATCCCAATCAGCAGCGAATGTCGCCAGCTTGGCGCGCACTTCCCTCGCGCGCTCACGCGTCCACCCCAAGTCGCGGATAGTGAGCTTGTTCTTAGTCAGGGCAACTCGCTTCGCAAGTTTTCGGGGCATGGTTGCAGACTGTTTCCCACTCAGAGCTTTAACGGGCATCGGAACCTCCGCATCGGTCGCTCGAACCCAGACATCCACCATTCTATAACACCTTCCCGCCAAGAACTGACCTTCTATTTTTTCGCGTCTCTGGGCCTGTCACCGTCGAACCGGGGCCTAGCCAACTCCTCCACCCGCGCCCGCCCGTTGGCAGGGAATTTACCCGACGTGGATTGCTCGGATTATGTCGTGCTTATGAGGGCCTTGTCTTCGTCGGATTTCCCTTTGAGAGCCGAACCGCGTTCGCGCTTTGAGTGTGCGACGGTTGTTGTAAGGCCGAATGGCACTCGGCCATGGCCGAGCGCCGCTCGGCCCTACGCCCACGCCCGAACCGCGTTCGGCCCCGGGGCGAGTGCCGTCGTTGCCGCCACAATTGAGTCAAGGTTTGGCATCAAGGGAAAAGCCCACGGACAGAAAGGCACTGTCCGCGGCTCGCTGGCAGGATGTAAAAGGGACAAATATGCTGCGCCCCTTTCCAAGCTGTTCATTTGTCCATGATCGGAATGCATGGGTGACAGTGCAGTCTTACGTTCCTGCGAGACTCGCGTTTACGCTCTGCCGAGATGTCTCGACCTGTGGGGCAACAAACTAAATCAGCGGTACCTAGCAATGAGGGATAAAGACACTGGTTATCGCAGCCGCGGTCCTCAGTCCTGTCGAAAGCTCCGCCCACGAAGTGGTAATTCTGATCACCAACGTTGTGGAGGGGACCGAGTGCGAGGGCGGCAAGTTGGAGGACTTCCAGGCTCGCCAAAGAGGTGCTGAACGGGATTACATTCTCATGTCGGAGCAACACATCGCTCGGGTCAAGCTGACGGATGTATGAAGGGTCGTCGAGAAGTCCGTCTCGTTCCAGACCCACGACAGAGGGATCAAATGCTCCCCAACATTCAAGGCACCTTCGCCCCGGTCCCGCCGTATGGGCGTGCCAGTCAGAACCCACCAGGCGCTGTTTGTGAAGACGCACCAGGATGCCGCCGTCGATCACTGGAATTAAATGTGCATAAGAGATGTAATTGAGAATCCTGCGCGGTCGGTGACGGTCGACGCAGGAGAACAAAACGTCGCAGTCTAGAGCCGCCCTATATCCTTGAGGCTCGGCAACGCTGGCATCCACGCGACCAACTCGAATCGAACCCGATGTGTGGTTGCGCTCGGCCGCGTCACCCGCAACATGGATTTTGAGGCGTCCGATATCGGAGCTAACTGCGTTTAGGATGCGATCTAGGTTCAGTTCCTCGACACTGTCGAAATCAATCAGAGTCAGACGCTGGATTCCCATTCGCGTGAGTAATTCGCAAATGATGCTGCCGACATTTCCAAGGCCGACGATGCCAACGTGAAGCCTGGAAAGCAGGGCCTGCCCTCTTCGCCCCCAAACGCCAATTGTTCGCTTCAGCGGTTCTCGCATTTCAGGTTCGGGCCTAAGTTGGGGGTGGAACGTAACCTCAATAGCAGGGCCAACAACGCGTACTGATTCGCACCAAGCAGGGATATAACTCCGAGGTGCCGTCCGCCGCCAGAACCTTCCGCTCCACGAACCGTCTGTTCCAAGCGTCAAGCCAAGGAAGGGGATACCAGTAACGGAGGCCGTGCTTCCCGCGTGGTACGATTCGGCTTGATGGTCATGCCAACTCAGCGCTTGCCATCCCGGACTCAGGTGGCTGTGCATGAGCACCAGCCCCCGATTACGGGACCTATACATCCGCGCATAATTAAAGGGACATAATCGGCCCCTGTATGGCATACTTCTCGCAGGAGGAGTAGCCATGCTTCCTCGCCTGCTGCGGTTGCATCCTAAAACCTATGATCGGTTGAT
>JBEKLF010000332.1:0-8572 GCA_050010335.1 Terriglobia bacterium
GATTTCGCAAGCTGTTAGTGAGTTTTGAAAAGACCAAGGAAGGCTACGTCGCGCTGTTGGCCTTGGCCGCGGCCATGATTTGTTGGCGGCAAACAATTGTTATTTACGGATAAGCTCTTAGTACCTTTGTCGTAGGATTCTGCCACTTTCTGGCAGGATATTTTCGGCCACGTAGCATTCGGCCAGTGTTCATGCGGGTTCGAAGGCAGTTTTGAAATCGTGCAACTTCCCTTTTTTGGTTCCGGCTACGCCGGGTTAGGATCTGGTGACCCAAGGAATAAGGAGGACAGAAATGGACGCGAATCACAAATGCGTTGGGACGAATTTCTGGACTGCATTTAGGCCCAATAGTGTACTTGCATTTTGGCAGACTGCATTAGGCATTCCCCAAAGGATTTTTCGCGACCGGGAGGGGACTGCTCGCACACCTGGCCATTCCCACAAGCGTGCCGGCTTGCAGGGCGAGGCCAACCGCGCCGCGAGTTACCCTCGTCACTTGGCGACCCTGGCACTCGTATTCCTGCTTGGCGCAGGATTTGTTTGGGGTAGCATTACGGCGAGTATTTCAGGAACCGTGACGGACCCTACAGGGGCGGTCATTCCTGGAGCTTCGGTCACTGCACACAATACCGAAACGGGAATTGACAACTCGACCCAGACCAATACCCGGGGCTTCTATTCCTTTCCGGCCCTCCCCGCTGGGAAATATGAGGTGAGCATCAAGGCCAACGGATTTCAGGAATACCGGGAGACGGGTCTGGTGTTGGATGTGAATACCGCTTTACGGGTTGATGCCGCACTAAGGGTGGGGGCCGTAAGCCAGTACGTTGAGGTCTCCGCCACCGCCGTGCACGTTGAAACCAGCAATACTCAGATGGGCGAAGTGATCGGAGGCACGAAGATAACCACCATCCCTCTGAATGGCCGCGCCTACACGGACCTACTTGCCTTGCAACCCGGAGTTGCTCCGGCATCAAGTGGGGAGGGTGGTGGCATCAGCGTTTCAGGGAACCTGAATCCGGGGTCGCTTTCCATAAGTGGGCAGCGAGAAACTGCCAACGGCTTCATGGTCAACGGTGGCAGCGCCGAGGAAAAGTTGAACATGGCAGCGGGGATCGTTCCCAATCTGGATTCCATCGCGGAATTTCGCATTCTGACCAACAACGCTGACGCGGAGTATGGCAATTATGCCGGGGGGCTCATCAACGTAATCACCAAGTCGGGCACAAACCAGTACCATGGCAGTGCCTTCGAGTTTATGCGTAATCCCCATCTTGATGCGCGGAACTTCTACTCTCCGGAACGCGGAGTTTTGCACCAGAACCAGTTCGGTGGCACGGCAGGCGGCCCCATCCGGCATGACAAGGTGTTCTTTTTCAGCGACTACCAGGGTACGCGCATGGTACAGGGCGTGGACACTGGGCTTATCTCTGTGCCCTCAACCGCCGACAAGACCGGGAATCTGGCGGATGTGGCCGACCAACTCACGGGGACGGTGAACGGTGGGTTCTGGGCCAACAATCTTTCGCAGAGACTGGGCTACGCGGTCACTTCTGGCGAGCCGTACTACGCGAGCGGGTGTGCAAGTAGGGCTCAATGCGTATTTCCCAACGCGGTTATCCCTCAGTCCGCATTCACTGCGCCCACAAAGGCCCTCATGAAATACATTACGGATCCGAACTCGGGCCCGTACTTCACCACCTCGGCCTATAAGGAAACGCTGTCGGACAACAAAGGCAGCGCGCGGCTCGATGTCAACACCCGCCTGGGCATGCTCTCGGGCTATTATTTCCTGGATGATTACGTACACATTAATCCGTACGGTGGAGCGAGCCTTCCGGGGTTCAGCTCAAGTGAGAACGGCCGGGCGCAGATGATCAACTTAGGCATCACCAAATCGTTTGGCCCCAACTCGGTCAACGAGCTCCGTCTTGTATACATGCGCGATATCAATTTTGCTGGCTTTCCGGTTGGCGGGCTGGGCGTTTCACTTGCTTCCCAGGGTTTTACGGGCATCTACCCGAGCGCACCCCAGCAACAGGGCGTTGAAGCGGTCGGCTTCAATAACTTGAGCATCGGCGCCGCTAATGGCATTACTCGATTCTTCGACAACACCTATCACATAACGGACAACTTCTCCAAGGTGATTGGCACCCACACGCTGAAATTCGGTGGGGCCTTCAGTTACGACCAGGTCACAGAGAACGCCGCCATAGGCCTCAATGGAATGTTCTTTTTTGACGGGGTAGAAACGGGCAATGATTTTGCTGATTTCCTGATTGGGGCGCCCGCAGAGTATGCCCGAGGCTTCCAAGCGCCGATGTATGGTCGGAGCCGCTACTACGCTCTGTATGGCCAGGATAGCTGGCGGGCTACCTCCAACCTGACGCTGAATGTTGGCTTGCGCTGGGAAGTCAGCACACCCTGGTGGTCCAGCAACAACCAAATAGAGGGGCTCGTCCCCGGTGTGCAGTCGAAGGTATTTCCGGGAGCACCGACGGGCTGGGTTTTCCCAGGCGATCCTGGGGTTCCCCCCACGCTGGCCCCCACTCGCTATAACAATTTTGCCCCACGCATAGGTCTTGCCTATTCTCCCCCTGCCCAGAGCGGATTCTTTGGTAAGCTGCTGGGCGGTCCTGGCAAGACGAGCATCCGGGCTGCGTTTGGCGTTTATTTTACAGCTTTGGAAGAAAAGATCGGCACACAGGAGATAGGGGACGCTCCGTACGGATATTGGTGGGACAGTCCTGCTCCCCCCATGTTTGCGACCCCCTTTGTTGATCGTTCCAGTGGACAAGACAGGGGCCAGCGATTCCCCGCGCCTATACCCCCCCTTCACGTCGGACCCAACAATCCTGACAACTCCATCGACTGGTCGCAGTTCGAGCCCCTCTCTAGTTCCCCGGCCTTCTTTCACGACAACCGTCTTCCCTACGCCGAGCATTACAACTTCTCGTTTGAACGGCAATTCGGAACGGCAACATTGGTCTCTCTGAGTTACGTCGGGACGCAGGGCCACCGGCTTATCTCGACTGTGGACGCCAATCCGGGTAATCCGGCTCTGTGCCTCGGGCTAAGCCAGCCGAGCCAAGTGATGCCTGGAACTGCCACCTGCGGTCCCTACGGCGAAAATGGGACCTACTACCCCATTACCGGGGGAGTCATCACCACCACGCGTCATGCTTTTAGTGATGCTTTTGGCGACGATGGTTGGTTCGCGACCATGGCCAACTCCAATTACAACGCTTTCGAAGCTTCAGTGCGCCACACAGTCGGCCGCCTGGAATTCCTCATGGGCTACACCTGGAGTAAGTCGCTCGATAACGCGTCGGGCAGTGGAAACGGCAATGTAGGCGACAATATTAACCCCGTTAACTACAAGATTACGAAGGCGTTGTCCGCCTTCGATCTATCGCACAACTTCGTCGTGAGTTACAGCTATCGGGTACCGTTTGACCGGCTCTGGCATGCCAACCAGTTGACCAATGGCTGGGCCATCAGCGGAATTACGCGCTTCTCCACTGGCTTCCCTGTGTATCTCACAGAGGGCGACGATAACTCGCTCTTAGGGACTTTCAGTACCGGGCAGGGCAATGCCGTGGACGAACCAAACCGCCTCCCGGGCCCCCTGAACATCACCGATCCCCGCAAGGGCGATTCGGCCACCGGGACGAATCCTTACTTCAACCCCTCCTTGTTCACTAAGGAGGCCATCGGGCAGCTCGGAAATGCCAACCGCCGTTTCTTCCCGGGGCCTGGTTTCAACACCTGGGACCTGTCGCTGACCAAAGAACTCCGCTTGACGGAATCGAAGAACCTGCAATTCCGGGCGGAACTCTTCAACGCCTTCAATCATGCCCAATTCTCAAATCCGACTGGGAGCATCACCAGCTCAACTTTCGGCTTTGTGGGCAGCGCACGCGATCCGCGCATCGGCCAGGTGGCTATTAAGTTCCTTTTCTAATTAGGGCCACCGACCTGGGCAGCGGTGGCGCGGCGACGGGAGATCAGCTCGGGAAGATCCCGGCCAGAAAGGCGTCGGGAGCTCCTGTGCGTCGCTTGGGGAGGCGCGTTTAGGTCTCGAGTCGCTTTGCACAAAAAAAGTTCGCGGTTGCTGCCGATGCATTTTCGTGGGGAGGGTGGAACACGGTCACCGGGCGAGAGTTGGCCTTGCGAGGGGGTGCCGCTACATGGGATGCGAGCAGTCGAGTCACGCTGCCAATAGAAACGAGTCCTGCAAAAAACGAATTGCTTATTTGCTTTCTTGGAGAGCCACGACGACGAAAGGTGTGCGCGGAAGCGTCAGGAGTAGTACTCGACCCATCGCTGCGCGGTATTTTGGGACATGCGTTCGGCGGAGCTCCGGCACGCTGGCCCGGCTGGAATTCGAGCGAGGCGCCCTATCGGCAATAGGGATCCGCAGCCGGTATTGCGCCGTTGGACCCTCGCCGCTTGCGGTCGCCGGTACTGCTGCCATGGAGGGCGCACCGGGGTGCAATGATAAGGAGGTAGTATGCTGCGTTTCAAAAGGGATTGCGCGTTTGACTCATCACGGCCGCGAGTCGAGCAACCTGCTCGAAGCAAGCCTTTGCGCAGGACGCCAATCCGCATCGAAAAATGTCTGAAGGTGCTAATCCTCGGCCTGGGGCTGATGCTGCTAAAGAGCTTCCAACTCTTCGCGCAATCAGAACGCACCGTGCCGCTTTATCTCGATCGAAAGCAGCCGGTCGAGGTGCGGGTTGAGGATTTACTCAGCCGCATGACGCTCAAGGAAAAAGTAGGGCAGCTCAATATGCCTTGTTGTGTTTATGTTGATAGACTGGGAGGAGACATTCCCTCGAAGATGGAGGCGTGCAAGAAATTCACGGCCGGAACCTACACCCAGGAAATCGGTCCGGCCTGCGGTTTCTTCGCGCTCGCCGATGAGATTCTGCACGAAGGCGTGCGCCAGCAAGCGGAATACTTTAACGAGCTGCAAAAAATCGCACTCACCCAGACGCGGCTGAAAATACCGGTCATGGAGGACGAAGAAGGGACGCATGGCGCCCAATTTCCGGGTGGCACGGTTTTCCCGGAGGGCCTGGCCGTGGGCAGTTCCTTCGACATGGATCTGGTAAAGGCGATCTATGCGGCGGCAGCGGCGGAGGCGCGAGCGGTCGGGATCCACATGCTTTCCACACTGGTGATGGAAGTGAATCGCGATCCGCGCATGGGCCGCAACGAGGAAGCGTACACCGAAGATCCTTACCTCTATATGCGCATCGGCGAGACTATCGTGCGGGCGACCCAGGGTTACGATATCTCAGCTCCTGACAAGGTCATCGCGGTGCTGACGGATTTTCCCACGCAAAGCGAACCATCGAGCGGCCTCGAGCGTGGAGCGATTGAGGTATCGGACCGTTCCTTGCGCGAGAACTTTATGCCGCCCTGGATCGGGGCAATCACCAAAGCCGGGGGCTTGGGTGTAATGGCCGGTTACCCGGAAGTCGAGGATGTGCCGGCGCACGCCTCGGTGAAGTGGATGAACGATGTATTGCGGCAGGAAATCGGTTTCCAGGGAGTCGTCGAGAGCGAAGGCGACGGGTTTGATACACTGATCTATGAGGATATTGTTCCCAGCCAAAAGGAAGCTGGACTGCTGGGCTTGAGGGCCGGCGTCGACTTGAATATCACCTACGAGCCTGCCTACATGGGGCCCTTGGTCGAGAGCGTGGAAGAGGGTCGAGTCCCCATGGCGCTGGTGGATCGCGCTCTGCGCAGAGTTCTGGGGCTGAAGTTCCGCCTGGGCCTCTTCGAGAATCCGTACGTCAATGTGGACCGCGCCGTCCAGGTCGTGCACTCGCAAGCGAATCAGGTCCTGGCTCTGCGTGCCGGCCGCGAAGGAATTGTGTTGCTGAAGAATGACAAGAACCTATTGCCTCTAAAGAAGGATTTGAAATCGCTAGCGGTGATCGGCCCCAACGCGGATGATGTGATGAACCAATTGGGCGACTATGTGCCGCCGAAAATTCTCCAGCACGTAACGACCGTGATCGAGGGAATTCAAGCTGTAGTCTCGCCTCAGACCAAAGTCACGCGCGCGCGCGGCTGCGAAATTACGGGCACGGACAAGAGCGGGTTTGCCGAAGCCGTGCGGGCTGCGAAAGGAGCGGACGTCGCCATTGTGGTGGTCGGCGAGAGGCAGGGGAGGTACGGAGGGGACCTTCATCATCTTGGCAGCCCCACCGATGGTGAAGACTACGATGTGGCGAGCCTGGATCTGTCCGGAGTGCAGGAGGACCTGATCCAGGCGGTCTTCGAGACCGGGACTCCCACCGTGGTGGTGCTTATCAACGGCCGGCCGCTTTCCACGCGCTGGACCTCAGAGCACGTGCCCGCTCTCGTGGAGGCCTGGGAACCCGGAGAGCGCGGCGGCGAAGCCGTGGCTGACGTGCTCTTTGGGAATTACAATCCCACCGGCCGGCTGGCCATCACCGTCCCCCGGCACTCTGGCCAATTGCCCGTCTATTACAATTACAAGCCATCCAAGGCTTACCGGATTTATCGTGACAAAAGAAGCTACGTCGACATGCCCGGGACACCCCTCTACCCCTTTGGCTATGGGCTGAGCTATAGCAACTTTGAGTATAGCAATCTGCGTGTTGAGCCGGCGGAGATCCATCCGGGAGGCGAGGCGCACGTGACCCTGGACGTGAAAAACGTCGGTGACCGGGCAGGGGTGGACACCGTCCAGCTCTACATTCACGAGAAATACGCCCCGGTTTCAACCCCCGTCAAGCAACTTCGGGGGTTTGAGCGAGCGGCGCTTAAACCTGGTGAAACGAAGACCGTAACCATGAAGCTTACCCCGGAAGATCTCCAGTTGCTCGACATCGACATGCACTGGCGGGTCGTGCCGGGCGACTTCGAGATCATGGTGGGGAGGTCGTCGGAGGATCTACCGCTCAAGGGAACGTTGAAGGTGACGGAATAACGCGGCGGGCGGTTGGTCAGTGGGAAGGTGTGAGGACTTGACTTGGGAGGCAGCGGCCTCGAGACGCGGGGTACGGGCGCATGTAATGCTCTGCCACAATCACTATGATTTGATGGCCTTCACGACCCCGGGCGAAAGCCCGTTGCGGTATCGCCAGGATAATCGCAAGGCAAGCCACGGTCACGAAGATGTAGCGGTTATGAAGGAACGGACGCCCAAACCTGAACATGCGGTCAATCTACACGCGATGCTGTGCGGAGGCAATAGCGAACCAAATCGCCGAGCGTTGCGGACATCGACTGCCCCACGTCTCACGCAGCTTTGTAATTCGCTTTCTGAGCTTGCCCAAAATCGTGGCATAGTTCGCTTGAGCGCAAGCTGAGCGTGATCTCTCCTTTGGTCTCGCGATCTGTCCAATACTCGCCATCCAATTGATGAGCGGGACTGCCATGAACATACACGAGCATCCCGCCGTGCCCGATTGGACTACGCTCGCGAAGCAACGCCCTTGGCGTATTTCGGTACACAACCGCCACAGTATGAATCCCCTCGCTATCTGTGACGATGTTCGCCGACAAACTAACCGAACCTGATTCCGTGGTAAGCAGCCGCACATCTATCGTGGAATACGTCTGCCGGATTACAAGGTAGGCTTCGATCTGACCACGGCTTTGTTTTGTCTGCGGATCAACCCAGTTGCTGACGAGATGCCCCTTCCACGTACCGCGTACGGTCGGGGCGTGTTGTCAACCAAGGCCGGAACGCTTTCCACGACCAAAGCCACCGTTCCCAGATCAGCAAAGCAAGAGATACACCAGTAATTACATACGAGAACGCCCTCAGATAGTCGAGCGGCACGGGATGGCCCTGTACGAGCAGCACTGCGACCCAGATAACGACGACCAGCCCGATTAGCACCTTTATCTGCGTGCTCGTCATCTAGTTGTTCTCCACATAGCTCCAAGCTGCCAGGACGAAGTCGTAAGCCTGCTGTCTTGTCCACGGCTGCGTGGATCGAAACAGGAACTTTATTTCATTCACTTCATGCCATTTGTCGCACGCTCCGTCGGTCTGAGTTGCGCTGAAACACGTGAGCAGGGCGTTTTGCACATTGTCCTTGTAAGAGTCACCGCCGAAGACGGGATCGGGCACGTTATAGAGCAAGCATTCGATTAGATAGGAGGCCACCGGGTCGGCTGCGTGCACTCCCTGCCTCATGAGGTAGAACTTCAATCTCTTCACTGCACGCACGATGAACTTGAACCTGCTACCAGTTCTCTTGTTTTTCTCGGCACCGTTAGTGTAGTGCTGCTCTGGCCAGTTGATGACGACCTTGCTGCTTCCTGCAATGAACTTCGTTCCAGCCGGTTGGAGGTAAGGAGTCAGGTACGTTCCGTTAGGAAAGTCGTATTGCTTCTTCGTATACAACCTATAGGCAAATGCGGGAACCACGTCAGCGTCAACTCGGTATGTGTTGGTGGGGGCAACCTAATTATGAGCAGTTTTTTCGGGGAAAATGGGTAACACTTTTTTGTTCTGAGTGATGGTGATCACTCCGTTTCTTTGTAACCAAGTTTCCACCGCCCGACGCCGGGCGGT
>JBEKLF010000333.1:0-8560 GCA_050010335.1 Terriglobia bacterium
CAGCATTATAGAATAAGCCCACTATATTGCAATATCTAATAAACGATTACCGTACTTGTGCTGGCAGCGAGACCCCTACTGCAGGATCTGCGTCGGGCTGACTTTTACCACGGGCTGCTAGCTCAATTCCAGTGAAACTCGCGGGCAGCACAATTTGGTCCAGGATATCGCGGGGGATGCGGCGGTGAATCAGCCACCACTGCTTCCAGCGGATGTCGGTGAGTTGAACCCGGAATTCCTTCCCGCGCGCGTCCTGAATCAGGACCGCGACATTCGCGGGGGGAGTGGTGGGATCGGGCACCCACTCCCAGCGATTCCCGTAGCCCCACAAATCGATGGAATCAAACCGGCCAGGAATGGAAATGGGCCGCGGCGGCCGCGCAATCACGCGGCTTTCGGGACGTGCTCCGGAGTAGACAATCTTGGCCACGTACTCGCCCCACATTTGTTGCTCACGGCTGCGCCGCAATTCTCCCTGGGCGCCATCGTAGAGCTCGAGGGTCCAGTCCTGCATGTCTTCGAAGTCCACCAGCGTGTGGGGGTCTTGCTCGCGCTGTGTCCAAGTGAATTCGTACGGCTGCTGGCCGACTTGCTGCCAGGGTTCGACCTCGTTAATTGCGGGGATGACCTTCTCCTGCGCAAGAACCTCGGCGGGCAGGAGCAAGAGCACGAGAATGTTTTTGACGAATCTCCGCGTACACATGGAGAACCTCCGGCATGAAAGCGTAATGACTCACGCGTCGATACGACCCTGGGCGGACTGGGGCTTATGGAAATGAAACGACCCGGCAAGGCTACCACGAGAAGGCCCAGTATCCAACGGACGGCCCGGAAATGCAGCTTCAAACGCTGCTCGCCGGACCAATCGACCCATCGTTTCCCCTTAAATAGCTGCATCTGTTTCCAAATTCTGCGCTTGATCTTGCGCCCCCCAAATGGCGCGCGGCAGGATCGCGACGCTATCCCTCTCCCTTGGAGAGAGGGTGCCCGACGGAGGGGGGCGGGTGGCTCTGATGTGAAACTGCGAGGTCACGAAACGCCGGTGGGACGAGACCCTATTTCCATGCCTCCCGCAGTTGAAACGTCGCCGGGTTCGCCAACCCCAGGAACGGCCCGGGAATATTCTGATCTCGCGTCCGCTCACGCCGGAAGAAATCCGATTCGCAGTTCTTCAATATCGGCGCCGTGGGTAGCGGGGAGTCAGATTTCCAGATGAGCAGCAAGCGGTCGGCGTCGAATGTGGCGGTCCCCTGAATCGCCACCGAGTGCTCGCCGGAGTCTTTCGCCCCTGTTTGACTGGCTTTGGTGGACGCATAGACATTGTAGTCCGCCACATTGCTGGGATCCCCGGAAAGCATGGGTTTACCCTGGTCCACGATGACGTTGTTGACGATTCGATTCCCTGTGGACGTCAGTCTGCGCCCGTTTAATGAACGAGTGGTGGCTACCTTGGCCCACACCAGTTCTTGCGAGACATGTCCGAAAAAGTTGTGCGCGACGATGGCGTTGTCAGTATCAGCCAGACGCACGCCCTCCCCATTGATATTCCAAAACACATTGTGATCCACTAGGTTCGGCGACTGCGATGCCTCGATGAAAACGGCGCCCTGTACCGTGTTGATATCGTGTATGACATTTCCGGTGATCCGCGAGTTTTGGTTGTCCCAATCGAGCCAGATGCCGGCGCTACCTTGCAGGCGCGCAATGTGATTGTTCCGCACCAGGGTCCCACGATTAACCAGCAGTTTGATGCCGGCCACTTCCCAATGAAACTCCACGTCCTGCCACCCGCAATCGACGATATCATTGTCCTCCACCAGTGCGTGCGATACGTTGAGGCCGCGGATTCCCGCCGTACCACAATCGGACACGCTATTCCTCCGTATGATGTTGTAACCCAAGTCCGGATCCGTGCGCCGCGGATAACCCGGCCCTTCATAGGCCAGAAAACCCACTTCGATTCCCACCGAGTTGACCTGCCGCACCGTGTTCCCTTCGATGATCCAGTGATGCCCGCCCATGGTGAAGAGTGCACCCACTCCCGCGCGCGCGAAACCATTGGCGCATTGCTCCAGGATCAATCCGCTCACCCGAATGAAGCCCAGGCCCTGATTCTGAGGTTGAATGATGTGCGGTTGCACGGCGGCTTCGAAGAGTTGGCCATTCGGGTTGCCGCCTCCGAAGGGATGAATGTGCACGGTCTTGCCGTCGGGATCGACCCAGTAAGAGCCGGGCAGCCGCACGAGGTCTTCGTATGCGGCCAATTGCGCCATGCGCCGCCCATCCTGGAACAGCAAACCGCGCGGCAGCGTATAAGGAATGCGTCCCTTCCACTTCACTGCCCAGTCCATCACGTCGAATTCCTGGTTGGTGAGATTGGGGGTTTGGAATGGAGAGTAGCCTTCTTCGAACAGGCTATCCGGCATCGTCGTCATCCAAATCTGCTTGGAGTAGATGCCCCCGTGGGAATCCGGCTTCGCGCTTTGGCCCGGGGCGCCTGAGGGACTTGGCGAACTATTGGGATCGGCCGAAAGTTCCCACCTGGTGGTGATCACCCGCGAGCCGCGAATGATCACCTGTTCGCCCGGCGCTGCCTCGTAGGCGATCATCCGGTCCGGACCCTCGCCCGACAAGCGCGGCCGCACTAATTCCCGGTAGATACCCGCATGGATCCACACACGCTCGCCCGGCTTCACCACCTGCGCCGCGTGGTTGATGGTGCGGAAGGGGTGCTCTTCCGTCCCGTCATTATCGTCGGACGCCTGCGGGTTGTTCTGGCTGACGTGGTATGTCCGAGTGTAGCGTGTCACGTCGCTCCAGCTCAGAAACGGCGTCCCGTCGGGCATGAGTGCCTGCGGAACCGCAGGCTGGTAATTCACCTCCGCCAAGGCGCCGAATACCGCCAGTAACATCGAAAGGAACCGCATAATGAATCCCTCAGTTCTTATTGGCTGCATGAATCAATGAATTCTTCCATCCTTTTTGAGCTTTCAACCGGCGCCATCATAGCACGAGGGCTGCCCGGGTGGGAGCAACCGATCTCCAATAGCCCGGGCGCCGGCAAACTTGGTGGAGGCCCCGCAATTCTGCCTTTTTGCTCCGGCAAAATCTGTTCCGGCGTAAGAGCTTTGGACAGCCGCTCGTGCTACAATACGCGCCGTTTAATACTCTTCATTGAGCCAAGCTGTTTACGAGTTCCGAAAATGAATCGAAGAAAATTCCTCCAAGCAGGCACGCTGTTGTCGATGGGTACGATTGGCGCCTCCGGCATACCAGAAAAAGGCGAATCGGCGCCACTTCCGTCTCCGCCGCCGTTACCTTTCAACGGGGAGAAGAGCGACTTAAAAATTACCAGTGTTCGGATGGTCCACCCCAAGCCCAAGAGGCCGCTCCCGCAATATGAGCCCGCGCCTGGATCGTGGTCCACGGGCGGCTCCGAAGTCGCCAACCCGATGTCCATCTATCCAAAATATAAAGCGCAACGGAGCCTCTTCATGGCCAATGATCTGGGCCCCGAGGCGGTCGAAATCTCGACGGACAAAGGAATCAAAGGAATCGGTTTTGGCGGACCGGGATGCAGCTTTGTCATTGACAAGCACCTGACAAAGTTACTGATGGGTGAAGATCCTTTTAACATCGAGGAGCTTTGGGACATCATGTGGCGGTCCACCCTGTATTACGGGCGCAAGGGGCTGGTCGTCAATGCCATCAGCGCGGTTGATCTGGCGCTGTGGGATATTATCGGGAATGCCTTGGGGATGCCCATTTACAAATTGTTGGGCGGGGAAACCAAGTCGAGAATTCCTGCTTACTGCACCGGAAACGATATCGAACAGCATATCGAGTTCGGTTATAAGCGGCTGAAGTTAGCCGTGCCCTACGGCCCCGCCGACGGTCGCGAGGGGATGAAGAAGAACACGGAGCTCGTCAAGAAGACACGGGAATCACTGGGGCCCGATGGCGATCTTATGCTCGACTGCTGGATGGCGCTCACCGAGGAATACTCTATTGAATTCGCCGCGATGGTGGAGCCTTACAGCGTTTATTGGATGGAAGAGTGCCTGCCGCCCGATGATTATGAAGGCTTCGGGAGGATTCACGCGAGAATCAAATCATGTCAGATGGCGGCCGGCGAGCACGAATATACGCGCTACGGCTTCCGGCTGCTGCTGGAACATAAAGCACTTGATATTTGGCAGCCGGACATAACCTGGCGTGGAGGGCTGAGCGAGTTGCGTCACATTGGCGCGCTGGCCGCCGCGTACAACATTCCGGTTATTCCCCACGCGGGATGGCAACACGGCGGTTGGCAATTTATCCTGGCGACGACCAACAGTCCCTGGTGTGAAATGTTCCTGCCGCCGCTAGGCGGTCCGCCCGAAGTCTATCAGCGGTTCGAGGAGGAGAACGGCGTCACTCGGGGGCCCGAGGGCATTTACATGCGGCCTCCGGATCGTCCGGGATTTGGGTGGGATTTAACGGTGGATTAATCCACTCCTCACCGGCGGATATCTCATCCGTGCTTTGCCGTGCTCGCACCGGCGGCGCTGGCTCGAGACTGAGTATTTCGCTTCCAGTCTTCCAGGTAAGGCCCCGCGATGTCCTTGGCCCGCTTGCGCAAAGGGTCCATCTCATTGGTAGAGAGAGGCTTGAACTGCTGGGCGAAGCGGACGTCGTCCTCCAACTGGCCGAGAGTGGTGCAGCCAATAGCGACACAGTTTACCGGCAAGCTCAGGACATAACTTAGGCATTCTCTCACACTGAAATCCTGCAAGAGTTTGGCGTTGCCAAGGCTCTTCATGCCCTGAATGGCCATGCCGCGTTCGGCGGCTATCGGAAGGACTATTTTTTCGAAACTCAAATAGCCAGGATCAGCCACGTTCATCGGCATCAAGATCGTATCGAACTTTTCGTAGGCTTTGAGCATGGCGAGGTGAACGTGAGGATCGTGGTGGCCGGTAAAACCGATAAAGCGGCATTTCCCGGCTTTTTTTGCTGCCTCGAAAGCCTCGATGGCGCCCCCGGGACCGAAAATTTGTCCAACTTCCTCATGCTCGCCGACGGCGTGGATCTGCCAAAGGTCCACGTAGTCCGTCCGCAAGCGTTTCAACGAGAGGTTCAGTTCCGCTTCGGCGCCTGCCCGGGTCCGGCTGTTGGCCTTGGTGGTCAAAAAGACGTGCTTGCGAAAAGGCGAGAGGACCGATCCATAAACCTCTTCGGACTTGCCATCCCAGTAGTCAGCGGAATTGTCGAAATAGTTGATCCCCAGATCATAGGCGCGCAACGTGATTGCCTTGGCTTCCTCAAACGAAATCAGGGGAAACCGGCCGCCCGCCTGGCCGATGACGGTGAGTTTTTCACCCGTTTTCCCGAACGCTCGCTGCGGAATGTCTCCGGCGCTGGGCTTTTGCGGTCTCAGACCGTAGGCGGTGGCCGCCAGCCCCGCAAGAGCTCCACCAAAAAAAGTTCGGCGTTTCACCTGGACCTCCATCGCTCGAATCGCCTTCATCGTTTCAATTAGCATATGACAAAATACCCGAAAACGAAACTGCGTCCTTCCATCATGGGACTGGCAATAAGGCTGCGCTCATGCTAAGAGCCAGGACGCCTGTCCCTGTGATCGGAATTGCAGCTTCAAACGATGCCCGCCCAACGATACCGAAACTGGCAAGACAAAGCGGTCTCGTTTATTTGGCAAGACTTTTGCTTACGTTCTTCGGAAGGCGCATCAATTAAGGGTTTGCGCCTGTCGATTATCTACCGAAGCGCTTTCTGCTTTGGTTGTGGCCAAAGCCCGCGCTGGGCTAATCTAAATTTAACGGCCCATTGCAATTGGTGTATTATCCTGCCAGTGTCCGGACGTCCGATAATCAGCCGGCGCACTCAGTGTGAGGGTGGTTGCGATGGCCAGAACCGTATCGTTGGTTTCCCAGTATCTTGAGAATATCAGCCGTCAGGCGCTGGAAAAGTATGTTGACGTGGTTCGGGCCTACGTGCGGCATCGGCAGGGGATTTACGCTCTTTACCGGCGGAATAAGTTGTGTTACGTAGGACTGGCAGGAGATTTGCGTTGGCGGCTGAACCAGCATCTGAAAGACCACCATGGGCAATCGTGGGATAGGTTCAGCGTTTATCTCACGATTGGTGATCGCCATTTGAAAGAGCTGGAGAGTTTGATCCTTCGTGTCGTAAAACCCAGCGGCAACAAAGTGATCGGCCACTTTCCCAAGTCTGAGAATCTGCGTCCCCAACTGAAGAAAAACACCTTCGGCGTTACCCGTGACCTACTGCTCCCACAGAGGTCAGTTTTGTTCGGGAAGGATCTAACAACTTAGTTTTCAGTGTAATTGTCGGTCGTGAGCCGGTGCAAGTAACCATCCCTTCAAACCTGCCTTTCGACATACCAATCCTGTTGAATGCACTTTAGCGTTTCGAAAGACACTGTGACTAGCGCCGGGCGCGCTTCAGGCGAAGGTGAGTTCTGCTCAGCGCAGGTTCTCCGGCAGCCTTTCCACGGTCGTGCAGACGCCATGCCCTCCGGCCTTCTCGATGAAGTCGGGGTCGAGCAGGTCGCTTGACCGGCCGGGATATTTCGCTACCGAAATGCAGCGGCAGCCGGCGTCGGAGAGCGACACATTTTTCAGGATGTACTCCGACGAGACAGACTTTACCAGAATCTGTTCGGAGGTCAGCGGCTGGCTGGTGAGCGAGTACGAGTCCTTTACCGAATATCCCATTCCGCTAAAGGCGGGAAAGATGCCGTAGTTATACTGTAGCCATTCTGCGAGAACCGCGTGGTCGGGCTCGTAGAGCTTGCCCGCATAGCTGAAGACGTTTGCCAGGGAGGTGGGGACGGCGGCCTGCGGTGGATCGGTGAAAGCTCTGGCGAAGCAGGCCGCCTGCGTGGCAGCGTTCGCCGGCTCGGCCTTGCAAGCGGAGGGATCCAAAGGCACATCGCGCTGGATCGCCAGGAAGACGTTGGGCCAGGTCGCCAGCAGGGCGTCCACTGTCTCAGGATTCTGTGGTCTGCAGCGCATTGCGACCAGTACTTCCTGGTCGTCATTGATGAGGCCGGAATAGTTTGGGAACTCTTTGAGCATGAGCGGCGGCAAGAAGAGCGACGTGGCTGTCGCGAAGGCCCGCAGTGCCCCTGGGTGGGAGAGGGACGTAACCTTGACGCCAGCAGGCAGAAAGCTGACGCGCAGATAGTCGCCGGGCACCGACTCGCGCAATTTAGCGGTTATCACGACCGGGGGTGGAATCGGTGCCGCCACGCTGACGCGATGAGGGGCACAGCCGAAAGCCAGAAATGCAATGCCGACACAGATCAGGGAAGGTGCAAAGCGCATCGACAGCCCCCACATAAATCTTCATCGCCCCGGCCCCGGAATCCTCTTGAAGGACGACTTCCGAAGATGAAGAATTCCAGGAGTGTACCACACCCATACCCGCGTATGCCGTGTTGATCTGTGTGGAAGTATTGCTTGGGACGGTTATGCACAAAAGATGGGTCCACAGGACGAATACTCATTTTCCGCCGCTGACGTGAGCTGGCGCCCATGTCTCTTTGGGCCGGGTCGTCTGATCCGATCTAACGATGCTCCGCCAGTGGTCACACCGCTCGCCCTGGTGATCCCGCTGCGGGGCCTGCAGTCGCGGTCGGAGGCCGTCCACGTAGTAACCGTCCATCTCTTGTCATCCGCTCGAGAACCCAACTTACATGTTCAGGTAACCGCACTCACAATCCCACCGCCATCACAATAGGGCTTCGGCCCTTTACCTACGCCAAATTCGAATCGGCCTCGCGACTAGCACGGTCGGACTGTCACAGCATGGCTAGAAAACCACATCCATATGGGAGACCAGGGCCGGGCGGGGTGGCCTGTCAGTCGGCGTTTCGCAGGGTTGTGATTTGGGCTCAAACGGCGTCGTTCAATTACGAGGAGCAAAGGCATGAAAATCCATCAGCCTAATTTGTGCGGTATAACCGAAGCCTTTCCCGGTCCGGCCTGCGTGGATTTCGAGGCGCTGGGGCCCGGCCTCATTGCGCTTGTGGGACCGAACGGTGCCGGGAAGTCCACTCTGATTGGCTCGATCTTTGCAGCGTTGTTTCGACAACTGCCCGGGCAGAAGCGCGCCTTGTACGATTTTTGCACGCACCCAAAGCCAGAGATCGATCTGGCATGCAGTGTCAACGGACACCGATATCCCGGGCAGCGGGCGCAGGTGCGCAGGTGCAAGCAGGTGAGCTGGTCGCGGGCATGAAGAGAGCGGACTTCGTTCACTTGCGGCGAGAGCTTCCAAATCTCCAGGAACTTCTGCTGGCGCCTGTTGCCGGTCGGCGGCGGAACTTCACGCAGGGGTAGACATCTCCCTAAAAGGAAATGTGTGTCCTTCGCCAAAACCACATCAGGCTGAAAACAATTGACATTTTCAAGTGTCGGCCCTCACCCTAAACGCCATGTTCGCATTGCTTGGTTCGCTGCTTCGTCTCCTCGTTTCGCCCGCTTGCCTCCGAGATATCGCCCTGGAGAACCTTGCCCTTCGCCAGCAACTGGCG
>JBEKLF010000334.1:0-8522 GCA_050010335.1 Terriglobia bacterium
TACACCTCTTATACCGTTTGCGCGCATGGGTGTCAGTTCAGTACGGCTCACCCATTTGGTCAAAAATGCTCATCCCAGTTCATTGGGGGCTACAGTTTGAGCGAAAAACGGTTCCTGACACCCGTTTCCCCCACCGTTTCCCCTCTACTCGCTCGCTAGTTGAACAAGCGGAAGGAAACCTCAACCTGGATCGTGGTGGCCACGGCGGTGCCACTTTTCATCGCGGGACTGAACTTCCACGTCTTGACAGTCTTGATGGCCGTCTCATCGAGTCCGTGGCCCAACGGTTGCGATGTCTCCTTCACATCTGTGACGTCGCCGTGCTCGTCGAGGGCCACCTGCAGCGCCACGCTACCTTCAACCTTCAATCGAAGCGCTTCACCGGTATAGGGAGGCTCAGGCTTATAAATTGGGTGCGGACTGTCAGTAACGCGCAAGGCATAGCGGTCGGCTCCACTGCTGGCGGCGTTTGGAGCACTTGCGGCTGCGAATTGCGGAACGAAGGGGTGGAGACGTCTGGCATTTTGCACTGCTTGCAACATTGCTTTTGACGCACCGGCATCGTGCAGCGCAGCGAGGCTTTCGGCGCTCGGCTCGAAATCAATTCCCGCTCACGGATATCACCTTCGCTCGGTTGCTTATGCGACGAAAGCGCCCGCAGCAATTCCTCCTTGCTCCAGGGCCTCGGACGGGTGACTCGCAATTCGGAAAGAAGCAGGTCCTTAGCCCCTTGCGTGCGCAATTGGGTAAGAAACTCTTCCGTCGGCTGGAAATCGATCCCGTGCCGCCTGATCCATCGAACTCCGCTTACGCCGGAAGCGCCGTTCACCACAAAGGAAAGAATGTCCTGCTCTCCCAGCGGCGCTTTGGACTCGGGCGCCCCGGCAGCCAGCACGGCCGCAAGCAGTCCGCCGCCGGCTCCAGCCTCCTGGAATTGATCCAGGACCGCATCCGTTGGCTCAAAGGCAATTCCGAACTGACGCACGAATCGAACGTTTAGGGCGTCGGGCCTCGCTTGGCGTAGCATAGTTAGAATCTCGTCTTGGGCTAACGGCGGACGTTGCGCCTGTTGACCTGCCGTCAAGACTGCACAAGTGATTACGCCTAGAAGGGAAATAGCGCTTCCTCGCATGGCTTCTACCTGGAATCGGGCGCGTGGTGTGGTCAACATTGCGCCGGCGGAAGTATACACCCGCTGGCGGCGGTATCTGGATAGTTAAATGGTTCCCGACACCATTTCCCTCCCCAGAGCACTCGAACGCCAACGGGCAATTGCCTTCCGCGGCCATCAGGTGTATGTTCTCGGCCGGCTTGGAAACAAATATGGAATTTCCGGGCCCACTTATGAGCGCCGTGGAATTTCGAAGCGCGGCGCATTTGCTGAAGTTTGACGAGAAGCCAAGGGAGGAATTACATGAAGCTTTCATTCGTACTGTTCATGCTTTCGGTTTTACCTGTGCAAGCGGCAGGCAACCCATTGCCGCAGGTTTGGAAAGCCCCCAGGGAGATTTCTAGAGGCAATAATAGCCAGCCCATGAGCCTGTCCCCACGGTTGGCATCATTTCCGGCCGGGGATACGAGTTTTGAGCCGATCGACGCATTCGACCAGGTCAAAGTTATGGGCCGCGGGGTCAATATTCTTTCCGGCGATCCGTTGTGGAGTAAATTCAAAAAAGCACGCTTCCAGGAACGCCATTTCCAGCGAATCCACGAGGGCGGGTTTCAGACGGTGAGAGTCGTTATGGAAGGCTTCCGGTATATGGACGGGCAGAACCGCCTGCGCCCGGCGTGGCTCAAAACACTGGACTGGGTGGTGAAGAGCGCTCAGGCCCAGAACCTGACGGTCATCCTCGACGAGCACGACTACAACCGATGCGCCGTCGATGCCGCCGGCTGCCGGACCAAGTTACTGGCCTTTTGGGAACAGGTCGCGCCGCGATACCAGGACGCGCCGAATAGCGTTCTGTTTGAGATGCTAAACGAGCCGAACCGCCAGTTGACCGCCCCGGTTTGGAACAGCATGCTGAAGGAAGCCCTCGCCGTGATTCGCAAGACGAATCCCACGCGCAACGTCATTATCGGTCCGGCTTTCTGGAACAACATCCACTACCTTGACAAGCTGGAACTGCCAGCCGACGACCGCCACATCATCGTCACTGTTCACTATTACTTGCCGATGGAGTTTACGCACCAGGGCGCAAGCTGGAATAAGGAGACGGCAAAGCTCTCGGGCGTGACCTGGGGCACCGATGCGGAGAAGCACCGCGTGGAAGAGGATTTCGCCGGCGTGCAGGAATGGTCGAAAAAGGAGGGGCGTCCGATCTTTCTCGGTGAATTTGGAGCATACGAGAAAGGCGACATGGATTCCCGCGTCCGCTACACCGCCTGCGTTGCGCGCACAGCCGAGTCCCTGGGGTGGGCGTGGGCTTACTGGCAATTCGATGGCGATTTCATCGTCTACGACATGGCCAAAGATGATTGGGTACAGCCCATCTGGAAGGCGCTTATCCCCTAGGAATGAAACCCGGGGACAGACACCTCGTTAAACTCGTTCACGTGCGAGGATGGTAGCATATCGAGGTGTGGCGGTTTAGGCGATGCAGTCTTTGCACGATTGAAATGGCCCACTATTGTCCGCCAGCCTGGAGCAGTGAATCAAGGGCTCCGATGTCTAAGTTACTCTCCATCCCGCTGAGCTGTTACCTGCTCGCGGCTGTTCTTCTCTGTGGTGCTGGCTTTAGCGGCCATGAGCGACCAAGAACACGTTTCGTCATTCGCGTGGGCGACCAGGAAGGGTATATCGACCGTTCAGGCCAAGTTGTGATCCCCCCGAAATACGGCCTTGCTTGGAACTTTACAGAGGGATTGGCGTCGGTTTCGCTAATCAGCACACCTGGATACATCGGCAAAGCCGGCTTTATCGACGAGACGGGCAAGTTGGTGATCCCGATGCGATTTCAATATGCACGGGCGTTCGCAGAGGGGCGAGCCGAGGTTGAACTTGACGACAAATGGGGATTCCTCAACAGGAAAGGCCGGTTCGTCGTCAAGCCCCGCTACGACGATGTTCATGCGTTCAGCGAGGGCTTGGCGGCAGTGAAGCGCAACGACAAGTGGGGGTACGTGAATCAGCACGGCCGCGAAGTGATAACGCCTCAGTACGACCTTACCTGGAGTTTTAGCGATGGACTGGCGGGCGTGTGGAAGGGCGCGAAATGCGGCTTCATCAACCGAGAGAACGAAGTTGTTATTGGGTTCCGCTTTAATGAATGCGGCGGCTTCCATGGGGGCCCGGCGCCAGTGAGAATCGGAGATAAGTGGGGCTATATCGGCGAAAAGGGTGAGTCAATCGTTCCACCGACGTTTGAAAATGCCTGGACGTTCTTTGAGGGTCTCGCCGCCGTGAAGCTGCACGGAAAGTGGGGATTTATCGACCGTTCTGGCAAGTTTGTAATCCCGCCCCAGTTTGAAGACAGTGGACCCGGCGTCAGACCCCTTGGTGTATTCAAGGAAGGGTTGGCCGAGGTGAAGATCAGTTCGAAGTGGGGGTTCGTCAACAAGGAAGGGAAGATCATAATACCGCCACGCTTCAACGCGGCATCCGGGTTCTCCAATGTCATCGCACAAGTGTGGGACCCGGATTGCACTTACATCGACACTTTAGGAAACACCATTTGGAGTGAAAATCGAAAGGCAGGTGGAAACGGGCAGAACTGATCCTTCAGGGGAAAGGGAGGAAATGGGGGAACCCGGGGACAGACCTCGTTAAACTCGTTTTGGCGCGGGCGGCCGCTGGGGCCGCCGCGGTGGGGCGAAGGTCAACGTTCTCTGCCTTGGGTCCACGACGGCTGGCCGCGGCCACCCTCCGCCGCTCGAAAACCAGTATAACGAGGTGTCCCCTTCCCCTCCGGCAGGAGTGTTGGCCGTTCTGAAATAGAACGTATCACAATAATGAGTCCGGCCAGTCAGCTTTGACCCGCCGGCAATTGTCAGCGCGCCGGATTGCTGACCGGCAAGGAGCCCGCTGGGCGTGGGACCGAGAGCGCCACGCACGGGGGGGACAGACCGGGAGGAGGCGAAAGATGTCAAAGATACTGCCACTCCTAAACGTGCTGGTGATTTCGTTGCTGGCCCTCGTGCTTACCTCGGTGCTGGTGGCTCAGATCAAGCCGGGAGTTCAACCGACCGCTCAAGCCGGGTCGGCGGATGAAGAAGGTGTGTGGCAGAAAACGCTGCAAGTTAGTCCGTCGGAACCGGGTGACCCGGTAAGGCTGGTCAGGATCATGAAAGATGGTAAAGAAATTGTGCCGGGATCTTACATCATGCCAGAGGCGTCGAGCCCCTTTCCCAACCCCGTGGAAGACTGGCTGACGGACATGTCATTTGGAGCGAAAAACGGTTCCTGACACCGTTTCCCCCACCGTTTGCCCCTTTCCTGTAAGACTCTTCCATTCTCTACTGCATGCCGGTTTATCCCGGCGCACTGTCAGGTACCCTTTTCGGGACGCCAGAGTTGCGGATGGTATTTTCCAATCCAAACTGCGCCACCGCCTTCGACACCCAGGGCTCCGAACCGTAAGGCCGGCTTCGCTTATTGAAGAGAAAAGGATACCTGACACCGTTCCCCGAACCCATGGGGGAGAAAAACGGTTCCTGATACCGTTTCTCCCACCGTTTCTCCCCCCCTGACACCGTTTCTCCCCCCTCCAGACATGATCCGGAACCAGGAACCACGGTCGCAAGAAATAGTAAATATCGTGTCCCGGATTTCCGTTACATTACACGGCGGGGATGGAGTTCACGATACTTTCTCACGGCCTCAGTTGCCGCATCATGGGCTTTGGGGGGGTATCTCTATACCCTTCTTAAAGGATGCCGCCATATCTATTCCATCGGAAAATCCAGCCTCTCGCAAGGCCTGAACTACAGCTTCAAATTCATCGTTAGTCAATGTCATTTGCCTCTTTCTCCTTTATCGGGAAGTGCATTACCAGCGCCTCAAAGTAGGAGTAAGCGCCATGCTACACCCCTTTGGCAGCTTAAAACCCACAAAATTTCCCCATGGCAGCCCGCGGCGTTGCAGGGGATGGATGTCATTAGCAGGGCGGGAAAATGAATGAGAGAGCGCAAGAACTGCACGTCGCCCTCAAGCGGCGGTTTCCCTTTAAGTGGGTATTTCTGTTAAAATGCGTTCAATCCCTGGAGTCAATTGGCGCTCATGAAAACCTGCCCAACATGCCAAAAGACCTACCCGGACGATTTTTCCCTGTGTCCACGAGACGGCACTCCCCTCACCGCCCAGGCTACGGAAACAGAAGCGCAGCTTGCCGCCGGGCTCTCCCGCCGTTTTCGCCTTGTCCGCCGCCTGGGCAAAGGAGGCATGGGTACGGTCTTTCTCGCCGAGCAGATTGGCGTGGGAAATCGCCCCGTGGCGCTCAAGGTCCTTAATCGCAAACTCCTCGATGACCCCGACTTCCTGCTGCGATTCCAGAATGAGGCGGGTTCCACGGGCCGCATCCGTCATCCCAATGTCGTCACCATCCACGAATCTGCCCAGTCGGATGACGGAACGCCATACATCGCCATGGAATTCCTGGAAGGAGAATCGCTCCGTGAGGTCCTCAAGCAAAGAGGGGCGCTTCCGCTGCCGGAGGTTGCGGAAATTCTCCAGCAAGCAGCGAGGGGGCTGAACGCCGCCCACAAGCTCGGCATCATTCACCGGGACCTCAAACCCGATAATATCTTCCTGACGCATGGGGACGAAGGCGAACTAGTAGTCAAAGTCGTGGATTTCGGCATCGCCAAGCTGCGCGAGTCTTCCACCATGCACACGCAGACCGGCATGGTGCTGGGCACTCCCGCTTACATGTCCTGTGAGCAGGCATCGGGAATGAAGAGCGATGAGCTGGATGCTCGGTCCGACATATACTCGCTGGCCGTGGTGGTGTACGAGATGCTCAGCGGGCGCGTGCCCTTCCATTCCGACACCCCACTCGGCTATTTGCGCAAGCACATGCTGGAGACCCCGCCGCCTTTCCGTGCCGTCGCCCAGGGCTTAGGCGTGCCTCCCCAGGTCGAAGCCGTGGTGATGAAGGCGCTGAAAAAGGAGCGGGAGGAACGATACCAGTCGGCAGTGCAATTCGCTCACGCCTTCGTAGCATCCGTCCTTCCGGCCCACGCGCCGGACGTCAGTCAGCCGCTTCCGCCAACTAGGATTACCGTGTCCCCTCCCGTGGGGGGATTTGATGCGCCCGTGCAGCAACCCTCCATCACGCCCGCCCAGGCCGACGTTGCCGTTCAAACTCCGCTCCCTGCTCCGCCGGAAAAAGTCGTCGAAACTCCGAGTCCACAGCCGCAGGGGAGCAAGCCCAGAGTGGCAGAAAATCACCAGCCGGACGTGCACGGTGCACCGCAGTTCCAGGCTGCGACCAAGAGTCCAGGCCAGGTCAAATACATCCTACTTAGTTCGATTCTGCTCGCCGTCATTGCGGCCGGAACTTGGCATTTCTCTCATTCGGGGCCGGAGCCATCCCAACAAGTAAGGAGCCCGTCGCCAGGTGCCGCTTTTCCCACGGGCAAAGAGGCCAAGGCCGAAGCACCACCGGCTGAGCCAAGGACCGAACCAACTCCGGCCTCACCACTTGGAGCTACCCCTGTAGCGAACGGCCCGAATGGCCTGACTTCCGAATCCGAGGCGTCCATACGAAATGCGGTCGGCGCGTGGGTTCGGGCATTCCGTTCCAAAGATACGACGGCTCTGGCGGATTCATATGCGCCTCTCGTTGAGAAGTACTTCCTACGCAACAACATTAGTCGTGAGCAGATTAGGCAGAACCTCGAATCAACATTTGCGGGAATGGTCGATATCCGAACGTATGAGGTTAACGACATTCGAGTCGCGATGGTGCCCGGCGGCAACTCATTGAACGGAATAAATTACACCAGGGCCACGGCTACTTTCCGCAAGACATGGGACACGCTGGAATCTGATGGCAAGTCCTTCTCCGGGGAGGAGATTGAACAGTTGACGTTCACCAGCTCGCCTCAGGGATGGAAAGTCATCCGTGAGGAAGAGCTGAAGATTCTCAGAGTCTCTAGGCGCTAGCTCTAAACCGACGTGGGCAAAGCGGAAGCTGCACGTCCGAGGAGCTGAACGATGCTGGACACATTGCTTCTAGGTTCTGTCGCCAAGCAGCTCGTGACCGCCCACATCGGGCTTCGCTATCTCAGGTGACCTGCCTTGGCTCCAAGCCGCTCGGCCATTTGTCTGCCAACCCGTCAATGCAGCGGCGGCTTTCTGAACCGCTTCACCACTTCGCCGTCCGCCCCGTACAGTTCGATAATCTTCTGCTTCCTGCCCTTGGCAAGCCGCTCCTTGACGAAGGATTCAAGGAGGTTCAGCAGCCGTTGACCGGCGGCTCCGCCGACAACAAGTGCGAGATGGAAGACCTCGTGCCAGTTAACCGAGTGCAGAGTTGGATTTCTTCTCGCAATGGGAACAAGCTGAAAGCGGCTGCCCAATTCGTGTTCTAACCGAACTTTCGCAGTTGAGGGGGTAGGAGAGCAGTAAGTGGTTTGTTTTTGGCGAAGGGTTCTCAAAGGTCGGCACTACATTTTCAGTTTCGGTTGCACCGTCTGTACCGGGTCCTTCTGGGCCTTGATGCGAGGTGACGGTTGTGAAGGCAAGGACAGATTGAGCTGGTGCAGCATCAGCGCTTGATCGGGTTCCGGCTGGGTGTAGCGTGGCATGATCAGCCAACGGCCGTCGGTGGTAGGCAGACAGACATCCAGCATCTGAATCGTCGCCAGCTTTTCCAACACCGCCCGCGGGGTGAGGCCGGGGGCCAGGGCGTGCAGTCCTTGCTTCAGCGTGACGGAGAGAGCGTAGGAGAGGAAGGCCACCAAGATGTGGGCCTCCACGCGATTTTCTAACTGGTGATAAATCGGACGTAGGCCCAACTCGCTCTTGAGGGTCTTGAACGCCGCTTCGATCTGGGTGAGTTGGATGTAGCGTTCCCACAGCACGGCGGGGTCCTCGCCCACCAGGTTTGACCGCAGCAGATAGTGCCCGTCACGGAGTTCAGATTTCTTCAACTTCTCCTTGTCCACCGCAAAGGTAAACGTCTGGCGAGTGACGCTTTCACCGGCTGACGGCAGATGCATCCGCACGAAACCGAAGGCTCGCCCGGCTTCCTTCTTGGCCGCACCGAGCCGGAGCAGCAGGTGATCGCGCGCCGGAGATTTCCGGCGCAGGTCGCGCAGTTTCCAAAGCAACCGCACCAGCTTAAGACGGCGGATGGCCTGCTCTTTGGCCCGCCGCCCGGCGCTCTTCGCCAGCACGTATAATTCCCCCTCCGCGGCGAACAGCTTGACCTCGACCGACTCCCGGACCTTACGCCATGGCAACTCCAGCCACTTCTTCTCGTACTGCTGAATCTTGCCGCGCGGCGTCCCCACCAGGTAGAACACTTCCCGCTCCGGGTCGCGCATCTCCGCCAACACTTCTTCGCTGGGAATCCCCC
>JBEKLF010000335.1:0-8480 GCA_050010335.1 Terriglobia bacterium
AAAAAAAAATTCCCTTGACAATCTCGACTGACTGTCCTATAGTCCTATGACAGTAGGCCGATTATGTTATTCCTGATCAGTTTCAAATCCGGCACGCCGATCTACCTCCAGATAGTGGAGCAGGTCAAAACGGCCGCGGCCTCCGGGGAACTGCGAACCGGGGAGGCGCTCCCATCGATCCGTCCGCTGGCTGAGGAACTCCGCGTTAATCGCAACACCATCGCCAAAGCTTATACGGAGCTCGAAAGCCAGGGCGTCATTGAAACGCTGCCGGGGCGGGGTTGTTTCCTGAAAGAGAATCATTCGGGGCTGCGCAAGGGAGTCCGGCGCGAGCTGCTTATCGAAGAGATCGACCGGGCCATTGTGCAAGCGCACCATTTGCAGGTGCCCCGCGACGAGTTCCTCCAGTTGATCGATGAACGCCTGGATGTGCTCGACGACAAACGGCGCGCCCATGAAGACAATAAGGAGGATTGAGCGGCCATGAATTCTCCCACTCCCGCTATCCAAATCGAAAATCTCGCTTATGCCTACGGGCGGGCGGAGGCGGTCCATGATTTGAGCCTGACCGTGCAGCCGGGCCGCTGTTACGGACTCTTCGGGCGCAACGGCGCGGGTAAGACCACCACCATGAAGTGTCTGCTGAACCTGCTCCGTCCGCAGCGGGGGCAGGTGCGCGTGTTCGGTCTCGATCCGGTAAAGAACGAAGTGGCGGTGAAGCGCCTCCTCTCTTACGTGCCGGACCAGGTGGCATTCTACCCGTGGATGAGCGTTCGCGAGACCCTGGATTACCTCGCTTCATTCCGCGCGAACTGGAACCGGAAGGTCGAGCAAGAGTTGTTGGAGCGTTTCCGGCTTGACCCGGCGCAGCGCACAGCAAGCCTGTCAAAGGGGCAGCGAACCCAGGTGGCATTGATCGCGGCGGTCTGCCCGGAGACGGACTTGCTGGTGCTCGACGAGCCGACGTCAGGTCTGGACCCCATCGTTCGCCGCGAGTTCATTGAGGCGGTGATCGGCGCGTACCAGGAAGGGATTGCCGGCAGGCGCACGATCCTGGTTTCCACCCACCTCATCAGCGAATTCGAGGGGTTGATTGACGAGTTCACGATCATCGATCGCGGCCGCGTGGTGCTGACGTGTGATGCTGACCAGGCCCGCGAGCGTTATCAGAAAATTCGCGCGCGCTTTGCGCAACCGCCGCCGGAGCTTGACCTCACTGCGGCTCTGCGTGTGCGGCGCGACGGCCGCGAACTCGAGTTGATCGCCAATGGCGCGGGCTCGGAGTTGATGGAGCGCCTCCGGCAGCACAATCCCGAGGCGCTCACCACGGAGTCGCTGACGCTCGAGGAAATCTTCGTCGCGACCTTGAAAGCGTAGGAGACAAGAATGAACGCCAAGCGAATCCTCAAAAAAGGTGCACGCCCGCTGCTGTTGCCTTGGTGTGCCGTGGCCATGGCGGGCGCGCTGCCGCTGGTTTACCCGCTCGATTGGACTGCGCCGATCTATCTGGTTGGGTTCTTAGCTGTCCCGCTGCTCGCTACGCTCTCGCTGGGCAACGAATTCCAAGACCGAACGTTTTCCCTTTTGCTTTCTCAACCCGTGGGCCGGATGCGGATCTGGGGCGAGAAGTTGAGCGTTACCATCGTTGCGGTCGTTTCCGCGGTTCTGGTTTTCTCCCTCGCATTGCGGGCGACATCATTTCATCCCAACCGTCAGGAATTGGCCTTTGCTGGGGCGTGGATCGTCGCCATCACCGCTTCGGCGACGTTTTGGACGCTTTTCACAAGATCTATGGTGGGCGGTGTGGCCCTGAATATTGGGGTCCAATCCTTCATCAGTTTTACTATTCCCTGGGCGAACTTGGCCGACTGGCTTCGCGCGCGTGGATATCTCGCGCCGGGAAAACCCATCGTTCCTGCAACCGTTACCTTCCTCTTCCTGTGCTACGCAGGTGTAATGGTCTGGCTGGGCGGGCGAACGCTGGCGCGGTTTCAGGCGACGGGAGGCATGGCCAGTGATGATCTGCTGATGGCCGGTCCGGACGTGACGTCGGGAGCCTTGGCCGGTTGGCTGCGCTGCCGCCCCGTCGGAGCGGTTCTGAACTTGATCCGTAAAGAACTTCGTATACTGCGCCCGGTCTGGCTGATCAGCTTGCTGGCCGCCGTAGGGTGGGCTTGCCTGACCCTGTTCGGATTGCTGCATGAGCGGGGATTTTCAAGGAGTTTCGAAACCACGGTAGTCGGGATGGGTGTGGTCAGTACGTTGATGGTAGCGATTCTCGCCGGGAGCATGTCGCTGGGGGAAGAGAGAACGTCGGGGGCGCACTCTTGGCACCTGACCTTGCCCATGTCGGCCTCCCGCCAATGGCTCGTCAAACTGTCCATGGCCCTGTTCGCGGGGATTGTTGGGGCGGTGGTGCTCCCGGCGTTGATCGCGGGGAGATTTCTATTTGGACCGTCGCGCATACTTGCGGATGTCAGCCTCGGAGTGGGTTGGCTGCTCGGGGTGTTAATCCTGACGTTTACGGCATTCTGGTGCGCATGCGCGGTGACCGGGACGGCACGCGCAACGCTGTGGGTTTTGCCCGTGATGAGCGCTCTCATACTTGCCAACGTCTTCGGCGTCCAGGCCGCCCAAGAACTCATGGGCTTCGTTTTCTTGAGATTCGTTCCCACTATAAGTCTGAAGTTCTTCAGTGCGGTTTCGAACAACTGGCGGTTCTATAGGCACGCAACGCTAGTCCAAACGCTATGGTGGACCCCGGCGTTGGTCTTCGCGGTGATTCAAAGCTATCGGATGTTTCGCAAACAACTTCAGGAAAGTCCGCGGTTTGTGGTTCGACGTCTATTCCCCTTGGTCATGATGGCATTTCTGTGCAGCTTCGCTATACAAGCCTGTTTTTCCTTCGAGGACCAAACCGCGATGCAGAAGTGGACTCTGATCTTTGAGTCCAACGACGCGATCGAGAAGATGATATCCGGCGCCCCGAACATGGATGCGACGCATCCGCTTCAACTCACCGGCGATGATCTGGCCAAAGCTTGGCCCCTCTCGGAGAGCACGCGGCGCTGGCTCCACAATGCCCGCATCACTGTTGTCACCGACAAGACCCATGCTGTCGGTCAATCCTGCTGGGGAAGCGCAAAGGATATCACTTTGTTCTATTATGTAGCCAACGTCCATCTGGCAAGTGGCTCCGACTTAGTCCTTTCATACCAGTGCCCACACGACCCCAGCAATCCCTGCGGATATATCGATTATCAACTCCACTGACGAGGCGCTGGGGGAGAAGGGGTCCTCTTGGGCCGGTGAAAACCCCCAGGCCGGCACCGCTCCTTGTCCCATGGCGAACGGGTTGCTCAACCCTTAAATTTTGCGTAGGTCCTGTCGAATTCCGCCTTCAGAATAGGGTTGGGCGCGGTGAGGCCGTCCACCACCCGCCGCGCCCACTCGAAGTACTCAGACTTACGCTCAGGGCTCCAGGATGCAGGCGGGCTCGCCAGGAGAGATCGCAGGTTTGAAATCTTGTCCGCGAGTTTGATCACCTGAGCGCGGACCGATTTATGAGGAGCGTTCTCGACTTGCAGGGTCTTTCGGACCTCCTTGGGTAGGGATTTGTCGTCCGTCAGTTCGACGACGAGCTCGGCGATGTCACTTCCAAATGCCTTTTCCAGTTCCTCCGCCGATGTGCCCGTGTCCTCGATCGTGTCGTGAAGCAGGCCCGCCATGACTAGATTTGTATCCAGTTGCTCGCTGCTGCCGGCGATCAACTGCGCCACCTCGATCAGGTGATTGACGTAAGGCTCCGCGGCAGCGCCTTTCCTTTTCTGGGCCGCATGTTTTTGCGCGGCAAACATCGCCGCCGCAAAGATCCGTTGGACGGGTGCAGCCGGAATCGATTCGTTTAGGTTCATCAGGCGCCCTTCTGAGTGAGGTCTCTGTCAGGAAGAAGTATCTCAGGAATCACCCCGTCCGGCAACCGCTCCTTCGCGATGACTCCCGCTTGACTTTGTGTCTCTTTGGAACTACGTTTAGTCTTCAGGGAAGAGTGCCCAGGCCTTTGCAGGCGGATGAGGGTCAGCGTATGAAACGTCGGATTACCATCGCCATCCCTATTGCTATTCTTGGAGTATTGGTTCTCGCTTCGCCCGCACTCGCGCAAAGGGGTATTGGGGCTAAGCCGGGCCCGGCGGGTCGAGCAGGGTCTGGGGGTTCGTTCGGAATGGGTGGGGGAGGGGCATTCCGCCCCGCCCACCCCATGCGCCCAATGTTTCGGGGTAGAGGAAGGGGTTACGGATGGGGACTGGGGTGGGGGTACATGCCGTACCTGGACTACGGTCCGTACCTGGACTACGGTGGCTACTCTGGTTACGGACCGGCTGGGGCGGAAGCGCCTCCGTGGGAGAGTGAGGCCCAGCCTGCTCAGGGTATGCAACCGGAGAGGCAGATCCAACCCATGTTGCTTGAAAGGCAAGGCGATCAATGGGTGAGGGTCACCGGTTACAGTGAATCACCCGCAACCCTACAATCCGAGACGCCGAAAACCGGAGCGACAGCGCATTCGCGCCCCGATCTGCCGAGCCGCGATGAAGGCGCGCAACCTCCTCGCGAGATTCCCCCTGCCGTGCTGGTGTTTCGCGACGGGCATCAGGAAGAGGTGAAGAGGTACACGATCATCGGCGGCACATTATTCGCAAAAGCGGATTACTATGCCAGTGGTACATGGACAAGGATGATCCAGATTGCCAACCTGGATGTTCCCGCCACCCTGAAACTGAACGAAGAACGCGGTTCCAAATTCCGACTGCCCTCCGGACCGCAGGAAGTGATGATCCGACCGTAGGCTCGCGAAACGGGTTACGGGAAACGGGACACGGGATTCGGGCCCGGCATGATGACGACAAGCTCGCTGCCTACTGCCTACCTATTCCAAGAATAAGCGTAAATGAACCGCCTGTGATATCCTGCCTCGCTGCACATCTTTCCAATGCGCCCGCGGGGAAGGGAAGTCTCATTCGCACACCATTCGCGTGAAACTGAGAGCGTTTGGTCCCGCGGTGCTTAGGCCATTCCTATTTGAAGAGGAGTCAAAACCTGCCATGAAGCTGCATCACGTCATCGAAGCTCAACAATTCAATCCGCCCGTACTTCATCACCTTTTCAATATTGCCCTGGAAATGGAAGACGTCGTGGCCCAAGGGGGCACGCTGGAATTTCAAAAGCGCATCATGGCCACGCTCTTCTACGAACCCTCGACCCGCACGCGCTTCTCCTTTGAAACCGCCATGCACCGGCTGGGAGGGCACGTCATCTCGACAGAAAACGCCGCCGAGTTTTCTTCCGTGGCCAAGGGTGAAACCCTGGAAGACACTATCCAGATCCTCAATGGTTACGCGGACGTGATTGTCATCCGCCATTCCGAGGTCGGCGCGGCAAAGCGTGCGGCCGCCATCTCGCGGGTCCCCATCATCAACGCGGGTGACGGCGCCGGCCAGCATCCCACCCAGGCCCTTCTTGACCTTTACACGATCCGCAAAGAAATTGGAGCGATCGACGGATTACGGATCGCCATGGTGGGAGACTTGGCACAAGGCCGCACGGTACGCTCTCTCACCTACTTGCTCAGCAAATACCAGGGAATCAAGATCCACTTTGTCGCGCCCACGCTGTTGAAGATGAAAGAGGACATCCTTGAACACCTGCGCGACCGCAAGATCTGGTATGAGGAAGAGACCGATCTGGATAGAGTATTGCCGGAAGTTGATGTGGTCTACCAGACGCGCATCCAGAAAGAACGGTTTGGCGACCGCATCGCCGATTACGAGAAGTGTCGCGGCGTCTATGTGATCAATCGCCACACACTGGTATTGATGAAGTCGAAATCCATCGTCATGCATCCTTTGCCACGGTTGGATGAAATCAGCATGGAGGTCGACGGCGATCCCCGTGCCGCATACTTCCGCCAGGCCCAAAACGGATTGTACGTGCGCATGGCACTGCTATCGATGGTCTTCTCGTAGGCGACGTTTCCGTTTGGGTAAGCAGGTAACCATGATGGTACCTCTGTACCAGTACCTCAGTTACATTGAACGCAACCCCATTTCCCTTCAGAATGATTGCGAGAGGGAAGATGTCAAAGCGAAGCAATAGATCGCGAGGGGTTGAATATATGGTTATCGGAACAAGACTGCGGTTTCTACGTGAAGGGAAAGGGTTGTCGCAGGGGGACATTGAGAAAAGCACTGGTTTACTGCGGTGCTATATTTCGCGGATTGAAAACGGGCACACCATTCCATCTTTAGAGACTTTGCAACGGTTTGCGGGCGCCCTGGATGTTCCCATGTATAAACTGTTCTTCTCGGGTGACGGTGAACCTCCCACGCCTAATCTCATGCGGCGCAAGGGATTGGATGAGCTGGCGGAACAGCCGGGGAAAGCCGGGGAGGAAGCGCGCTTTTTGCTCCAGTTCAAGAGCGTGTTGGCCCAACTCGGAGATCCCGACCGCGACGTGGTGCTAACCCTGGCCAAGAAATTAGCGACCCGCTGACCCGCACGGGTCGCGGCCGCCCCTTTTCAATAAACGAATCTAACCGTCGAGGTGCGGGCGGATCCCCGTGTGGGCAAGTCGTACCAAGCCCTACTTGGCAGGAACCAGGATAATGTTCTCCTCGAGCTCTTTGCCCGTGGCTTTCTCTGGCACCATGCCGGATACCGCGCGAAGGTAGTTCACCAGGTTCCACCGGTGGGTGTCCGTCAGGCGGCCTGCCTGCGATGGCATGGGATCCTTCCAGCCTCCAATGATCGCAAAGATCTCTCCGTCGGTTCGAGCCTTCAGCGTGTCAGGCTTGGTGAAATCCGGTAGGGTGAGCTTCATATCGGCCGCTAGTTCACCCTTCCCATCCCCTTTATCTCCATGACATAGGGCGCACTGGGTACCATAAATCTTTTTGCCGTGGTCAACGGAGAATTCGGTGAACTTTATGGGGTTCTTTCGCGCTTTATCCGCGTCCGAAATGGTCGTTGGGTGAGGCGACGGGGCTGCGGCTGTGGTGGCGCCGGCAGGGGGAGGCGTCTCCTTGTTCTGTTCTTGGGCCCACAGGCAGCCTGTTGCGACAATCAGGACTAGAAACAACATCTTTGAAGGCATGGCATTCCTCGGGCGGATACGTGTCTCGCTCCGCAATCAATCCGATTCGGAGAAGGTTGCGGTGCTTTTGAACCACCCCGCTTCCAAGAGAGCAATTTCGTTACCCATTTTGACTTAGGTCAAAGAGGAATTCGGTCAAGTTGTCGGTGTCTTGGAGTTCAACACGACAATTCGTCGTTTTTCTCGGCAAATCTCCGTGGCTGGGTGCGTCCTTTTGCCCATGGCGGGTTTGAATCCCCTCCTCGCGCCCATCGAACTCAAGGAAGGAGCATGGCGAGAGACCTGGATCGCCGGGGGCAAATCCCTTCAACTGTGACCGGCGACATAGAGGAGCAGCGCGAGGATGAAAACGGGAATCAATCCCAAAAGCAGGTACGGGAGAATGCTCCCTGCTCGCCCCGCCTGCCGCTTGTTCGAAGTTCGGCGGTGCGCACCCACGTCCACCGCAATCTGGTCCTGATGCTCCAAGTCCCAGGCGAATTCGTGAGCGTCGTGATAACGGTTCACCGGATCTCGCTCCATCGCCCTCAGGACTATTTCTTCCAAGGCGGGAGAAACTTCCGGAGCAATGGTTCGCGGCGACGGGGGATCGGGGTGGAGTTTAACGTTCAGGATCAGGAAGGGGTCACGGCCGGAAAACGGCGTCTCGCCTGCCAGCATTTCGTACAAGATAACCCCCAACGAGTACAGGTCGCTGCGAGAGTCCCCGCGTTTGCCTTTAACCTGCTCGGGTGAAATGTACTCGGGCGTCCCCTGGGTTTTGGAAAGCTTTCCCCAGGTCAATCGCCGCGATCCGGATTTGGAAGCAATTCCGAAATCGATCAACTTGATGCGGTCGCCGGGGCCGACCATGATGTTCTCGGGCTTCAAATCTCGATGGACGACCCCCTGTCCGTGAATGTAATCGAGCGCATTGCAGATTTGCAGCACCAATCGAACAGCCCGTTCCGGAGAAATCTTTCCCTCTTCGTTGAGAACCTCGCGCAGCAAGCGTCCCGCGACCCACTCCAGCACCATGTAGAGCCGGCTGCGATTCTCCTCGTCAAAGGCCTTAATGACCCCGGGATGGCTCAGGGTGGTACCGATCGCTTCCTCACGCTGAAAGCGGTCGTAGAAGACGGGGTCGCTCTCCAGTTCGAAGTGTGGAAGTTTGATGGCCACAGTGCTTTCGGTCGTCATATCGGTTGCCCGGCAGATGGTGGCCATGCCGCTAGCCGAACCTTCGCAGCTGAGAACTATTTTGAGAAAAATTTGATCTGCACGTCGGTCTAACCTCTTCCTGGTCAATCCCGCCTTCTCGATAAGCCGTTGTAGTGCCGACCTACCCCCTTTA
>JBEKLF010000336.1:0-8448 GCA_050010335.1 Terriglobia bacterium
GCCACCGCCGGTCAGTCCTCTCGCAGGTAAGACCACCAACTGGAGAGCCGGATGCGGGAGAACCGCCTGTCCGGTTCGGAGGGAGGGGGAACCGAATTCAATCGCTTCTCCCTACCCCTATCAAAGCCTCGTACCGAATGCCAACAGACAGGTGTTTTCCCGAAATTACGGAGGGTTCATTAATTTTAGCGTGGCGGGTTCTTGCCGGAGGCACTTACGTTCCAGATGTAAAGGAAGCTGGCGTCGCTGGCGGTGGCAACCGTCCGCCCAGCTTTGCGGGTTGCGCGATTCAGGGCTGAACGTACCTTCTCTTTGCTTTCCACCAATTCCGCCAAGGGCACTTTGATGGCGGAACCATTCTCGAGCTTGTCGAGATCCTTGAGGATTATGGTTACGATCTGCTGGTGTTTGCCCTTCCGCCCTTGCGGGACGCTGGATTGCGCCATCGTCTTGAAATGAGCAGCAGCTTTGTCGCCCCGAGGGCTCATGCCCGCCTCCGCGAGTCCATATCGTTAAAGAATCGTAGCGCTATCCTATCTCACCGTGACTATAACTGCAAGTAAACAATCGCACTGCTAACGTATTGGGACATCGCCCCCGCAAACGGCGCGAATTGGTTACTCGGCGGGAAAGGACATGCATCGTTAATTCATTAGCTAAAAGACAATAAAAGATTTCAGAAAAAGGTAACACGTATCGATTATGGCCTGTTAGGTTTTAGGAGACAGAAAGGATCCATGCCCATGACCAAACCCAAAGACCCTAAGACATACTTCGAGAAGGTCCCTCTGGAAATCGTCAAAAAATAGCGGAGGGAGACCTTCCGGACGACGCAGCGAACGGAGCCGAAGTGCCCGCCGAACCTCCGGCAAAGAACCGTTCCGCGTTCCCGCGTCGCAAGCCAACCCCGGTGAACGACCTGTAACAGGTATCTCACGGCATAACGGAGGACTGAAAGTGGACACATATCGGGAGAGACTGAGGGAACTTTACAAGCGAGACCCTCAAGTTCGCGCCCGTGCAAGGTTCGAAAAACGCACGGATAAGCCATTATTGTGACGCATGGAGAAAAGAGACGTTGTAATGCCGCCGCAGATACAGATGAGCCCCGTAAAGGTTGACAAGGCCAACGGCAAAGGCAAGCCCACACTTGCGCAGGCAACCGGAAGCATTCCCACCATCGATTGGGCGGAATTCCTCGCCGGGATCTCGCGCGGGAAAACCATTCTAGAATACAGCGAGGGTTGCACGGTCTTCATGCAGGGGGACGTTGCGGATTCCGTGTGGTACCTCCAAAAAGGCAAAATGAAATACGCCGTGACGTCCCAACAAGGAAAGGAAGCGATCGTCGCGGTGTCGGGTCGCGGTGAGTTCTTCGGCGAAGGATGCCTCGCCGGACGGCCGTTGCGCATAGCCACGGCGACCACGCTGGCCGATTGTACCCTTTACAAGGTCGAAAAGCCGTTGATGATGCGCATGCTCCACGAACAGCACGACATCTCGGAATTGTTTGTCACGCATCTGCTGATCCGCAACATGCGATATCAGGAAGATTTGGTCGATCAGCTCTTCAACTCGAGTGAGAAGCGCTTGGCCCGCATTCTCTTGCTGCTTTCGCATTATGGCAGGGAAGCTAAAGCCGAAACCACACTTCCCGGAATCAATCAGAAACACCTGGCGCAAATGGTCGGAACCACCCGGTCGAGGGTCAGCCATTTCATGAACAAGTTCCGGTCGCTGGGCTTCATCGACTATACGGGAAGCGGCGCGTTGACGGTGCACAGCGGCCTGTTGAGCGTGGTCCTGAACGACTAGGGCAGATTCCCCCCTCGTCCTCCCCGAAGAGTTGGAACATCATCAGGCGGATGCGAAACCTACTACCTTTATCGCCGAGGCGCCCGGGAGAGGTAGCGCGGGCGTCTCGCCGACTGTCGCACGCGCGTCCCGACCGTGCGCAGTCATGGCCGTGATGGCAATGCCGCGAGCTGGAGCGCGGGCATCCTGCCGCGTCCTTGGGCGCCTGGTCTTGGCTCTCGCTCGACGTCTCTTTGACGGCGGAGAGTGGGACTCCCCAAGGGAGGGACGCCCGCGCTACAGGCTCCGCGCCCTGGCCTCGAGGAGAAGTCCAGCCTTCAACTATTATCTCGCGGTTTTGCAATTCCCTGACTAGCTCTAGCCTGTACGTGTCCTCATATTATCTGAGATGAGCATTATTGACCTCTGACGTGAGCCGTAATGAACTGACACCCCTGCGCGCACACGCTATAAGCAATGTACCTCAAGGATTCAGTGAGAGGCAGAACTGAAATGAGTTGGGAGGCCACACTTATGAAATACAATCGAGTCATCAGCACAGCAGTGATGTTTATACTGCTCGGAACCACCCTTCCGGCATTTGCACAAAAAGAGGAGGAGCAAAAGGGCGGAGGAAAACCCCAGGCGGCGCAACACGAGCAACAACCTCAGCACGCACAGAAGGCGGAGCCGCAGAGGGCGCAGCCACAACGTGCAGAGAAAGCAGCGCCGCAGCACGCACAAAAAGCGGAACCGCAGCGGGTAGAGAAATCAGCCCCGCAGCAAGCGCAGAAAGCGCAGCCGCAACGTGCAGAGAAGGCACAGCCGCAGCGCGCCGAGAAAGCAGCACCACAGCACGCACAGAAAGCAGAGCCGCAACGTGCACAGAACGCGCAGCCGCAGCGTGTGGAGAAAGAACAGCCACAACGCGCACAAGCGCAACAGCCCGCCAGGCAGCAGACACAGACCGTTGCTAGCAACCGTGGCGGCGGGGGGCAATATGGCCGCATTTCTAATGCCAATTACACCTCCCATTTCGGTCATGATCACTCGTTCCACATGGGCCATCCCGAGATGAGGGACGGGTATAACCGCTTCCAGTATAGCGGCTATTCGTTCGGTTACAATCAAGGATGGCCAGAAGGCTGGGGCTACGACGACGACTTTTATGTCGAATACATTGATGGCGTCTATTATCTCTGCGACCTGAGATTCCCCGGCATCGAGATTACCCTCAATATGTTCTAACGATTTACTCAGCACACCTTCGGGGAACGATTCAATCGGCGCCGGCCGGGCGGATCGCCCCGAGGGGGAAGCCGGGTTGGCCTCTTGGCTTGCGAGCTACCCAATGAGCAAGTACTGCCGGACCCTGGCATGGCTGAGCGGTTTTGAGCCCCCCGGTGAGCAAAACTGACCAGACGCGCGAATCCTCCTGAGGTATAAGCAGGGTGTATCGCGCTGCCAGCGGCTGATACGAACAAACTTGTGGAAACAGAATCAAAAATTCGAAAAATCGCCTTCCTCGGCGATTACCTGCCGCGCAAGTGCGGCATTGCCACGTTCACGTCCGACCTCCTCACCTCGGTGGCTGGGGAGTACCCCCAAAGCCAGTGCTTTGCGGTGCCGGTTAATGATGTCGAGAAGGGGTACGAGTATCCCAGCGTCGTGCGTTTCGAAATAGAAGAGCAGGATCTTGCCTCCTACCAACGGGCGGCGGACTTCCTCAACATCAGCAACGTGGACATCGTTTGCGTACAGCATGAGTTTGGGATTTACGGCGGGCCCGCCGGCCGCCATCTGTTGGCGTTGGTGCGCGAACTGAAAATGCCCGTCGTTACCACGTTCCACACCCTCTTGCGCGAGCCCAACGACACCCAGCGGCGCGTGATGCAGGAATTAATTGCGCACTCGACCCGGCTGGTCACCATGACCGAACGCGGGCGCCAGATGTTGCAGGATATTTACCGGGCACCGTGCGCCAAGATCGACCTCATTCCGCACGGCATTCCTGACATACCGTTTGTGGATCCCAATTATTACAAGGACCAGTTTGGCGTGGAAGGAAGGACGGTGCTGCTCACCTTTGGGCTGCTTTCGCCCAACAAGGGAATTGAGAATGTCCTGAACGCCTTGCCGGAGATTTTGTCGGAGTTCCCGGACGTAGTTTATATCGTCCTGGGCGCGACGCACCCCCATGAGTTGCAGGATCGCGGGGAGGCCTATCGTCTCAGCCTGGAAATCCTCGCGAAAAAGAACAAGGTCGAGAAGAACGTGATTTTCTACAACCGTTTCGTAGAACTCGAGGAGTTGAAAGAATTCATTGGCGCGGCGGACCTCTATATTACGCCCTACCTCAACGAGGCGCAGATCACGTCGGGCACGCTCGCCTACACCTTTGGCGCCGGTAAGGCCGTGGTTTCGACTCCTTATTGGCATGCCACAGAATTGCTGGCCGAGGGCCGCGGTGTTTTGGTGCCCTTTGGGGATTCGACCGCTATGGGCCGCGAGGTCTGCGGCTTGCTGCGCGATGCCAACCGCCGCAACGCCATCCGCAAGAACGCCTATAAGCTGGGCCGCGAAATGGTGTGGAGCAACGTGGCGCGGCTCTACATGCACAGCTTCGAGCAAGCTCGCCTCCAGGGCGCCTCGTTGTCGCGGAAGTTGTTCGCGACGAGGACCCTCGACCAACAACCGCGGGAGTTGCCGGAGATAAGATTGGACCATCTTTCCCGGATGACCGATTCCACCGGCATTTTCCAACATGCCATTCTCACCGTGCCGAATTTTTCCGAAGGATACTGCACGGACGACAATGCCCGCGCCTTCATCCTCTCGGCGCTCCTCGACGATTTGAAAGAAGAACCGGCACGCGTGCAAACGCTTTCCACCACTTACGCTGCCTTCTTGAATCACGCCTTCGATGACAAAACGAAGCGGTTCCACAACTTCCTGAGTTTCGACCGCCGCTGGCTGGATGAACAGGGGTCGGAGGATTGCCACGCCCGCGCGCTCTGGGCGCTGGGGGTGGGAGTAGGCCGCTCCCCGAATCGAAGTTTTCAGATTATGGCCGGACAACTCTTCGCGCGGGCGTTGCCGGTGGTTACAGAATTCACTTCGCCGCGCGCCTGGGCATTTTGCCTCATTGGCATCCACGAATATCTACGCCGATTGAGCGGCGACCGCTTGGTCAGTCAAATCCGCGAAGAGCTGAGGGCGCGGTTGATGGATGTTTTCGACCGGGCTTCCCATCCGGATTGGCCCTGGTTTGAAGAGGAGTTGAATTACGACAATGCCAAGCTCGCTCACGCCCTGATTCTCAGCGGACGTGTTAACGGATATCAAAAAGCGTTTGACCGAGGCTTGGAGGCTTTACGGTGGCTTGTGGAGGTGCAAACCTCCGAGAATGGGCACTTCCGGCCCATCGGCAGCAATGGATTCTATCGCCGCGGCGGCACGCGCTCAGCCTTCGACCAGCAGCCGATTGAGGCTTATGCCATGGTGTCGGCCTGTCTTGAGGCCTACCGCGCGACATCCGACACCTGGTGGTACGAACAGGCCCGCCGCGCCTTCGACTGGTTCCTGGGGTGGAACGACCTCGGTTTGGAGGTTCACTCCGTCAATACCGGCGGCTGCCACGACGCTTTGCACGTCGATCGAGTCAACATGAACCAGGGAGCCGAATCTACCCTGGCCTTCCTCTTGTCGCTCGCGGAAATGAAACTCATGCAAAACACGGTCACGGTGTTCAATGAGCCCGAATCTTAGCCTCGATCATCCCATGAAAACTATCAACCTCCATCGCACCAACCTCTCGCTGCAACCGGACCGCACGCGCGTGCTGGCCCGGCCGTTCCGCCTCATGAGCGACCAGCGCTCGGTCAAAATCTGCGCGCGAGTCATGGCTCTTCCCGAAAGCGAAGTCCACTCGCTGCTAGAGCAGGTGTTGGCTGAATTCGGCGAACGCCACCCGAAGGTCTGCGAGTTCCTCAAACGGCAATTTGACGAGGTCCGGCCGTATTTGCTCAACGGCCAAAAACTCTCGGAAGAACGGGAGTTGTTGCTGGGCGGATATTTCACTCATGAGTTTTCCCTCGAAGCTGCGGCGTTATTCAATCCCTCGATCGTGCCGCACCCGGATCAGTCGGGCCTCCCGCCCGGTTCACTGCGCTTCATTCTGAGCCTGCGGGCCACGGCGGAAGGGCACATTTCCTCCATCACCTTTCGCACCGGCCTCCTGGACGCCAACAACAACATCACGGTCGACACGCCAACCCGATTCAGCCTTGAGCCGATGCAGGTGTCCAATGCGATTTACGAGAAGGGCTTGTTTCAGCGAAAGCTTCAGGAACTCGGCCTGGCGGGCGGCTTCAATGAACAGGTTCTCAAATGCCTTGGGGACACGTTCACCTTGGATGATCTGCGCACCTGCGTCAGTCTCGAAGTAGCACGGCTCCACACACCTGACAAGGAAACCAAAACCGTTGCCAGACAAACCCTGATGCTGGCCCAATCAAATTACGAGGTGCAATTTTCGCCAGACTCACGTTTGTCCGAACGCGTGTTATTCCCCGCCACACCCTCGCAGAGCAACGGGATCGAGGACGCCCGCTTTGTGCTCTTTCAAAACGACGACGGCACGCGGACTTATTACGCCACTTACACGGCTTACGACGGCAGGATGATCCTGCCGCAGTTCCTCGAGACTTCCGACCTCCTTTACTTCAAATTCTTCACCCTTAACGGCCCGGCCGTCGAGAACAAAGGCATGGCCCTCTTCCCCCGCAAGATCAAAGGGCGCTATGTGATGCTGGGCCGGCAGGACGCCGAAAACATCTATGTGATGTTTTCCGACCATCTGCACTTCTGGCACACCATGCAGCTTGTTCTGGAGCCATCGTTCCCGTGGGAATTCATCCAGTTGGGCAATTGCGGATCGCCGATCGAGACCGAAGCCGACTGGCTGGTGATCAGTCATGGTGTGGGACCGATGCGGAAATACTGTATCGGCGCTTTCCTGCTCGATCTTGACGACCCGACCAAAGTCATTGGCCGCTTGCGTGAACCGCTCATCAAGCCCAACCAAGACGAGCGCGAAGGCTACGTCCCCAACGTTGTGTACTCCTGCGGCAGCCTCGTGCACGGCCGACAGCTCATTATTCCCTACGGGATGTCCGACTACGCCACAACCTTTGCCACAGTGCCGCTCCACGAAGTTTTGGCCGCGATGGAATAGCGCTATTCCTGTCGAGCACCCGGCGATTCGGTAGTCACAATCACCTCCTCCCCAATCACCCCGCCAGATCGATCCACGAATGATTGGGTGAGAAATGTTTGAACCTTTGCTTCCTGAATTGTGTATATGGAATTTCATAGAAACCTCCAGTCAGCTAACTGTCGCGCAAGTATCGTGTTTGTATTCAATAGGATCGCACGTAACAAATGGAATTGGGCAATGGCCCCTGTTTTGCTCCCTTATTCTTACGAAGACTTTTGACTTAATCGCATTGCAAGTTAAAGCTGGCGGGGAGCTCAATTTCCACGCGAAGACCGAGAAAGTGGTGTTCTCTCTCAGGTTCGGTGTGTCGGAGTTTCGTCTTCCCGAATAATTTGCTAGCAATTGTCCCTACAAGCTGTTGCCCTACAAGTGAGTTGCTGGCATGTGCTGTTGATATCACCCAGAACCTTCAATAATCTCTAGCGGAGGAACAGCATGATTAGAAAGAACCTTCTGATTGCCTTGGTACTCTCGGGAATTCTGTTTTCACTCAGTGCGGTCGAGCTCCGAGGCCAGGCGGTGGCCAACGCGCAGATTCAAGGCCTCATCACGGACCCAAGCGGAGCGGTAGTCCCGAACGCCAGGGTGACGGCCAAGCAAACCAACACCGGTTTCGTACGAACAACGGTAACCGACGCGAACGGGACCTACGTGCTCCCGAATCTTCCAGTGGGACCTTACGACCTCGAGGTACAGGCCAGCGGTTTCCAAGCTTACGTGCAGACGGGCATCGTCCTCGAAGTCAGCAATAATGTCACGATTAATGTGGCGCTCCGGCTGGGGCAGGTGAGCCAGGAGGTGCAGGTGTCTGCCAACGCCAGCATGGTGCAGACAAACACCACCTCTGTCTCTCAAGTGGTCGATCAGGCGCGCATCCTCGACCTGCCCTTGAACGGGCGCATCGCCACGTCGCTGGTCATGCTTGCTGGCGCGGCCAACGATACGTCGCCGGTTTATAGCGATTTGACGGGCAGCAAGAACTACTTCAGCTCGGACGCGATTTCGGTGGCTGGCGGGCAGGCGGACGGGACGAATTACCTGATGGATGGCGCCGAGCAGATGGACGCCTTTTCCTGGGTGAATATGCCTTACCCCTTCCCCGATGCCCTCCAAGAATTCAGCGTTGAGACCAGCAGCCTTGCCGCGCGCTACGGGTTTCAAGGCGGGGCCACCGTTAACGCGGTCACCAAATCCGGTACGAATCAGTTCCATGGCGACGCCTTCGAGTTCGTCCGCAACGGCGATTTCGACGCGCGCGATTTCTACGCTGCCACCCAGGACACGCTTCGGAGAAACCAGTTTGGCGGCACGATTGGCGGACCCATCAAAAAGGATAAAATCTTCGGCTTTTTCGGCTATCAGGGAACTCGCATCCG
>JBEKLF010000337.1:0-8356 GCA_050010335.1 Terriglobia bacterium
CGGATTGAACCTCCACTTCCATTTCACTGCGGCGTGAGACCTCGCGACCCTGCCACTCCAGGGCCGCGATCAGGCCGAGATCATCCAGCATGGAAGGGCGCAGAAGCAGGGCTATATTGCGGACCGTTTGGACCGTAGTTTCTGCGACCGATTTGATTTTGTCGATATGCTCCTTGATCTTTACATTGTCAGAAGGGACCGACGCCGCTAATCTTCCGACCTCCACCAACAAAGCCCCCAGGGACTGGCCGACCTCGTCATGCAGTTCACGGGAGATCGACCGCCGCTCTGTTTCCTGAGCATCAACGAGCTGTGCCGACAATGCTTCCAGCTCGGTGCGACTACGAGCAAGTTCCTGATACCGCAGTTGCGCCTCCTCTCCGAGACGGAGAAGGTAAAGGATACTGGCGAGAGACAAAACCAGTCCGGCGGTAAGAGCTATCCCCAGCAATCTTGTTTGCCGCGCTTGTAGGCTGGCAAAACTTGCAAACATCTCCCGGTCTGTCGCGCCCAGTTGTTGACTGTTCCAAAGTGCGATTTTTTCCGATGTTTCGTGGATACGCGAGCGTTGCGGAAGAACTTCTTCGTTCAGGAGGCGCAAAGCCTGTTTGTGGCGTTCTTCTCGACTCCACGACAAGACCGGATTCAACATGCCCTGTTGCTCTGTGAACAACTGTTGGAGGCTCTCCAGCAACCCCCTCTCTTCAGGCTGACGATTTTCGGGATACGTTTTCAGCGTCGAATTAATCTCTGCGGTGAGCCGCGAGAATTCCTCGGCCGTGAGTCCGTCGGCCTGCGGGTCCTGGCTCATGAGATATTCCTGTATCCGATCGTTGTAAACATAGATTGAAGATGATAGGACCAATAGCGGCTGGGTATGGGCCAGAAAGGCTTGGCGGATCTCTTCCTCCTGCGTGTGCAGTTGGCGTGCGAGGCGAAGGGCATCCAGGCCCGCGATGACCATCAGGGCCAATAACCCGCCGAAACTGATCAGCAAGGTCAGGCGCAGCTTCCTTGACGGCCAACCGCCTTCGCTCGTAAGACCATGCTCCCTCACCTGCGAAAACACCTCCATCGAGACTGCGTCGGCTGAAGCTGAGAAGTCAATAAGACCACTTTCTTATGCCCAAGGCAATTCACATTGCCCCGGTTCATTCACATAAGTCAAATGGAAACCTTATAGCTCAAAAATTCGCGTGTGGGTGTTAAATATTGTACAGACTCCGCTTTCTTGCCGGTACACAATGAAAATGCAGGAATCTCCTAGCCGCTCATCGAAATCTTTAATTGACGGCGCCGATGATTCCCCGTACAGCCTCTATGTCAAATCTGGCTCAGAACGAATGCCAGCCTGATCAAAGGGGGCAAAAGCTGCCATGTGAACGCCGGGTGGGAGGAGCGAAACAGTTTGAACGGCGACACGGGAAATGACGGATCATATGAAGGGCGGTCCCATGGCAGGCGCCTGACCTGGCGGAGAGGGAGATCTGATGACAACTTATTCGAAAACACCGGCCCCTGAAGGAGAAACGCCACCCTCGTTCGGGATTGGAAAGTTCCTGTTTGTAGTCCTTTTGGCAGTCATCTTTTTTCTCCTTGTCAATAGCATGGTCCATCACCGCTTCTTTAGAGGCGGCTGGGTCAACCGGCACGGCACCATCGTCCCATAGCAGGCACTGGAAAAAGTCTTGGTCGGGGCTCCGAATGATGCCAAGCTACGCGCCCCTTAACGTGAGGACACTCACGCGAAGGGCTCACTCGCAAAGTGTTATCCTGCGCAGACGGCGACGTTGTCTTTTGTACCTCTGCTATGGATTGGGTCGATCGTGGCGGGACACCGGGTGCCGTCCACAGGCAGCGGTCCTGATGTGGTTGTCAAGTTTGTCGACCCGTGAAAAAAATTCCTCGAAACCCGTTTCGCATACCCAAGTGCCCATTTTACTTACCTTTCCCGCATCCCGCCGGTTGAGGTAGACCCTCCGCAGGCGGTTCAATTCGCCCATTCCACAAAAAATGCCGGTGTAGATTGTGCGGCGAGGAGGCGATGCGAATGTTTCCATCAAGGCAGGAACTCTCCGCCAGGCTGCGAAAAGCCAGATATGTCATCGACGAGGTGACCCTGGAAGTGGTTTATCTCGCCGCCCGGATGCAAAAGCCATTGCTTGTGGAAGGGCCGCCCGGCTGTGGCAAGACGGAGCTCGCATACGCCGTGGCCGAGGCCGCGGGAACGTTCGTGGAGCGCCTTCAGTGCTACGAAGGCATCACGGAAGACAAGGCCATCGGCAAGTTCGACGAGGCCTTGCAGAAGCTTTTCCTTGAAACCCAGCGCGACCGCCTTAGCGAAGACTGGGACGCCATTCGAAGGCGCCTGCATTCGATTGATTTTTTTGCCGAAGGTCCACTCCTGCGGGCGTTGCGATACCACGATCGACCCTGCGTGCTGCTGGTCGACGAACTCGACAAGGTGGGCCACGCCTTTGAAGCGCTGTTGCTGGAGATTTTGAGCGCGTGGCAAGTCACCGTGCCAAAGCTCGGGACCATGAAGGCGGAGACGGTCCCTTTCGTGGTTCTGAGCTCGAATGAAGAACGGCGGTTAGGAGATCCGCTGCGCCGGCGCTGTTTTTACTTGCGTGTGGAGTATCCCACCGTGGAACGGGAAGTCGAGATCCTCGCCGTGCGAAGCACTACTGAGGATCAAGGCTTACGCGCGCAACTGGCTGGTCTCGCGCGAGCGTTGCGCGGGTGGAGCCTCGAAAAGCCGCCCTCTATTGCTGAAATGCTCGATTTAGCCAAGGCACTCGAGATCATGGGGGTACGCGAAATAGAACCCGAGCAACGCGACGTGCTTCTTCCCCTCCTGGCCAAGACGGAAGCTGACCGGAGACGCCTGCTGCTGCGGGCCGGATTCGATGGACTGGTCGCTGACTCAAAGAGATACCGCGATGAGCTGGCGGGGGTGACGGTTTGAGGACAACGGCGCGGGCTCTAGTTCTTCTCCTGTACTTGGCGCCCGTCGCGTGGTGCGCCGAGCCCACCGCGCGCGCGTATTCCATTCGGTGCGCTGAATATTACGCGAATCGCTATCAAGTTCCGGTTGAGCTCGTGGAGGCAATGATCGAGGTGGAGTCGAATTGGCAACCTGACGTGGTCTCCCCGAAGGGGGCGGTTGGCTTGATGCAACTGATGCCGGCAACGGCAGTGCATTTCGGAGTCAGGAACCGGTTTCACATCGAGGAGAACATCCGCGCGGGAGTCGAGTATTTGGCCGCACTGATCCACGACTTTCAAGGCGATCTGAGGCTCGCGGTCGCTGCCTATTACACGGGAGAGCGCCCCATTCTTTCGCGGGGACTCGATTACTGTTCGCCCGATGTTTATAGCTACGTCGCCCGCGTATCTCGCCTTTACCGCGCGAAACGCTTGGCAAAAACGCAGAGGGTGCACTCCGAGCGCCCACCCGAATATCACACCGAGGTGATTCATGATGGCCGGTAGGAAATCTCTTGCTTTCTTTTTATCGCTAGCGATGCGCACGGCGATGGCGCAGGTCCCGGAGGTCACGCCGCACGTGATGACCAAGGCGGATGCCGAGGGCAGTGTGACCGTCGTCGAAGTCGCCACGCACTTTGTTACGGCGATCCGAATGCCGGAGACGGTGAATTCGGTGGTGGTCGGTGACCCGACGCAGTTTCAGGTCGAGCACTCGGACCGGGAACCGGAACTGGTCTTTATCAAAGCCCTCACACCCAAGCCCGCCGAGACCAATCTGCTGATTTCGACGACTCGCGGTCATGAGGTGAGCCTGTTGGTGCTGAACAGAGGCGAAGAGACGCGAGCGACCGCGGCGAGCGTGGACTTTCTCGTGAAATACAAGAGTGCCGGGGGCTTCCTGATTGAGCCGGATTACCCATCGGTACTGGTGGGCGAGACAATCTCAGTAGGGCCGGGTTCGTTGCCTCGCGCCCCCGTAATCTCTGATTCAGTACGCTCAGGCGCGGTGGCCAAGAAGTTGGAACTGGCGTCTCCGGTATTGCCAGATCCCCCAGGTGACCCTGCTCCCACGGGGCTCGGTGAGCTTCTCGCGCGGCAGGAGCGTGCTCCGCTTCCGGCACTCTTCGGAGAACACGTGGCTGGAGAGACCGCCACCAAAGACCACCTGCTGACGGGCGCAAGCGAGGTTGTAGACAACAAGGAGCAGGTCATCGTTCTGTTCTCCGCTGTCAACCCTACTGACCACAACATCCTGCTCATGCCGCCGCAGGTCCAGCTTGGGGGGAAGGTTAAATCCGGCAAGATTATTCACCGATCACACTGGACGACGGCGGAGCAGATTCCGATAAAAGACTTTCTGCTGAGCAAACGCCGCCTAGGCCCGGGTGAGCGGGCAGACGGGGTGGTGGTGTTCGAGCGCCCGCCCTACAAGCAGTCCAACCAAACTCTGCTCTTGCAGATCGCAGACGCCGGCGCCGTCGATCGCCCGGCCCTTGCCCCCATAGGATTTGGGATCAATACATTGCGGGAGGAGTCAAGCCATGGGAGACCCCAAGCGGAACGGTAACAGCAAGTTGGACCCGGCGCCGGTCGAGATTCCGGCTTCGGTAGAAGAAGTGGGTGAGCCCGACGCTACCGAGGGCAAGCCCGACTTCGGATGGCGAGAGATCATTCGCCAGGCGTTTGAGAAGGCGCGACAAAGCCAGCAACCGGCGAACTCGCAAAGTGAGCTCCGCAAGGACAAGACCAAAGCGATGCTGGTGCTGGGCGGATCAGCGGTGCTCATGCTCCTGCTTTTCCTGGGCATCTTCTCTTCGCCGCAAAGGGCGAAGAAGGCTGAGGCGGGGAGACGGCAAGGCGCGCCGGACTTGGGGCGCCGGACGACGCCCGGTCAGGAGAATTCCCAGGCCGGGTCGGCAACACCGTTGTTGAACGCCCAGGTTGGCGGGGACCAGGGGCTGAACAAGAGCGACGTGACGCCCGAGGATATTGACCGAACGGCGCGAGCAGGTCACGCGCACAACCTCGCTGCCGCGCCACCGCCGGGGCCGACGCCAAAGAACAATCCGGGTCAGTACGCGCTGGGCAGGGTCGATTCCGATTTCGCCTTGGCCGAGACACCAGGTTACGGCCTCGGGCCGGCCTACCAACATCCACAAACGCCTCCTCCACGCACCGAATCCATTGAAGCCGATCTCCGCAAGCCCTCGCTGGTGTTTGTCCGTGCGGCGGAAACTACCGTTGCCGGAGGGAACTCGGCACGCCCTGCCGCCTTGGAGCAAAGCGAGTTCGTGACAGCATTGCCCACCGGCACGCGCCTGGTAGCGCGCCTGGAATCGGCCGTAAGTACGGCGGTGAAAGAGCCCGTGGTCGCGGTGGTTGAGTACAACTACGAACGCGATGGCGAGATCGTGGTGCCGGCGGGAGCGAAGGCCATCGGTCAGTTACGACAGGGGAACCGCTCGGGATATGTGGATATCAGGTTCGATAAATTCGAGATGCCAGACGGAACGACCCAAAAGATAGACGGGGTGGCGATGGGTCTCGACTTCCAACCCCTCAAGGGGGCTGTTTCGGGGAAGGATACAGGAACGAAGTTCCTGGTGCGGACATTTACGGGCCTCGGAACCGTTGCCTCTTACCTGGTGGGGAACGGAGGCAGTTCCGGGTTTTACGGGCCGGTTTCCGAGAGTGCACTGCTCCGGGAACGGGTCGCCAATAACATCGGAATCGCTGGCGACCAGCAAATGAGTGAGCTCGCCTTCAACCAGAATATTGTCGTCACCGTTCCCGGCAACGCCAGGTTTTACATTGTGCTGGAGACTGGTGGGACCAGTGGGGACACAGGAAGCAGGCAATCGGCCGCCCCAGCTTCCGCGGCGCCCAAAGAAGCCACGGCGCCGAGCCTGGATGAGCTTCGGCAGTTGATGCAACTCAGGCAGGAACTCAGCGCCCTGTATCAACAAGGCAGTGCGCCACTCACGGGGAACCAGACACCGCAGTAACCAGCAACACTCAAAGGAGACGCGAAACAAGATGGAAGCGAATTGGAAGCCACTCGAAATACAGGTCGGGCGCGCGCGCTGCGTGGGATTCATGTTCATGGGGCGGGTGAACGGAATCAATCTTTACAAGCACGGAATCACGCGGACTTACCTCAATCTGGACGACGCGGGAAACTGCTTCGTTCATCGCGGCAAAGGGATATTTGAGACGGTCGATTTTTCTGAGGAGCTGCGAAAGCTGGAAGCGGCGCTCCAAGAGCAGGGCGAGACTCTTGCAAGTCCCTATGACGACGCATATATCGCTCGCAAATCCCGTGCGCTAGCAAAAAGCGGTATTCCCATTTTGCGAATAAAGCTGGAGCCAGAAGAAATCATCGTGAACTGAAGGTGGATAACGATGCCGTCCCACACAATCCAAGCTAAGCCTCTTCGTTTCCGGTGGTGTTTTCTGTTCCCCTTAACGGTTTCCATATCTCGTAGGGCTTTATCGGGCTCGTTTGATACAAAAAAATCCCTGGCTACGTTGGCATTTGCTCAGCAGCGTTCGGCAGTTTTCGCAGGTGGAACAACGGCAGGGCAGAAAGGAGGACAAACGTTCATGCGAATCAAGTGGGACAGGGCGTTGAAGAAGACGCTGGCGGTGGGAGCCATCTGTTGTGTTCTGGCCGGCCAATATGTGCTGGCACAGAACCTTGGCGCCACACCCCAGTTCAACCAAGCTGTCCAAGGCCAAACCGGATCGCAACCGGAAGGTGCGTTCCTCAACTTCATCAACTGGATAGGCAACGTGATCGCACCCGTGGGCGCCGGTGGCGCGGTGCTGGGGGCCATTTTCGGATGGCTCTCAGGCCGGGGCCACGGCCGCTGGTTGTTAGCGGCCGGAGCATTGCTCGCGGTCTCAGGGGTGACTCGATTGATCGAGTACTGGATCACGAATGGAACAGGAGGTGTTACTTAACAAAAGGCGAGTGAGAATCCCCGAAGTGAAAATGGCAGGCAACTCAAAATCAGCAAGATTGAGTTGCCTGCCACACTTCCCGTGACCAGATCCAATTTTCGAGTGAAGGACTAAAATTGTGGCTACTCCCCAACTTTTGAACGACATCGTGAATGTTCTACTGATCCTGGCGCCGTCGGCGGCTTGTCTAAGCCTGGTGTTAGCCGGCATCAGCCTGCGCCGCGAAGGTGGTGGGATCAGCTTTGTCATCGGCGGGAGTTTCACGAAATGGATGTTCTGGGCGGTCGTGTTCCTCACCCTGCAACCCTTGCTGGGCTGGTTTAGTTCGTTCGGGGTGGGGGTGCCGCTGCCAGGGGGCGGAATCAGTACTTCGTGGCTGGCAACTTTCCAGTCGGATGTTGGGAGCTTTGTGACCAACTTTGTGGTCGGGCGGCTGGCCACAACACTCGCGGCGTATTTCGTGCTTCGGGCGATTCTCGACTCGGCTGCGGGCGGGAATCCTTTGCAGTCGATTCTTACCGCCATGTTCATGCTCGGCATTCAAACGACTTATAACCTTCTTCAAAGTTACAACTCGGGCACGCAATACGCCACGGCAGACGTTTTGGATAGCCTTTGGACCTACCTCGCCAGCACGATTATGCCGATCGCGGCGGGACTCGCGATCATCGGCGCCATCATTAACTTCGCGACACAACGGCCGGTGCTGCGCCTGGTAGGTGTAGCACTGGGATTGCTCTCGGTCGCGGCGGTCTGGCAACTGGTCTTGGCCATGGCGGCTTAGGAGTGGAGCAGCTATGTCGTTCTACAACGGCATTCTCAACCTGACGAACTGGGGCGGCAACGTCATCCTGCCCACATTGGCGGGGTTATTCATTGCCATCGCCATCATCCAGTTCTCCAAAGGCTCAGCCTACCAGCACGCGATGTACGGGGGGTTCCTGTGCCTGATGGCCTCGGGCCTGTTGCGCGCCTTTGAGACCTTCGCCTCCCAGAGGAGTTGGAACAGCCCGGACTTAGTATGGGCGGGGATCGCCAGCCTGGTGGACTGGATTTGCAATGTGCTTCTGCCAGTCTATGCGGGGTTGCAAGTGGCCGCGGGCGGTCTGCAACTGGCGGGAGTGAGCAACCGCTTCCAGCCCGTCTCCTGGATGAAGCACTTCGCGGCCGCTGGATTGTGCCTGTTGGTGTCGGGATTGCTCCGGCTTGGCGAGTTCTTCGTGACCCATGGCACGGGTGGAGTCACTTAACCCGAAAGCGACGATTCATTGGAGGGAGATGATGGCACTCGATGTAACACCGGTCTACCGCAACCTGCGAACGAGCGTGACGTTCCTGGGACTTGAAGCCGAGGACTTGTTCGCCATCCTGGCGCTGGCCGTCGTCTGCAACATCCTGGGCC
>JBEKLF010000338.1:0-8347 GCA_050010335.1 Terriglobia bacterium
GATCAGTACTGTCCGGTAAAAGTTTCGTTGATTCGTTCTAACTGCATGAATGCGCGAAAGTAAAGTGCCCGAATGAAATTTTTCGATTTCAATTTTTTGCCTCTTTATGGCGACCATAGAACTGCTGACCGCTCGGTTGGGGAGGCAGTCTATGAACCTGGGTCAAACGGTTTTCGCTCAACTCATGGAGTTCCTTCCGACGTACGATTTTCAGCTTTGCGTCGATCGATACCAAGGCAACCGTTACGTCAAGGATTTCTCTTGCTGGGATCAGTTCCTCTGCTTGGCCTTTGCGCAGCTCACCGGTCGCACCAGTCTGCGCGACATCGAAACCTGTCTGCGCGCTCAGCACTGGAAGCTCTATCACATGGGTTTCCGCGGTCGAGTTTCTCGCGCCACGCTCGCCGATGCCAACGAGGTTCGCGACTGGCGAATCTATCGCGACTTCGCCCAAGTGCTTATCGGCAGGGCCCGCGAGCTCTACCGCGATGCCTCTTGGGGAGTGGATTGGTCCGAGACCGTCTATGCTTTCGATTCCACCACCATCGATTTGTGTCTGTCGCGGTTTCCCTGGGCGCAGTTTCGGCGCCGCAAAAGCGCGGTCAAGCTGCATACCTTGTTGGACGTGCGGGGCAGCATTCCGACCAGTGTTTATGTGACCGGCGGGCAGGTCCACGACGTCAACCTGCTCGATCAACTCCTCCTCGAAGCCGGAGCCTTCTACTTGATGGATCGCGGTTATGTGGACTTCGCCCGTCTCTATGTCTTCACCCAAGCTTGTGCCTTCTTTATCACGCGCGCCAAAAAGAATCTGCAGTTCTACCTTCGCACCTCGCGCCCCGTCGATCGCTCCCCCGGGGTACGGTGCGACCAAACCATTCGCCTGACCGGGATCCGGACGCGACGGCACTATCCCGATGCGCTGCGCCGCATCGTGTACTGCGACGCCGAGAAGGAGTCCCGGCTGACCTTCCTGACCAACAATTTTTCCCTTCTCCCGCTCACCATCGCCCAACTGTATCGGGCGCGTTGGCAGGTCGAATTGTTCTTCCGCTGGATCAAGCAGCACCTGTACATCAAGGCTTTCTACGGCACCTCCGCCAACGCCGTGAAGACCCAAGTGTGGGTCGCCCTCTCGATTTACGTGCTGGTGGCGATCATCACCAAGCAACTCGGACGGGACCAGAGTCTGTATCAAATTCTGCAAATTCTCAGTGTCACGATTTTCGAAAAAACCCCGATTTCACAGGCGTTTTTCAATGTTGCCGATGAAACGGAAAATATGAACTTTGCTAAGCAGTTGAATCTTTTCGAGTTTTAACCGGACAGTACTGTCAGAATACACATGATCTACGCCCTTTCAAAGGCACGACATCCCACGCATTCGTGTATCCATCCCGCAAATAACCAGGTCCGTCCCAGGCCTTCGCTGAAGCCTTGTCCGTCGAGAGGGTTGACCGCGCGCCCTCGTCGCTCCCAGCCGTTGCACTCAATCCAGCCGGAGGGGCGGGCTCGTCACTTCTACCTGACATCCCACCCCAAGAGACTCCCCGCCTATCACTTCATCATTGTCGGTGTTTGCCCCTTACTGCTCTAATGCCCGCATCCGGGGGGGCGCACCATCGCCCCTGCTGGATATAAGACGTTCATCAGGGCAAAAGGTCACGAAGAGTTGGGGAACTGGTGGGGGAGTACTCCCAGCCGGCGCTTCCTGGAGAATGCTACTGAAGCGGGAAGTTTGAATGCGCCTCACCACTCGAGGGGGGCCTCCTCCAAGGGGCGGTTACAGGGTGGAGTCCTCAGTTCATTGCTTGCGAGCCAACGCGAGCCGCCCTCCCTCGTACCCCTTCCTCGGATCTCCTTTGGGAGGATACGCAGATGAAGATGCTTAAGTTCCCCGCGATATCAGCCTTGGCAATCGGAGTCGTGCTGGCAGCGGCCGCCGGAGTGCGAGCCGCAGAGGACCACATCGTTAATTTGCCACATCCCATGGTGGTTGCAGGCGTTGACTTGCGCGCTGGGCTTTACGATATTCAGTTGGATCTTCATGGCACTCGCGCCACAGTGAAATTCTCTCGCAAGGGGCGAGTTGTTGCTACGGTCCAGGGGGTGGTTTCCACCTTGAACAAAATGGCGACCTACAACACCCTCTTTGTCAGCAAACATCCCGAAGGCTTCATCGCCATCAACGGGCTTGGTTTCGCGGGCTCGGATAAGGATATTACTTTTCCAGTGTATCCTTCCCACCGGGATTCCCCACTGAATACCCAAATGGAAGGTTGGGTGGTGGGCCAGAGTTTGAGCACCCCTCCTCAATCCCGCCCTATGATTTCCAAATGAGGGGTGCCGGAGCGCGCTGCGCGTCACCAAAAGAGCCTGGACTCGGGGTGCTGATGGCAGCAAGCAGCAGGCGCTAATGGGGCGGCGAAACGACGGCCCTCCGAATTGCCGCTTCGACGGCATGATCATTAAATACGACCTCGCCATTCTCGAGTGCCACGCCGAGTTTCCGCCAGATCTGGTCAAGATCAACGGGAGCTGGTTCATCGCGCATCTCTTTATAGAGGCTTTGCAGCACATGGGTGCCCGTTGCGCGGTCTCCGATGGCCAACGCCCGTTCGATGTCCCAGTCTTGGGTGATGACGCCGCCGTGGTCCAGAATTGCGCGCAGGGAATCCTGCAACCCTTTGCGGTTTCGGGTTTGCTCCCGAATCTGAACGTCAGCGACGAGGCAGAACATCGCCCCTCCCCAATACGTACGTCCCCAGGTCGGCGTCTGGTCCAAACCTTGGTCGCCGGAGGCGGGCTGTCCTTGAGGCATGTCAAGAATGAACTGCTTCCACACCTCGGCCACCTGAAACTGGCCCACTTGCGCTCGGGCTATCGGCTCAACGTAGGTTGAAATCCCCTCTTCAATCCAGTGGTGACTTTCCGCCATCGAAGGGAACGCCAGATGAATCATCTCGTGGGTCAATACCCAATCGTCTTTCAAGGCATCGATTTCCGTTCCCGCTCCCACGGTAACGTTGATGAGCCCACCACCTTCCGCATAGGTGACTCCATGACCTACTCCGTTCCCGCGGCCGGCCCGGATTCGGAGGGTAAGGTGCGGGGCAGGGAAATGGCCGTAGTAATGGCTAACTGCGCCCGCAGCGGACCTGACCCATTTCAGCAGGTCTTGCGACGAGACCTTCATCTGCTCATCCGGCAGAGTGACGTGGATCTCGCCCCCTGCGACGCGTATGACCACGCCAGTCGGGCTGACTTCTTCTGATCCGAGAAGTGGGGGAAGCACGGTCACCCATGCGGACACAATGAAAATGAGCGTGAGGGGCCTGCGATAGGTTCCGAACACCGGCAGTCGCCTCCAAGGGTCCCATGACTGACGGGGATTCGCGTACCCTGCCAACTGGGTTCCCCCGGCAGCAAGGTACGGTGTGGACTGGAGTTTCATGACCAACTTTCGCCCCATGGGTACCATACACCTGACCTCCTCGGAATACTATCGTCTCGCGGATTTTGGTGATGAGCCACGCAGCCGAACAATGCTTCCCTGCTGGTATGCCGTGCGAAGCTTTAGAGTGCGGCAGTTCGCTGCCGCTTTGTCGTCAGCCAGCTTGCTGGCTGCCGCTCAATCCTGAGCCAGCTTGCCGGCCGGGAATGGTGCGGGCGTTCGAAATCCCGCGAGCGAGCTCGCGGGAAGGAAAGCGGCAGCAAGCTGCCGCACTCTAAAGCTTTGCACGCCCGAACCGGCTGCGTGGAGGGTTGGGCGCGGCAATAATCGGAAGACCTTGAAACGACGGGACTAAAGCCCCACCCTTCCAAAGGCTCGTGAAAGATCCGGGCCGAATAGCCGGCGCGATTTCTCGTTGCGGACGAGAAAATTATCTGCCACTGTCGATTCTTACCAAGTTAAACGTCGTACTGGTGGCGGAACAATGCCACAAGCGCGGGGCTGGCGGAAGAAAGCAACCTGCTTAAGTCGCGGATCCCCCGCAATCACAATCTTCAAGGAGGATAAGACAATGCAATACCTACTGTTGATTTATGAAAACGAGCAGCGTTGGAACCAAGGCTATATGGACGCCGAAATGGCCGAATACAATGCATTTGGCAAGGAGTTCGCCACGGCGATCAAGGGTGGAAACGCGTTACAGCCCACCAGCACTGCCACCACTGTGCGCGTGCGCGATGGCAAGCTCCTGACCACGGATGGACCGTTCGCCGAAACCAAGGAGCAACTCGGCGGATTCTATCTGGTCGAAGCGAATGATCAAAAGCAAGCCGAGGCCATGGCGGCGAAGATCCCCGGGGCGCGCTTTGGATCGATCGAGGTGCGGCCCATCATGAAGTTTTCGTAAGCGAGATCGAAGACCACGGAGAATCCGCGATAGAATGAAGGAAAGGAACAGCACTTGCCCGAACAAGGGCGCAAAATCACTGAGGGAGGCAAACTCATGAAAAGTCTGAAAGTACTCGTTCCAATTGTTGTTTTTGCCGCTTTGGGGTTGGCTCAAGCACAGACCTCGTCGGCCCAATCCAGCGCGGCTTTCGACAAGCTGAAATTGCTGGCGGGAGAGTGGGAAGGGAAGGCAATCGAGGGAGGGAAGGAAATCCCGGCGACGACGTCCTTTCGTCTTGTCTCCGACGGCTCGGTTCTGATGAATGTGCTTGGTCAGGGCACGTCGCACGAGATGGTTACGATGTTTCACATGGATAACAACGATCTGCTGGCCACACACTACTGTGCTGCCCATAACCAGCCGCGTTTCCGCTCCGTATCCACATCCGACCCGAAGGTTGTGGCATTCGAGTTCAAAGACGCCACCAACCTCGCCGGCCCCACGGCCTCTCATATGGTCGGCGTGAAATTCACGCTTCTCGATCCCAATCACCATGTTGAGGAGTGGACGTTTCTCGAGAACGGTCAGACGGAGACCTCGCGGTTTGATTTCCAGCGGAAGCAGTAAAGTGCCCGCGTGGGCGGAGGAGAGCCCTAGTTCAACTGCGAGGTAAAACGATGCGCTACATGCTGCTGATCTACACGAACGAACGGTCCATGGAGGCCGCCTCGCCAGAGGACCGCGAGAAAATCTCCGCGGGACACCGGGCCGTCATGGAGGAGACCGGCAAGCGAGGAATCTATCGGGGCGCGGAACCGCTGGAGCCGACCGCCACCGCCACGACGATCCGCACCGAGAATGGGAAGCCGCTCATTACCGACGGGCCTTTTGCCGAAACCAAGGAACAGCTCGCCGGGTACTATATTCTCGACTGCCAGGATCTGGACGAAGCGCTCGAATGGGCGGCAAAGATCCCCACTGCTTGCGGAGGGGGGACCGGTTGTGTTGAAGTCAGGCCCATCCGGGCAATGCCTGGCGCCGGAAAAGGGCCGGAACGGGAAGCCGCTCGGAATGTAAATGGATGAGCTGAAAAGCACTGTGGAATCGGTATTCCGGCGGGAGTCGGGGCGCATCATCGCCGGTCTCATCCGGGTTTCGGGCTCATTCGATATGGCTGAAGAAGCCATGCAGGACGCCTTCACGGCGGCTCTGGCTCGCTGGCCCGCCCAGGGCGTTCCCGGTAATCCCGGCGCATGGATCACCACGGTAGCCCATCGCAAGCTCATTGACTATGGGCGGCGCAACCGCATCCGTCGCGACAAGGAAGATGAGCTCCTCTACGATGCGGAGCCCGTGCAACCGGCCGGGGATTCGAGTCCTGACGTTGCCGAGATGAACTTTCCCGATGACCGCCTGCGCCTGATGTTCACTTGCTGCCACCCGGCGTTGAACTCGCAAGCCCAGGTTGCCTTGACCTTGCGCACGTTAGGCGGGTTGACCACGCCGGAAATCGCTCGCGCCTTCCTGGTGCCGGAGCCTACCCTCGCGCAAAGGCTGGTCAGGGCCAAGCGTAAAATCCAAGCTGCGCGGATCCCTTACGAGATGCCTCCCGCGCACGTGCTGCCCGAGCGCCTTGCTTCCGTCGGCGCCGTCATCTACCTGATCTTCAACGAGGGATACACCGCCACGGCGGGCGACAGCCTGATCCGGCGCGAGTTGTGCGCGGAAGCGATTCGCCTGGCGCGCACCCTCTGCGAATTGCTGCCGCAGGAAGCCGAGAATCTGGGATTACTCGCGCTCATGCTTCTCCACGATTCCCGGCGCGACGCGCGCACCAGCAGCGAGGGTGAACTTGTGCCGCTGGATGAGCAGGATCGGTCGCAGTGGGACCGGGAGCGCATCCGGGAAGGCTTGGAGTTGGTCGAAAGGGCCTTGCGTCTGGGCAGAATTGGACCTTATCAACTTCAAGCCGCGATTGCCGCATTGCATGCCGAGGCTCAGACAGCGAGCGCGACCGACTGGCGGCAAATCGCGGCACTCTACGGAGAGCTGACGCGAATCCATCCTTCCCCCATCGTGGCGCTGAACCACGCGGTTGCCGTCGCCTTGAGTGAAGGGCTCGAGGCAGGCCTGAAGCTCATCGACCAACTTGGAGCTTCGGGCGAGCTTGCCTCGTACCATCTCTACCACGCCGCACGAGCCGACCTTCTGCGCCGCCTTGGCCGCTCGCGGGAGGCGGCTGAGGCATACCGTCAGGCGCTCAGCCTGACCACCAATGCCGTCGAGCGCCGGTATCTTCGCCGACGTCTCGCTGCGATGGAAATACTTCCGTAAACGGTCTGTGCGGGAACTGAGATGGGGGGTCGACAATGGGAATTCGAACCCCCACCCCTTGCGGGACCAGATCCTAAGTTTAGATCCTGCCACTGAATCTGAACCACTTCAACAAGTTACATCGGCAAATTCCGAACAAGTCCGGCAAAATCCGCAACCCAGCCGCAAGTCACTTTCCTCCGCTAACGCCCCGCCCATTGAAAAAACTACGAAAGGACGTGAAGAATAATGCCACTTTCACCGGAGTATTACTTTTGCACGTCGCGACTCTCGCGCCTTGTCCAGCATTGGGAATTCGCTCGGCTTCCTGATCCCCGAGCCGCATACCCCCTGTCTCCTAGCCAAAGCTTTGTATTGCTCACATTGATGCTCCCACAGATTGGCAGCACCAAGCAAGGTGGCAAGAAACTCGAAACCATCCCTATGGCTCGCGAACAGAGCGGAGGTAACAGCCAGACAATTGCCTACCACGCCGAACCTTTCGTACTTTGCGGCTTCCCCTTGCGCTGCCTCCCGGTCCGGGAGTTTGTTCATCACCGTCAGAATAGCCAGTTCCCTGTGGAGCTCGTTGCCAATCCCCGTTTTGGACCGCCTTTCGACCAGGACCCGCCGGGCTTAGGATCAAGAAATAGCCCCACTCCAGACGACCCCAAGAAGAAACCTCCATAAAGAATCAACGACTTAGTAATCCTGGCTCCGTGCCGAGTCGCTTCCCGTTGGGCAAACTTTTGGGCGCATCGAAGCAGCCCATATGGGCTCTATCCATCGCCGCGTCGGCGATACCGTACAAGTGTGTAATTCTTGGAGCTTCCTGTGGTTCTGTCGCACATGCCGAGCCAAGAGACTGGTGGCGCCACCGCGAACAACCGCGCACAGGGTATCTCGGGCTTTGTACCCGTGGGGTCGATACTCGATACGATTTCGATCACAAAGCTCAGGCTCAAGCAACTCGACGCCATCCAACTCGTCCGAGAACAACGTGAGAACGGAAAGCAGGAGTTGGCGTACCACGCCCGCCCGTTCGTGCTCTGCGGCCTCCCATTGCGCCGCCCGCCGGCCGGGGAATTGGTCCATCGTCGTCAGAATGGCAAGTTCTTTCTGGAGGTCGTCGCCCATCCACGTTTTGGTTTGCCCTTCGGCCAGGATCGCCTGATTCCGATCTGGGTCGCGACCTTGGCCGTGAAGCAAAAGAGCCGTACCGTTCACTTTCAAAGAGCCGCCCAGTTACTCGAGTTCCTGCAACTTCCGAAGGACGGCATTCACTACCGCCGCCTCAACCAGGGTTTCGAGCGCATCTTTGCGGCCAGCATCTTCTTCGGGACCGATAAGGATCGGGCCGGTAGCCAATGCTTCGACGTCGCCAGGTTCCATTTTTTTGATCGCATGGAGCTCTGGTTCAACCGCGCGGAGCCTCAGGACTCCCCAGCACCTGATCAGGCCGAAAACGTAGTTACACTGAGCGACAGCTTCTATGAGGAGGTCAATCAGCACCCCATTCCAGTGGAACGGCAAGTTGTCGCCGGCCTGGCCAACGCGCCAGGGTTGCTCGACTTCTACGTCTGGATCGTCTGGAAAAGTTGGACTGTAAAAGCAGGCCCCGCTCGAATACCCCTCTTCGGTCCGCAGGGCTTGCAGGGCCAACTGGGCGCCGCGACCTATTCCCGGAACAA
>JBEKLF010000339.1:0-8250 GCA_050010335.1 Terriglobia bacterium
GAAAAACTCGTTCCAGTCCCTTGGTGGAATGGATTGCCTTTGCGGCTGACCATCTAGAATGGGCCGGCTGACAACCCTAAAACTTAGGCGAATTCCGTTCCGTGGAAATTCAGGCTAGTGCTGTTGGTGGGCGCGGGATTGCTGTTGCAGAGCCTCCAGCGTCTGTTTGCGGTCGATCCTGGGTTCAACCCCTCACATCTGCTCACCATGCAGGTACAGACGTCCGGTCACCAGTTCGACGACTTGCAATCCGCGCCCGGCACGGGGGCCAGCACCAGGCGTCGGTTCTTCGCGCAGGCTCTGGAAGCGGTGCGCCGCGTCCCAGGCGTTCAATCGGCGGCATTCACCAGCCTGTTGCCGCTGACGGACGGTCAATTTGGCGTGTACGGCGCGCGGTTCGAGAATGACCCGCCCAGTGGCGGCACCGACGTTTTTCGATATGTGGTGACCGCGGGGTACTGCGAAACCATGGGCATCCCACTCCGTCGCGGCCGCCTGCTTGATGGGCACGACGTGGCTGGCACGCCGCAGGCGGTACTGATCAGTGAATCCTTGGCGAAGCGCCAGTTCCCCGGTCAAGACGCGATCGGCAAACGTGTCCACATCGGTCCTCCCGAAGGACCTTGGTACAACATCGTCGGCATAGTGGGCGATATGAAGCAGGGGTCCTTGGCCGAAAACCAGCCGGATGCGGTGTACATCGCGTCGGCCCAATCGTGGTTCGCGGACGACGCGATGTCGTTGGTGGTCCGCGCTCGCGGTGACGCGGCAGCGCTTACACCTACCATCCGAAAAGCGATCTGGTCAGTGGATAAAGATCAACCGATCGTGCAGCTCGCCACCATGGACCACCTGCTTGCAGTGTCGGCGGCCGAGCGGCGCTGGCGCTTGCAGCCGCTGGCATCTATGGTGTTCTCTCTGGGAGCGTTAACGAGCGAATCCATGAAATTGGGATACGGTCTGCGCTCGGCGCCTCACGCTCAAACATCCTCGCTCTCGTGCTTCGACAAGGGATGATGATCACATGGCTCGGCGTTGCGATCGGTCTGTGCGGAGGGGTTGCCGCAACCCGAGCCATCACCACGTGGCTATTTGGCGTATCACGGTTTGACCCTGCTACGTATGCCGGGGTTATCGCACTGCTGGTGGGGGTATCGGCAATCGCTTGCGGGGTGCCTGCGTGGCGTGCCGCGCGGATTGATCCGGCGGCTACCTTGAGGGCTGAATAGCGCCCTACATGAGGGATGGAACTGTTCGACCCGCCAGGGTCAAAAAGATTCCTTTCATTTTCGTCTTGGTCCGGAGGTTTCACTCACGGCTGATGATATTTCTTCGCTTCGGGGAGGGCAGAGGAAATGTTACTGGTGACTACTCAAAACTGGGAACTGTAGACTCCGCGGCTTACGCTTCTGGCGGGTTCACATCAATGCCGTACTCTTTAAGCTTGCGGTAGATTGTTGTTTTGCCGATACCCAGGAGTTTTGCGGCGCGAACTCGATCCCCGCCCGTGGCCTTGAGGGCGTGCCGGATGGCCTGCTGTTCGAGCGCTTGCAGGGTGCCCAGATCCTGCCGGGAAGACGACTTGCGAGCGAGGTGATAGAGCATCGTGGACGGCAGATCCTGCATTTGAATAAATGTTCCCGAACCCAGCGAAAGCGCGCGTTGGATGCAGTTTTCGAGCTCGCGGACGTTGCCGGGCCAGTCATAACTCATCAATCGCCCCAGGGCCTCGTCAGATACCTGTGTTCCCGGTTTCTCGTTTCCGAAGCGCTCGAGGAAATGCCGGATCAGCTCCGGGATATCTTCCTTTCGATCTCGGAGCGAGGGCATCTTGATGGTGACCACGTTGAGGCGGAAGAATAAATCCTTGCGAAAGCTGCCGCGCTTTATTCCCTCTTCCAAGTCCTGGTTGGTGGCGGCGATGATCCGTGCCTCGAATCGAGTACGTTCGTTGCTGCCCAACGGCCGGATTTCATGCTCCTGGAGCACGCGCAGCAGCCGCGATTGCAGTTCGATGGGGAGCTCGCCGATTTCATCCAGGAAGACGGTCCCCGAGCCCGCCGCCGCCAGCAAGCCCTTTCGCGCCACGTTGGCCCCGGTGAATGCGCCTTTGACGTGCCCGAACAGCTCGCTTTCAATCAGGGTAGGCGGCAGGGCACCGCAATCAACGGGGACGAAGGGCTGATCGCGCCAGGGGCCGTGCGTGTGGATGGCCCTGGCTACCAACTCTTTGCCCGTGCCGCTTTCGCCCATGATCAAAACCGGGTGCCGCTGCAAGGCCACCTTGGAAACCAGCCGGTAAATCCTCTTCATCCTCTCGGAAACCCCGACAAGGCCTCCAAACTCCGCGGGTGCCAAGGCCGAAGTGGTGGTATCAGGTCCGGGCGGTGTGGCCGCTTCCGGCGGGGCCTCCAACGCCCGCGCCAGATCTTCTATTTTCAGCGGCTTGGTAAGCAGCGGGTACCCGTGCAATCGCAAGGGCTGTTGGGGTGGGGGATTGCCAATCCCCTCCACCATGAGGATGATCTTGATTCCCGGTTGCGCGTGCTGGGCGGCGGTGGGCAGATCGCGTCCTCCCTGGCTGGCCAGGCGGAAATCCAGCAGAATGACGTCGAATTTCCTGCTCCCCAGAAGCGCCAATGCTCCGGAGGCGGAATTCGCCGCACATGGCTCGCATGCGCAGTCGCGGAGAATGCGTGCACACTGGTCCTGAGAAGGCGGATCAATTTCGAGGAGCAACACCTTTCTGGTCATGGCGGCGAGATGAAGGCCCAACGGTGGACATGGCCTTCACCCAATGCGAGGGCACGCCTAGTAATCCGGCAGTATACAGTCAACTTAAAATAATGTCAAAACGTTCAGTAGCACCTATAATGTCCTCAACGGTAGAATTACCGTCCGATTAAGGTGGATTGTCATGAGCCGGAAGGAGGGCGCCGAAGCGGTGTAATATACTAGGGACGGGAGGATCATGGCGTGGCGAAGCTGGGAAAAATTCTGGTGGTGGAAGACGACCCTTACGCCCGGCAAGGTTTGTCTGACCTGCTGAGCGCCTGGGGCTACGAAACCGAGACCGCCGCAGACGGGGCCGAAGCTCTGGAGAAGATTGCGGCTTTCTATCCTACCGTGGTCATTTCCGATCTCCGCATGCCGCAGGTAACCGGCATGGATCTGCTGCGCCAACTCCACGACTCGCGTCCCGGTCTGCGGTTCATCATGCTGACGGGCCAAGGCACCCTTGAGGAAGCGGTCGAGGCCACCAAGTTGGGTGCCTACAACTTTCTGGAAAAGCCCGTCGATCCCAAGCGGCTCCAGGTGGAATTGCGCAATTGCATGGAGCGCCAGGAAAGCGACCGGCAGTTGGAGGTTGCGCATCGCCGCTTGCGGGATCTGGGAGTGCTGGGAAGCCTGGTGGGCCGCTCCGCCAAAATGCAGGAAGTCATGCGCCTGATTGGCATGGTGGCGCCCTCCAGCGCGTCCGTCTTGATTACCGGCGAAAGCGGCACGGGGAAGGAGTTGGCGGCGCGCACCCTGCACGAACTCAGCCCCCGCCAGGCCAAACCCTTTGTGGCCGTGAATTGCGCAGCCATACCCGAGTCCTTGATGGAAAGTGAAATATTCGGTCACGAGAAGGGCTCATTCACGGGGGCGGTGGACCGGCGCATCGGCTGCTTCGAGCTGGCCGATGGCGGCACCTTGCTTCTCGACGAAATTGGCGAGATGCCGCCCGGGACGCAGGCCAAGCTGCTGCGGGTGCTGGAAGACTCGAAAGTACGCCGCCTGGGAAGCAAGTCGGAAATCTCCGTAGACGTGCGAGTGCTGGCAGCCACCAACAAGGTCCCGGAGGAGGCCATCGCCCACGGGCAACTCCGCAGCGATTTGTACTTCCGCCTCAATGTGGTGCATGTCGCCATGCCCCCCTTGCGGGAGCATTTGGACGACCTCCCGGATTTGGCGGCGGCCCTGCTGGAAAACCTGAACCGCAAACACGGTCGCTCCGTGAAAGCTATTTCCCCCGAAGCGCTCGAGAGCTTGCGAAAGTATACGTGGCCGGGCAACGTGCGCGAACTCCGCAATGCCCTCGAACGGGCCCTCGTGACTTGCTCCGGTGAAATCCTGGAAAAGGAAAACCTGGGCCTCGACTTCGGCCGGACGGTGGTGGCAGGTGCGAGCGACGGCTTGCGCCTGCGGCCGGGAATGACCGTGGCGGAAGCCGAGCGCCGCCTGATTCATGAAACCCTGGCCTTCACCGAAAACAACAAGACGCGCGCCGCCGAAATGCTGGGAATCAGTTTAAAAACCCTGCACAACAAGTTGAAAGAGTATGAGGTTGAGCCTCAAAGCTAAGCTCACCGCGCTGATCACCCTGCTGGTTCTGCTGGTGGTGGTGGTCACCTCCACGGTTTACATCTCGGACCTTACCCGCCAAGCCCTTCTGGAAGTTCAGACCAAGGGCGAATATGTCGCCAACGAGGTCTCCCACCAAGCAGGCGCGGCGCTGGCCGGAAGCCACATGCCGGAGGGCGAGAATCCGCAAGACACCCGGGCGCTACGCAGCTTCGTTCAATCGCACCTTTCGACTGACCTCGGCTTGAAGTCGCAGATGGAATCGGCCATGGCGTATTCCCTTTTTGTCGACTACGTCGCCATCACCGACACGAACCTCGTCGCCTTGGTTCACAGCGGTTCCGAAGAGGTCGGTCATCATCTCACCCCCGTTCCACGCTATTCGCAACTCGTAAGTGCGGGGATGCTGCGCCAACTCAGCGCCGTCTACGGCCCCCCACGCGTCTATGAAGTCACCCTGCCGCTTGCCCTCGGCGCCGAGCCACTGGATGTGCGGGTCGGCGTCTCCACGGTGTTGCTCCGCGATGAAATCTCGCAGAACCTTCGCGCCGCATTGGTTTTGTCCCTGGTGGCCATCGTATTCGCCACCCTTTCAGCCGGCGTGGTTTCTTATCGTGTGCTGCGGCCGCTGGAAAAAATCTCGCAGAGCGTCGATCTGCTTGCGCGGGGCGAGTTCTCCCGGCCCGTAACGCTCAAGCGGCGCGACGAGTGGGGCATCCTTTCCTCGAAACTCCATCTCCTCGGTGAGCAGATCCGTGGGGAAAAGGCCGCCTTCGTCCGCCTCCAGGAAAATCTCGACAACGTCTTCAGTAACCTCAGCGATGGCCTGCTGCTCTTTGACCAGCAGGACCGGTTGGTGCTGGCGTCGCCGGCGGCGGTGCGGTTTCTCGGCGCGGGCATTCAAACCACGGCTTATCGCCCGGCCATGGAAGTTTTCTCCCAGGCCACACCCCTGCACCAACTGCTGCGCGAGGCTTTCCAGACGCGCCAGTCGCTGCTCTGGAAAACCCTTGAACTGCCCGGCAAGCACAGCACTCGTCTCGCCGTGAACGCGCAGTTTGTGGGGGTGGGCGCTCAGCGGGTGGGTTGCCTCATCACCTTGCGCGACACGGGCTCGCGGGCGGAGATTCAGGACCAGATTGACACCACCACCAAACTCGCTGCCATCGGACGGCTGATGTCAGGCGTCGCCCACGAAGTCAAGAATCCGCTGAACGCCATGGTGCTGCAACTGGAAGTGCTAAAGGCGCGCTTAGGCGAAGACGGTGATAGGGTGAAGCCGCAGGTGGATATCCTGGCGGAAGAAATTCGCCGCCTCGATCGCGTGGTCAAAACCTTTTTGGATTTCACCCGGCCGGTGGAGATTCATCCCGTCGATACGGAGCTGGCACCCCTGGTGCGCGAGGTCTTTGCCCTGGCCGAGCCGCAGGCGCGGAAGAATAAGGTCCGGCTGGTCTTTGCAGGCAACGCCGCGACGCCGCCCGTGCGCGTCGACCGCGATCTCATGAAGCAAGCGCTGCTGAACCTGGTGTTGAATGGATGCCAGGCCATGCCCCAAGGCGGCGAACTGACCATAACCCCGCGTGCCATCCCCAAAGCCGTGGAAATGGAAGTTCGCGATTCCGGCGTGGGCATTCCCCCCGAGGCCCAGAAAAGAATCTTTTCGCTTTTCTATACCACCAAACCCGGCGGCACCGGAATCGGGCTCGCCATGGCGTTTCGCGTGGTGCAACTCCACAGCGGCACCATCGATTTCACCAGCGAAGTCAACCGCGGAACGACCTTCCGAATCACCCTGCCCGCCGGCCCCCAGCAAGAACCACCCTCAGAGACTCCCCAACCGAAGCGGGTGTAGCACGGACCAGGTGATCCTCACTTGCCTTCGGGGAAGTCGTCTCCTTCCACAAGTCCTTTCGGGAAACCGCAGAACGCGAAGGAACAGGGGTCTGGCCAGCCCCCCAGCACCCGACATTAAAATATATTCATCAACTTTTGAGCGCCCGCCGATAACACACATGTACGTCGACAGAGGCCGAAACGAAGGCTTTCGCGTTGGAATTCTGGGAGAAGTGTTCAACAGCCTTAAGCAATATGCTACAGTCTTGCTGCTACTCAGATGCCAACGCTAACCTTACCTGATTTTGTCAACAAATGGCGCAACGCGGGCCTCACGGAGCGTGCAGGCGCCCAAATGCATTTTATTGAGCTTTGTGACGTGTTGGGCGAGCGAGTAGGGGTAGCCACGGTCAACGCACTTCTGACCGTGGGTTCTTCCGGCGAGGGTCGAGTTACAACAATTTCGCTTTGACTGTAGCGGCGGTCTATGACCGCCGTTCGGCGTGCCTCATTCAAATTAACGACCTTCGCTTGCCGCTGGCGTATCGGGCATGAGAAAAGCCCACGGTCAGAAAAACGCTGACCGTGGCTACCCCCTACCGACTAACGCGAGCCGCCTGCGGAGGCAGGACCACTATTTACCGTTTGGTGGCGATCCCCCGCCCACTTTTCGACCGCACTAAGTGCAAGGTACTCTGCCAGGTCCTCCGCAATGTCATGAGCGCTGATGCCAGGCAGCGAGGGAAAATACATATTCTCGAACCGCCACCGCAACAGCTGCTCCGCTTCTTGCAGCTCCTCGACCGTTGAGGACTCCGAAATCGACACCGTTCTGGGTACGAGCAGGTTCGTGGGAAGCCACGAGCGGATAGATGCCCACCTTTCTGTCGAAAACAAGACCTTGTCCTCACTGCCTAGCCTTTTCACGGAGGCGCGCATGGTGACTCTGAAAAACTCCTCGCTGTTCTCGTCCGGGCCCGACCCGGCGTAGTTAACATCGCATATCATGCTTGCATTTGCTCTAAGCGCGGGCGGTGTGGATATATCCGCAATACCATGGCAGCGGAGAAGCCGGGACTTGATCCTCACCGTAGCCCGGAACGGATGCCGCTCGTTAAATTCAATCCTCGGAATCGCACTAAAGTCAGTCTGTTCAGGTCGGTTTGGGTCAAGAAAGGCAGCCCATTCTTCACGCCTCTTTTTTATGCGGTCCTTCTCACGGTGCCAGGCAACAAACCGTTGAAGCATGTGCTCGAGTACCGTGGTCTCGTCGTGTTCGGCCATCTCTGGCGCCCGGATCCTCAATAGCGGCACATCGGCTTTCATGCAGAGTCGGTTCTTTAGAACGTCCCTTACAACTTGCTCTGGATCAACGTGGTGTTGCCCATCGAACTCCACTACTACGATCGGGTCTGCGGCGTCGTTAACCACCAGAAAATCGAAGTGAGCTTTCGACAGGTATTGGAACTCGGTCTCGTCGAGCCACTCATCTGGCTCCTTGTCGATCACGTCGCTCAAACGCACCTTAGCCTGAATCCGATACCCCAATGCCCACAGACGACGCCTCAGTATGGAATCGACCCTGGCTTCACTCGCCGTCAACAGTTTTCGTTTCTTCACACGGATCCCCCGTGTACGCATGAGCACGCAAGGTGGTGCAGACCTCCGGTTTCACGTTTGTGCAGCCTGCATCAGCGGGTAGCCACGGTCAGCGCTTTTCTGACCGTGGGCTTTTCTCATGCGCGATACCCCAAGGGCAATCGCACGTAATCAATCTGGATGGGACACGCCGTCACCGTTGCCTTGTCCGAAGCAAAATTGTTGTAACTCGACCACCGCCAATCCTCCCGCCGCTTCACCAGCCCTTTCTTCACGGGATTTAGGTGGATGTACTCCAGACGCTCATTGAATTCTTTCTCGTCGCGCACAAAGCGATCCCAATACTGACAAAGAAGATGCGGTCGGTGAGGCGCAGGCGGTGGACGTTTGACACGCCCGCAGATTACCACTCCACCCCATGCCTTCAAGAACCCACGGGAAACGCAATCATTGCGGCCACAATCGACG
>JBEKLF010000340.1:0-8179 GCA_050010335.1 Terriglobia bacterium
GCGAAGGAGGCCGCCGGTATGCCAGGACGAAAAACAAAAAAGGGGAAGACCCGTTGCACGAGAACCGTTCTTCGGATTCCTGATCTAGAACAGTCGAAGACGGCTGTTCTCAACTCACTTCCCGCCAAGACTTCTCAAGAATCCTACGCTCACGCCATCGACGAGTTTATTGCATGGTACTGCTCAGAACCGCGCCTTGCCTTCAATCGCCCGGTTGTGCTTCGATTTCGAATACATCTGGAGCAGAGGAATCTCGCTCCCTCGACCATCAACGTTCGCCTCGCTGCAGTGCGCCGTCTCGCCTACGAGGCGGCAGATACCGGACTCTTGAGTCCGGAACTTGCGGCCGGGATTCGGAGGGTAAAGGGAGCCAAACGCTTGGGGGTGCGGATTGGAAATTGGCTCACTGCGGAGCAGGGCAGAACGCTGCTCCTGAATTCGGGCTCGGCCACCTTGCGTGGCAAACGCGACCGGGCAATTCTCTCCGTGCTGCTGGGGTGTGGACTCCGGCGGGCAGAGCTTGTTGCTTTAAGCGTGCAAGACCTACAGATTCGGGAAGATCACTGGGTGTTCGCGGACCTGATTGGAAAGGGCAAGCACATTCGGACGGTGCCCGTGCCAGGATGGGTAAAAACAGCCCTCGATGATTGGACCGCTAACGCGGACATCACAGGCGGAAACATTTTCCGTCGCGTGAACAAGAATGGGGTTGTATGGGGTGAAGGAATCTCGCCCAAAGCAATCTGGCACGTCGTCAGACGTGCTGCTCTGCGCGCAGGAATCCAAGGCCTCGCTCCACATGACTTGCGCCGGACCTGCGCTCGCCTGTGCCATCTCGCGGGAGGAGAGTTGGAACAGATTCAGTTTCTCCTGGGTCACGCCTCAGTTGAGACGACCGAACGATATTTGGGCTGCAAGCAGAAACTCCGAAACGCTGTCAACGACCAACTTGGGTTGGAGGGGGTCTGCGCGGCGGTTTACCCGAAGGGGACTTCGGGGACTAATGGATTGCATTTCAGTGAATAGCGCCCCGCGTTGCAAAGTGAACGGCACTTACTAGACGGGATGGCGACTTTTCAGTCCGAATCCGCTCGCGGGGCTATCAACCACCTGAAAATCACCGGTGGGAGGTCAGTTTATCAACGGGAATCGGCATGACTAAACCCTACGCCGTCATATGGTCGCGCGGACGAGTCGCGCGAAGGACTCACCAGCAGGCGCGGGGGCAGCTCTGACTCGATCAGGATCGGTCTAGGGTCGTTCGCCCCTGAGCGGTCATAAACACGTTGGGATTGTCATGTCAAAAAGCAGTGAAGAGTGCGACAAATGCGGCCAGCCGGTATATGTTCCTACGGGTGCTGACCACCACGACTACTCCGAGGCATAGAAAAATCACAAATGCCCTCAAGACACGGCCGTTAGAGACAGGACCACAAGGAGGGGTGGTAAGGAGATCTTGGTAGGACTATGTGTGTTTTTAATGATCGCGCTCGCCATCTACCTCGTTGTCCACGGAAGTTGTGGCCGTTAGAACAAGTGCAGCGCAGACTCGCGCCCCTGAGGTCGACACGTATTCTAGCGGACAAACCGCACATTCCAACGGCGGAGTTCGGCCCTCAGATTTGTTAGTTAGTGCCCCATATGATAAAGAATCCCAGGCCGGAATTTACTAGTCTGCGGCCAGAAGACTGCCACCTTTGGCGACTGTATTTGGATCGCGGCGGGCTCAAAACCTATGTGGCAGACGTCACCAGTCGACCCACAGCCCTCCATTATCTTCGCTTCTTCGGTTGAGGCCGGCGGTTAGGTGTATATTGACCCACCAGCGTCAAGAATACGAAGTACTAGCCAACGCGGTAGGGATAGCGATGAAGGTGGAGAAGAGATGATGGAATGTCCAAAATGCAAGCAGATTAATCCGCCGGGTGCCATGTTCTGCGACTGTGGATACGCTTTCACTGCCGAATCGGCGGGCCAGAAAGGGCTCGACGCGCCATCGAGCCATGCCTACGCTCCCACGCCGGCCTATACGCTGTTTGACCATCGGGCGGTTTGGGTGGCCACCTTTTTCGGCCAGCCTCTGGGGGGTTCGATCCTCATAGCCATCAACTATCTCCGGCTGGGCGAGGGCGCTACGGTCGCGGCGTTCACCATCCTGGTTGGACTCGTCGCGACGGGTCTCGTGATGCTTTTCGTCTCATTCTTGTCTTGGGGACAAGCGGCGCTGATATTAAACGCGATGATCCTGTTGTTCACGATGAAGTACGCGAAGGCAATTCAAGGTTCGTCGATCGAAGAACACAAAAGCCGTGGGGGCCGGCTCGCTTCGTTGTGGGCCGCCTTGGGAATCGGCGTTGCGGCTCTGGCGTTCAATGCGTTGGCGGTTTGGGTCATCTACACCGGGGGCCATATCCGACCGTCGGCTCCGGCTTCTGGAGATCTCCACCCCGACAAGGTCGGCGTTGCTACTCTAGATGCTAAGGTCGCCGAATCCCTGGAAACCTTGCGAGCCCGAGGTGAGCAGGGGGACCTGCACGCACAGCTCGAACTCGGTAACCCTAGCGACTAATCAATAGTAACGCTGCCAAGCGTCTGTCCGCGATAGGCTACTGCTCCAGCCGCCATCCAGCCACACCCACCGAAGAGGGCAGCGGGGACCCAATCTATGAGAAGCCACGTACCTAGACAAGTGCTGAGGATCATCAACGTCCCTGTTGGCGCATTTGCTCCCCAGATAACGGGGTTCTGAGATGTTTGGATCTGCGCCTCTCGCCACTTGGCCGTATACGGCCTACCCGTGGAGGTGGCAGCGCGGCGGCGCTGGCAATTCCGAGAGCAAGTTAGACCCGCCCTGGACGGAAGGTCGCCCAAACGAAGAGATTGCGCTACTGGGGAGTGCTAAGGGGCCCCTCCGGCCAACCGCACTCATTTTCTTCCCCCGCCTGCCCCGATTCATCGGGGCAGGCAACGCGGAGCAGGTTTATCGGTGGCGTCCCGCAACGGAAAGGCGGAGAAGGTGTGAATTTATTGATTTCCCCATTTTCGGCCAACGTGTTATCAGAAGCTTACAGGTCGAAAAATTAGGTTTTTTGAATAGATTCACAGCTTCGGAGCCTTTCCGCAGAGAGACGCCCATGAGCCTTCGGCTCGCCACGTTGGATGAAAATAGCCGTGATGGAGCTAAGTATTGCATTTTCAACAAAACCTCCGGCTACTTTCATGACAGCAAGCGGCGAAGCCGCAGGTCATCAACCGCTGGCCAGGGTGTACTTTGGACAAGCTTGGTGAAATCCTTCTTCGGTTGCGGCCGACGGCTGCGCTACTCCTGCTCCCCGAAACCGATCATGCGAGGGCGCACGGTGAATCCGCGCGTGGTCATCGCCAAATAAATAATCCCTATGAGAAACCAGATGCCTCCCACGACTCTGGCGACGCTATCCAGATTCCACCACATGATGCCGCAGAAAACGGCTCCGAAAAGCGACAGCGAGGAATCGACAATCGTGCGTGCTTTGCTCTTGTGGGGCCGGACGAAGGCGAATTGCCAAAAGGCCGCCAGGTTCACGTTCATGAAGGCGAAAAAGGCCCCAAAGTTCAGCAATTCGCCCGCATGCTCGAAGGCGTTGCCGACGTGCTGAAGGGCAATGGCTCCGACAAAAACAATCGTTCCAACAATCAGGATGTTGTAGGTCGGAGTGCTCGAGCCCGGGCTGAGGTGGGCGAAGATTCTTCGCGGCAGCACGTTGTCCCGGCCCATGCCAAAGAGCAACCGCGCTGCACCCAGAATGCCGGCAAGGCCGCCGCCGATATCTGCCAGCAGGATCGTGAAGCCCATGGCGTGAAACAGGGATGGCCCCCCCACTCGACCGCAAACGTCCATGAAAGCCGTTTCCACGTTCGGTAGCGTGCGCCAATCAGGCCAAACACGCTGGCCCAGATACGCCAGGAATCCACCGAATACACCGGTGAACAGGCAAACCAGCACGATCGCGAGCAGGACGTTGCGCTTCGGATTCTCGGTATCCTCAGCGAGGGTGGTGACACCTTCGAAACCGATGTAGGTCAGCACCGAATAGGAAGTCGCCGTCCATACCGTGTGGGCAGTGAAAGTCTTGGGATTGTAGAAAGGTTCGGTCGCGAAGAGGCCGCCCCAACCCTGGCCATGAAACAGGAACCGGATCGCCAGCAAAATGAAAACCACCGTCACCGAGCTCATGGCCGCCAGCAGAATCTTGTCGGAGAGCGCCGAAGTCTTGATCCCGCGCAAATTGGGAGCGACCATGACGGCCACTACCAGAAACATCCCCACCACAAAAGGAATCTGAGGCAGATAGCGTGCATGGATGACGATGGCAACCCAGATGCCGTTGACGAGCGGGTTTAAGACGTAGTTAAGAAGCATCGCCCAGCCTACCAGAAACCCCAGATAAGCGTTCAGCCCCTTCCCCACGTAGGTGTACGCGGAGCCCGCCGCAGGGTAAATCGCCGCCATTCGGCCATAACTAATGGCGGTGATCATCATGGGGAGCATCGCGAGCAGGAGGGTGGTTACGTAGTGGCCGTTCGAGAGTTTTTGGGCAACTCCAAACAACGGTACCGAAGCTATGGGCTGCGTCAGGACAATGCCGTAGAAAACCAAATCCCACACCGAGAGAACTCGCCGCAAATGGGGGGCTGCTGCTTCGCGCACTGGCGCTTGAGCGGAGGGTTGATCCATAGCAGCCTGAAGATCCTGAACAGGTGAATTGGAGTTTCTTTTTTGCCCGCGAAATCGGCACCCATTATAAACCCATCTCGCCAGAACGCGGGGTGGTTAAACGATTTTCACCTGGAGCTAATTCAACCACACCGACCTTTAAGGCTGTCGGATGTGCTCAATGTGTTGTGCGTACAGGGTGGAGCGATTATGCCACTTAACCGCAGCAGGGGCGATACGGTCCGCAATGGCTGGGTCGGCGGGCATTAGAAGCGGCTGGGACTCCGTGAGGCAAAGCTGGCCTTGGCGAAGCGTGGCTCTCCCCCTCGCGCAGACAATTTGTCCGTTCATCCCTAGCCACCGCGGACGGGCAACGACCCCTTGCTACTTTTCAACTTCTTCGACTTCTTTGACTTGCTAGACCTTCATTTAGGTTCAAACTCGCGGCCTGGGTCACAGCGAAATGACTTTGTCTGCCAACCACTGGGCGGCGATGATATCTCCCATGCCGCCGACGATTCCCACGCGAACCTTTTCGAGCAATCCGTAGTGGTCCAAGCACGTTTTGCACACAATCAAGCGAACGCCTCGCGCCTCCAGCGACTGCAAGACGTCCAGCACCGGCGAGCCCTCGGCGGCCATCTTGACCCCGGAAGTGTAAAAACAGATCGCACCCGGCAACGTGCCATTCTCTTGTAAGAGGAGCAAATAGTTCCGCAGCAAGGTGTGTTGCAATTCCGGGTCGGCCGAGCCCATGCCGTCGTGGATCACCTGAAGGAGCACCGATTTGCTGTCTTGATTGTTGGTCATGGGTCTACCTTCTGAGGCGAGTCTAAGAAGTCAGCGAGTTAAAGAGTTGAAGAGTCGAAAAGTCGAAAAGTCATAGGGTTGAAGAGTCGAAGAGTTGAAAAGTTGAAGGGTTGAAAAGTTGAAGGGTTGAAAAGTTGAAGAGTCGAAGAACTCCGAGGACCGAGGGGCTGGTTCTTTCAACTTCTTCAACTCTTCAACTACTTTCAACTTGTTAGACTTGTTCCGCCGCCCTAATGGTACCGGATTTGAATCTTGGCGTGGAGGGGAATCAGGGTGAAGTCAAATTCTTCCAGCGCCTCATCCTTTTCCGTGATGATCAAAAGGTATTTCCCGATTTTGGCCAAGAGGCCGGCGGAAGTGATCTTGGAGCCCACGAAGGTGTTGCCCTCGCGCATGGCGTCAAAGTCGGGGAGCTTCCCGCGCGTTGTGCTATGTGCATCCTCCCAGTCCACTTCTCCGGGACGGAATCGAATACCTTTAATTACCACACCTTTTGGCCTAGCCATGACCGCTCCCTAGTATATTTGATGCCGGATGAACCAGCGTGGCTCGCCAGTCAAACCCTACAAGGCTACTGACCAATTCGGCCGGTTGCAAGGCTTATCTTCATTAATTTATGCCCCTACCGACACGCTCGGACAGAATGTCCCACAAAGTTTTGAGAATAGGTCGTTTATCCGGGCACCCCCCCCAGCCAAACGCGATTGAACGACCCAAGTGCTTTCCCATGAAGAGGGTAGCCCGGATCTCCCGGCCCGCCGCCATGCTCAAAGACCCGTATATATCCCAAAGCATTCATAGGAAATGGCTTATCAGTTTATGCCCTTCTGGGAGGGTTGGGCATTTCTGAGCATCTGCCCTTTATCCACTTTGCGCAGTGTCCTCCGCCCGAAATCACGTGGAATTCACTTTCGCGAAATTGCGGATTTACTCCCTCTCCCATGGTGCAACCAGCACCTGAGAACGGATTCGCCTCCCGGGGCTCAAGGCCATCACTTGCCGGATAGCACCACCTGCGGAGAGGTCCATCATGTGCGCGGGGTCCGTCTTTCAGGTGGTCACCGAGGATAGGGATTTGCTGGTGGGTGGGATGAGGTTCGGATAATCGCTAAGGGTGCGAACATAATTTCAAATCTTCTTATTGCCATCGGACAAGCCGGTGAAGACTGCGGACCTTGGAATAAAGGTCTTCGCTACGCTTTCTCCGCCACCATGTAGGACAGGCCGTAAATCCATCGCTCTCCCTGGAAGAATGTTAGGCAACTACGAACTTCGGCCTTCTGCTCGAAGTTCTGTCCCCCTTCACAATAGGGGCAGTAAACCGCGACGATATCTCCGACTTCCAGTTTCAATCCCAAACTGACCGCCAACCCACCTTTGGACAGGCACTCGGTTTTTGAAAGCTCTTTCCCGCCTTTTTGATCGCGAACCAGAATGGGGAGTTTCATTGCGAGCCGCTTAAAGGCGCGTTTGTGAGCCCACGTTCCCGGCGGCTGTTTCGGCGCCGCCGCCTCCGGCTTCGGGGGCGGTTCGGGTGGACGCCCGGCTTCTACGCCGGGATGGCTGTCAGCGTGCTGCCAGTTGGTCGGCGCGCCGCACTTCTCGCAAAACCGCTGCAATGATCCCGACTCAAGAATCTGGACCTCCCAATCGCGAAGATTACAGAAACTTTGCGCGCCGCAATCCCCGCATTTCAGCAAGGCTCCTGCCTCGTTGGCGTGGGCTTTAAGAGGCGGTGAGAACTGAATATCCCAAAGGCTGCGGTCCACATCCAGGCAGACCACGCCCCAATCGCCGATCCCATTCTCCTCCAAACGGCATGGTCCCACGACGCGGAAATCGGCTTCGCGCAGGTTCTCCAGGTTGACAATTCGGATGGTGTCGCCCGGCTCGACCCGATGCTTGAGCGCAATGCGGGCTCCGTCCCGGTTGATTTCTACCGTGTAGGTCTCTTCCGAAAATCCCCCTTCGCTCCCGCCAAACGCCGTAACGCGGATCGGAATCGTGAGGAGAATTCGCTCGGTGTTCCTTTTCTCGTCCATAATCTTGGCTGGCGCCTTCCCATCCCGGGCCGCTGCCCGCATACCGAGCCTCGTGGCCAGAGGTCGGCGAGCAAGCGGCTTTTGCTCGCTTTACTTCGCCCAACGACCCGTATTCCGAATTCCCATCATCGACTTTGTGCCGGACCGATAACATACCCTTGAACGTTAGCGAATGCAATCGGCCGTATCGTGTGAGTTTCGGGTTTGCATTGCCAAGTGCTTCCGCATGTCGCGGAACGGGCCATTCATCCCTCTCACGGGAACCCCAAGGGCCGCAACTGCCCCTCTGACGACCTATATTTGCGACACATTGTCCTCTTGTGACGTCCGTCAGAGCGGAAACTCGATCCGGTCGCTGATCGCCCACCCCTCCCATACAGCCCGCTAGGGTGACCCTTCTACCATCTCGAGCACCAGAACCCAGTCCGAAGCATCTTTGCTATTCGCGTCGGGAGTGACGAAGGTGTGCGTGCCCGAGTTCGCCAGCGTGCCAATGATCCTGTAGGTCCCCCCCAATCCGTCGATAGGGGAGCAGAGCGGGTAGCAGGCCTTGGAGGACGATGGAGGGCAAGGGCTTGTAGTTTGGTGGGTTGGGCGATTGAAAGAAGTTTGGTGGGCGTCGAAGAGATTG
>JBEKLF010000341.1:0-9062 GCA_050010335.1 Terriglobia bacterium
ATATTTAGCTGATTCGACGGTGCAGGGGTCAGGGGGAAAAAAAAGGGGTAAGAAATAAGGAAAAACTTCATTAAGTTATTGAAAACACATCTAGAAAAAATGTCTGCTTTTTGCCTCTCCATGATGTTGATGAAAACAAATGAGTTATTGTTTTCTCTCCACGATGTTGATGAAAAGGAAGGAGAAAGGCGTTGAGTGGGAGGATGACGGCAACTCGCGCCAGTGTTTCAGAGGGCGCGGAATCAACATGCCCCCTATGGACTGGGAAAAGCCGCGGAACCACACAATCAGTCGGCGTTGCACTCGCTTTTGGCCGGGAAAGGCCGCAGACCTACCGAACAGGTCCGCGCTACACCCCGCTCACGGGACCATCCATCCCAGCCAATAGGCTTGTGCCAGGGCGATCAGGCTGAGCAGCAGGGCCAGCAGCAGGCTGTGGCCGAGCGTGGACCGCACCACGTCGCCCTCATGCCCCACAAGGCCGACCGTGGTCACTCCAACAGCGATATTCTGGGGAGAGATCATCTTTCCGGTCACTGCCCCGGAGGAATTGGTAGCGGCCAGCAGGATGGGGTTCACTCCAATCTGATGCGCGGCGGCGACCTGGAGGTTTCCGAACAGGAGATTGCTGGAAGTATCGCTGCCGCTGAGGAAACAAGCGATCCAGCCCAGGAATCCGCTGACCAGGGGAAAGAGTTTTCCCATCCCTGCCAGGAACGCTCCCAGGGTGTAAGCCATTCCGGAGTAGTTGTAAAGATACGCCAGGGCAACGATCAGCCCGACGGTCAGCGCGGGCAGACGGAGCTGGCGCAGAGTTTTCACTCCGGCCCTGGCAACCACTCCCGGCGAGGCGCGCAGAAGCAGAGCGCTCAGCAGCATCGCCGTGAGGCCGGCGGTTCCGGCTGCCAGGGGTTGAAACGCGAAGGCGGCAGCATAGGGTCTGTTGTAGAGCGTAATGAAAACGGCGTTGTGTAGGTGAGGGACCAGCAGGGTTTGCTGGCCGCGGGCGAAGAGATGGAAATAAGACCAGGCAATCATCACCGCCGCCAACATTCCCCAGGGCGTCCAGGCGGCGAAGGATTGACCAACCGTCAGGTGCGCTTCCGGCGGGCGGGGGCTTTCGGCTTTCGCCGGGCCTGCATCACCGGCGGGTCGTGTGGGCTTCCAGACCCGCAGAAGTCCAATTACGCACGCCGTGGAAAACATCGCGGCGACGACGTCCACCGCGTAAGGCCCCCAGAAATTCGAACAGGCAAATTGGGCCAGCGCGAAACTCCCACCGCCGGCAAGGGCAATCGGCCAAGTCCTCTTCAATCCCTTGCCGCCGGCGACGACCCACACCAGGTAGCCGGGCAAGATAAAGGAGAGGAACGGGAGTTGCCGTCCCACCATGGCGGAAAGCTTCATCAGGTTGAGGCCGGTCACTCCGGCGAGCGCGACGATGGGGATTCCGAGGCCGCCAAATGCCACCGGGGTCGTGTTGGCGATCAGGGCGAGCGTAACAGCCTGGCGCGCGGTGAATCCCAAGCCGAGCAGCAGAAAGCCCGCCACGGCAACCGGAGAGCCAAATCCGGACGTGCCCTCGAGCAAGGCACCGAAACAAAACGCCACCAGGATGGCTTGGACGCAGGGGTCGCCGGAGGCGTGTTCGCTCATCCATCGGCGCAGCAAATCAAAATTGCCCGTGTCGACGGTGAGGTTGTAAAGCCACAGCGCGGCAAAGACGATCCAAAGGATTGGCCAAAGTGCGTAAACAAACCCATACATCCCGCTTATCGCGGCCAAGGGTACCGGCATGCCCCAAACAAAAATGGCAAGGAGGAACGCGGTCGCCAAGCCCAGCGCGGCAGACAATGCTCCGCTTTTGCGCAGGCCGCCCATCAGAATCAGAACCACGGCCAGCGGCAAGGTGGCGAGAAGCGCGGAGATTGCCAGACTGTGCGCGGGCGCGAGCGGCTGCGGCCACCAAAAAGCCAGGGGGAGCAAGTGACAAGTGACAAGTGACGAGTGACGAGCAGAAAGGTGGCTTGCGCATTGCATAGCGCTGAGGTCGGGAGGTAGTAAATAAGTTGCCACTATGTATTGTCCTTGCGTGGATTTCTCTGCGCGACAGCCGGGCGATGGACGGACTTTCTGGCGCCGCTCGTTTGCTGCCTACTGCTTACTGATTATGAATGTCTGCCAATTCCTGTTCGGCAAAACCCACGAGTTCCGGCTCAATGGCGAGGGCCATGCCGGTTTGCGCCCGCACTGTTTTCCTGACGTGCTGGGCCAGGGCGATCACGTCCTCGGCCGTCGCGCCACCCTGGTTGAGCAGCACCAGCGGCTGGGTCCCATTCACCTGAGCGCCGCCGATGCGATGCCCCTTGAGGCCGCAGATCGAAATCAAGAAAGCCGTGGGAATCTTGATTTGGTCTCGCGAAGGGAAGCGAATCCGCATCTCTTCGAGGCGCGCCAGTTCTCGCGGCGAAAAGTTGCGCTCGACCTTTTCGTGCAGCGCCGCGTATTCAGCTTCCGAGAGGGAGAGATTCTTGAAAAACGAGCCGGCATTGCCGCCTCGCTCCTCGCGCGGGAAGGGAAACTTCGCGTCGCGGATGGAAATGATCGCCTGGCGGATTTCCTTGAGCGAAGGTTGCTTCGTCCCGCGTTCCGCAAAATAAGCCCGCAGGTCGGGATAATCAAGCTGGGGACGCCTTTGCTTGGTGAGACGGAGCGTAAGGCCCAAAATGATAAGTCGGCCCCGCGCGGTCGTGTTGAAGATGCTGCGCCGGTAGCCAAACCCACAATCGGCGGCGCTCAGAACGCGGGGCATGCCGGTCAAAATGTCAATAACCCGCGCCGACTGTACGACGTCGCTCACTTGTTGGCCGTACGCACCAATATTTTGTACCAACGCCGCTCCCGCCTGACCGGGAATGTGCGAGAGGTTTTCAATCCCCCACATGTCCCGCCCCACCGCATGTTGGACGATGTCATCCCACTTCTCCCCGGCGTATATTTCCAGGGTCATCCCATCGTCGTCTTCATGAAGGATTTCGACTCCACGGCAATCGGGGTGAAGTGCCACGCCGTCGAAACCGCGGTCACTCACCAGGATGTTGCTGCCGCCTCCGAGGACGAAAAGCGGCAGCCTGTGCTGGGCGGCAAAGTCGATGACGGCACGAAATTCCTCCAGGGAAGCAGCGTGGGCGAAATATCGCGCAGGTCCACCGATCTTGAAAGTAGTGTAGGGCTTTAGTGGTTCCGCCTCTTTGATGACAAGGCCCGCTGCGCCGGATGGAGAAGGCATAAGGCGTGATTGTAACAGGTCAATGGACGCGCCGCTCCTGGCCCGCCCAATATTTTTCGCGTAGGACTTTCTTCAGGATTTTTCCCGTTCCGCCTTTCGGCAGGGAATCGGCAAATTCGATCGATTTGGGAATCTTGAATCCCGCCAGGTGCTTACGGCAATGGTCTATGATCTCAGCTTCGCCGGCTTCGCAGCCGGGCCTCAGGGTGATAACGGCTTTGGCGACTTCCCCCCATTGCTCGTCGGGAATGGCAATGACTGCGCATTCCAACACGGCGGAGTGTTGATAAAGTACGCGCTCAATTTCCGCCGATGCCACGTTCTCGCCGCCGCTCAGAATCATGTCCTTGGACCGGTCGACAATGAGGATGTACCCTTCCTCATCGAGTGTGGCGAGGTCCCCGGTGTGGAACCAGCCGTCGCGAATCGCGGCGGCGGTGGCTTCCGGCTGGCGCCAATAGCCTTCCATCACCACGTCGCCGCGCACCACGACTTCGCCGACCTGCTTACCGTCCGCAGCCACGTCGCGCCCATCGAGATCGACCACGCGAATTTCGCTGCCCGCAAAAGCGTAGCCTGCTGTCGCCTTACGGCGGAGGTTCTCCTCCTCAGATTCATCCGCGAGGTGCTCCTTGAGGTGGGCGATGGTGATGACGGGCGAAGTTTCCGTCAGCCCATAGCCGCCCTTTGCTGTACAACTGGGGATCTTCTTTTCCACCTCGCGGACCAGGGCAATGTTGGTAGGAGCGCCCCCCATCATGACTTCATGCACGCTGCTTAAGTCGTATCGGGAAAAGTCCGGATGGTTCAGCAGTGCGATGACCATGGCGGGAACCATGTGCAGGCGCGTGACGCGTTCGCCCTGGACCAGCGCCAGGACCGAAGGGGGATCGAACTTCCGCAGCATCACGTGCCGCGCGCCTGACAGGGTGAAGATGTGCGGCGCGCCCCAACTGTTGACGTGGAAGAGGGGCACCGTGTAGAGATGCACATCGCGATCGGATGCTCCCATTCCCAGGGCGGTGTAAAAGGCGTGCATATAAAGGTTGCGATGTGTGAGCATGACCCCTTTGGGGTACGCCGTCGTGCCGCTGGTGTAAAACAATTCGGCCACGGAGTTCTCGTCAATCTCGCCGTAATCGATATCCGCGGGCTCGCAGGCTGCGAGCAGTTCGTCATAGGACTCCTTGTGCGCCCAAGTCGGCTTCACATCGCGCAGGGAGATGTAGTGCTCAATCGACGCCGCAGCCGGCCGCAGGGCTTCGACCAGCGGAATGAATTCGGGATCGAAGCAGAGCACACGCGGGGCTGCGTCATTCAAAATGTAAGTCAGCTCTTCTGGCGCCAGGCGGATGTTCATGGCCAGCAGGATGGCGCCGATCTGCGGCACCCCATAGTAAGCTTCCAGCAGGCGATGGCAATTGAAACTCAGGTAGGCAACGCGGTCGCCCTTCCCCGCCCCCAGACGCAAGAGCGCGGCAGAAAGCCGGTCAGCGCGCTCGTTGAACTGGCGATAGGTGAATCGATCGTCGCCACATACGACGCCGACTTTGCGGCCAAACAGTTGCGCCGCGTGCCGCTTCAACCGCACGGGTGTCAGGGGGAGCAGCATTTGCACCTCTCGGAGAATTAGGGACTTGGCGGGGGCGTCCCGCCCGCGTCAAGTCATGGCCAGGGTGTTTTTGAGGGCGAAATCATCGGCGGCGTTCTCCTGGACGAAATCCCAGTCCCCGTCAATGCGCCGGGCAAAGGCAGCGCCCAATGCCGCTCCGGTGACGGCGCCCCCTACCCCCGTTATCGCCGCCATCTTCCCGCTGCCCCCTCGCACGCCACCCGCCAGGTCCGCGTATTTTTTCGCTTCCTGGTCCCGGCGCTTTTCGGCCTTTGATGCCTGGATGACCTTAACTCTACCCGAAGGTGAAAATGAATTCAATAATCACCGGCCTCTCAAGCATGTTTAGAGAGGAGTAAAGGATTTACATTGGCGCCGCGCCGGGACGCGGGGTAGTAGAATACTCTCCTCGCTCGGCTGGGCGGACGGTGGGGAGCCTGCCGGGCAAAATCACGCGGGAGATTTTGAATTGATGAGGCAGCGAACAGAAGGTTTTCCGGCAAACTTCAGTGGGATGGTCTTTTGGACAATAGGAGCGGTGGGTGTATGCATGGCGGGCCTGGTGATTGCTCCGTCAAAGCTCCCCGCCCAGCGTCAGCAGGTCGCCTGGAGTGAGCAGGAAAAGCCCATCGTGCAGGCCTTGCATGGGCTGCGCTCTCTGCCCGACGATACGCGGGCGCGGGTGACCAAGCAACTGGCCCTCGACATTCGCGCGCTTCCGACGGGCGAGCACAAGTTGGAGCTGGCCAATGGCTTGGCGAACCTTTCCACCGAAGGTGACTTTGGCCACGACGCCTTGCAGGAGGTGGCAACCACGCTGGCCACGGCGCTGACGGAGCATCCGGCCCCGGAAGAGCGTGGCGAGCCTGCCGAACCGTACCTCGAACTGGCTCAGTTGGTACGATACGAGCACGTACAGGCCTCGGTGGATTCACCCCAGTTCGGCAAGGCCATGTCGGAACTCGAGGCGTACGACCTGGACCGGCAGCAGGCGGACTTTACCCTTACTGACATTGAGGGCAAACCGTGGAGCTTGAAGAGCCTCCAAGGGAAGGTCGTGCTGGTGAATTTCTGGGCCACCTGGTGCCCGCCTTGCCGCAAGGAAATGCCCGATCTCGAGTCGCTGTACGAGCAGTTTCGAAAGCAGGGACTGGTGGTCCTCGCTATCTCCGATGAAGATGCAAGCAAAGTTAAGCCCTTCATTGCTGAAAAGGGAATTTCCTATACCGTGCTGCTCGACCCGGGCCGGCAAGTGAATACCCTGTTCCACGTCATGGGCATCCCCAAAACGTTCATCTACGATCGCAGCGGAAAGCTTGCCGCGGAATCGATTGACATGCGCACCCGCAATCAGTTTCTCGGCATGTTGGCGCAGGCGGGGCTCCAGTAGCGCGACCGACCCTCGATATCAACGGGAATGCGCTTTATTTCTTGATCCTCGTCGCACCCCACGCGCTCACTTGCGTTCCTCGCCGGAGCAGCACGCGGCATCGGTGCTCTTCGGTGCCTTGTAGAGTTGGCTCGCGTCGACAAAGTAACCTTCGTTGTACCGATCGTGGTGGCGAACCCATGCCATCTTATGGGCCAGGCCGCCTTCGTCGCGGCCCTTCGGCGCCAGGTCGAGAAAGTTGTACGTACCCACCAGAATATCAAGCCCGCGCGCGTAGGTGGAATAGGTGTGGAAGATTTCGCCGACCTCGTTCTTGTAGAACACGCTGGCTCCCGGCGCCTCCTCGCTGGGGAATTCGCCCAACTCGTAGTTGTAGAATACCTTGCCCTTGGCCTTATCGTCTTTCGTGAGCGAGACATAACAGTCGTAGTTAAAATCGCTTCCGAACGACGACACCCACTTGAAGCGCCAGCCCATGCGTTTCTTGAACGTTTCGATTTCCGCCAGTGTCGCGCGTGAAACCACCGCCAGCGTGACGTCGCGATGCGCGAGGTGTACGGCGGCGCCGTCGAAGTGATCGGCTAAATACGAGCAGCTCGGGCAGCCCTCTTTCCATCCCGGGCCGAACATGAAGTGGTACACGACGAGCTGGTGGCGTTCGCCGAAGAGGTCGGCGAGCGTCACCTTGCCGCCCAGCCCTTCGAAGACATATTGCTTTTCCAGCTTCTCCCAGGGCAGTTCGCGGCGCTCGCGGCTCAGCTCATCGCGCCGGCGGATTCGTTTGACCTCCTCTATCTCTACTCCCGCAGGTGGGAGCCCCCCGGCAATTGGGTGGCGAGGTTTCCCTTTTGGCTGTGCTTGCAAGGCCGGTATTTCGATTATCATCAGCAGGTTGCGCCAGAGGTCCTGGCGGCCCGCTATCACCCGCGATTGCTTTCGGAGATGGAAAGGCGCGGGCAGTGGGTGCGGATCTACTCCCGCTAGGTAGCCGTCACGCTTTGCACTCACCAGGCGCCCCGTTGGATCCCGTGAAAATCTGCCCGGCCACTAACCTGCGTCTCTCATCCTGGCATACGAACCGAAGTTTTGGAGTGCGGCGACTCGTCGGCGCTTTCCCTCGCCGCGACTCGTCGCGGCGAATCACTTACCGCTGACGAGTCAGCGGCAGAAAGAGCGGGAGCGAGCTCCCGCACTCCGAAATCTGCCTCCGCAATTTGCCTCCGCGCTCCCGCGCAGGCGCCCCCGGTCCTAACGATCGCCGCGGCGCCCCTCGCCTTTCCCTATGTCTAGTGATTTTGACTAGCGAATTGGCCCAGACAGTTTCGCCAGCGAAAATGTCTAGTGAAATTGTCTGAACCTCCAAATCTGGGTAAGAGCTTGCCGTGAGTCGTCGGCGGGGGGGCTTCCGGACGTTAACCTTTATTGTCAACAGCTTGTGGCTGTTTTCCGCTGGCGCCGCCCATAGGGTTTTCACTGGGGGTTCACAGATTCAGACGTCTTGTCTTTTGCTATGGTATTTATGTGGTAGCCTCTATTATTTACTTGACAGTAGCTAGTCATCTGGTATACTGGATTTGGTAACTGCCGCTAGGCGGAGAACAGTAAGCAGGCCGCGGCGGGATCAAGGCTGAACGATGACTAACCACTAACCACTAGCCGCTGTCCACTGCCCTTAGGAGGTCTTTATGTCTCTCATCCAAAAGCCATCCATGACCGATAAGAATAGGACGACGCACCAGCGCAACGGGCGGCAGTCGCGCGGGGCGGCGACTCCCGAGGGCAAGGAGCGCAGCCGCGCCGCGCACTTGCGCCACGGGTTTTACTCGCAGCAGCGGGAGGAGGCGCTGTGTGCCCTGGGCGAAGACCCGGCCGAACTCGCCGCCCGCGGAAAGTCCAGGAGCACGAGAAGCGGCGAAAGGAGAGGGCACTGGAACTCCGCTTCCGGCTCTCCCCCCGGGAGGGTGTGCTGGAGATGTTGCAGGAATATTCCTCCCACCCGCGCTTCTACGTGCCGCGCAGTTACTTCCGCATCTTCCAGGAGGGCTTCGGCGAGAAGGTGGAGCGCGCGCGGAAACAAATCCTCCTGCTGATGCACCAACTGCGCAAGCCCAAAGGCCCTCTTCCCGGCGTCGGGCCGGGCGGCGCTCGGCCCGCGCGCACGCCGTCCGCGCCACCCCCGGGCACCGGCCTCCCCGGGGAGCGAAGAGAGGCTCCGACTTCCCGCCTTGATGAGGAGGTGTGCCCGGAGGACGAACGGGTCGAGGGGGCATGCCCGGGAGGCGGTGCGGCGCCATCCGGGGAGGCGGCCGAAGAGCAGTATTTGCGTGACATGGAGGAAATGGATGACGACGATTTCCCCCTCCCTTGGCCCCAAACGCCGGTGGCGGAGGGGGCCGAGCGCGATGAGCTGCGGGAGGCCCTGCGAATCCTGGTGCGGATCGAGTTGGACACCGTTCATGCTGACTTAGACCCCCAGATCGAAGAGCAGGAAAAGCCCCTGTCGCGCATCGAGCAGGACGAGGCGCAGGCGGCGCCCCATCGTCACGCGGAGTTGATGCGCCGCGAGGAGGACTCGTGCTTCCGCCAGTTCATGCGCCTGGCGAACCTGCTGCTGAAAATCCAGAAACAGTCGGAGAAATGCACAAGAAGTGAAGGTTCAGAAAGCGCCGGGATAAACCGGCAGGAAGCGGAGGATGAAAATTCCTCACGAGGAAGGAGTAGCGATCCGCTCGGCCCCGAGTTTTGCGCGGTGGGTCGCGAGGCATGCCGTG
>JBEKLF010000342.1:0-8162 GCA_050010335.1 Terriglobia bacterium
TGCCGTCATCCGCCAGTTGCACCAGGGATTGCCCCGGCTCGCTGCAGACCCGCAGCGCTTGCGCAGTCTCACGGCTTGGCCTTGGATTGTTAGTCTCAACTTGAACGCGCATTAGAATTAGCGCTGGCAAATTGGCAGCGAAACATCGCGGTCCGAGTTTCCGTGCCTGCCAGTTATTTGCAGGCCTGAACAGGGCTATTAAGCCTAGAACAAGGGGAAATCCGATGAACATATCCCTCGCAGGCAAGGCCTCCGTAATCACCGGTGCCTCCTCCGGAATTGGCTTAGCAATCGTCCGATTGTTCCTCGAATCAGCCGCGGATGGGGTTGTCGGAGTGGACCTTCCGGGGAAGATCCCACGGTCGGTATCCGACCTTAAGGATTCTTACGGAGACCGCCTGCAACTTGTCATGGGTGATGTTGGGGTAGAGGCGACGGCGGTCGAATTTACCCAGATTGCTTTACAGCACTTTGGCAAGGTTGATGTGCTCATTAACAATGCCGGCACAAGCGTTGTCAAACCGCTGCACGAACACACGCCCGAAGAATGGGACTTGGTCCTTAACACGAATGTAAAAGCCATCTACTGGGCTGCTCGCCACATTATCCCTGGAATGATAAAGGGCGGAGGTGGGGTAATCCTCAATACGGGTTCGATTTCAGGGCAGGTGGGCCTCGTGGGACAGGGCGCCTATGCGGCGTCAAAGGGAGCGGTTCATCAGGTCAGCCGACAGATGGCGATTGAATATGCGCCATACAACATCAGGGTCAACGCAATATGCCCAGGGACGGTGGACACGCCGCTAGTCCAGCGCTCTGCGGAAGCATCCGGCGATCCGGAGGCCTTCTGGCAGATGCTCAGAAAGGGCCACCCGATCGGACGCATTGCGTCCCCGGAGGAAATCGCCAAGGTGTTCCTCTTCATGGCGAGCGATGCTGCCAGTTTCATTACGGGGTCGCTCTTGTTTGTGGACGGCGGCTACACTGCCCAATGAGTTATGAACGCCAACCAAGGGATGGAAGGATAAAATGCAAAGCGCACGGTATCTAGGGCCGAATCGAATCGAGGTTTTAGAAGTTAGCGTTCCCACTCTCAACCAGGGGGAAGCCCTGGTCGAGGTGGAAGCATGCGGCATTTGCGCGTCCGACCTGAGTATCTTCAAGGGCGTACATCCCAGGGCACGTCCTCCGCTGACTCCGGGACACGAATTCTGCGGCCGGGTCGTTGACATCAAGGGCATCGGAGAATCCTCAATCAGAGTTTCGGATCGTGTGACGGCCTATCCGCTCATTTCCTGTGGGCGATGTTTCGCCTGCCGCCATGGAAACCCTCACGTCTGCCGGGAACTGAAGTTGTACGGGTTCGATGGTGATGGCGGCATGGCCGAATACGTCAAGTTGCCAGTGCGAAACCTCATTAAGATATCCGAGTCTCTAACTTCCGACGTTGGAGCTATGATTGAACCACTGGCAGTGGGTATCCATAGCTTTTCGCGAATTCCAATTCAGCCCGAGGATACGGTCCTGATTCTGGGGGCTGGTACCATCGGGCTGGTCACGGCGTTAGTCGCCCGGGAACGTGGTGTGCGCAAACTTCTGATTACAGATGTGGCGCCGTGCCGCATCGAATTGGCGAGGGAATTGGGCTTCGAAGCACTTGACGCGCGTGACCCCGGCCTGGTGGCTGCGATTCTTGGCGTCACCAACGGCGAGGGCGCCGACGTCTTATTCGAATGCACAGGGTCCCCAGACGTCGCCCTGCAAATGACGGATCTTGTACGCGTGCGCGGAACGGTTGTTAATGCGGGCGTTTTCAAGAAACCCGCGCTCGTCAACCTGCAAGCAGTGAACTTCAAGGAGTTGCAAATGGCCGGATCGCGGGTCTACGCGTTCGAAGATTTCCGCTCGGCTGCCGAACTGGCGCCTTCGCTCCCATTATCCAAATTGACCACGGATCATTTACCGCTAACCCAGGCCGCGGTCGCCTTCGATATGCTTGTCTCGGGAGCACATGGAAAGATCTTACTGGAGCCGCAGGGAGCCTGAACCGGCCACCCGCCTCCACAAGGTCCGGCTGGAATCCGGATAACTCAAAGTCGGAGGCTGCAGTTGGTATGGCTATCCAACATTCGTGCCTAGAAGAGAAGAAAGCCCTGGTATTTGGCGGTACTAGTGGACTGGGAAAAGCAATCGCCATCGGATTGGCTGAGGCCGGAGCCCAGCTTGCACCGGTAAGCCGGCGCCTGGAGGCAGTTCGCAGGACTGCCGCGGAGATCCGGACACTTGGCGGCGATGCCCTAGAGATCACCGCTGATGTGACCGTGCGTACTGAAGTTCAACGGGCGGTTGATATCATGCTCGACCAAATGGGCCGCATTGACGTGCTGGTGAATTCAGCGGGGATCACCAAACGCATTCCGTCGTTGGATGTCACCGATGAAACCTGGGATCAGATCCTCGACGTGAACATCAACGGCACATGGAATACCTGCCAGATTGTGGGTCGAGTCATGCGGAAACAAGGGTATGGGCGCATCGTAAACATTGCTTCATTGGCCTCGTTCGTCAGCGTGCACGAGGCAGCTCCGTATTGCGCGAGCAAAGGCGCCGTGGCGCAGATCACACGCTGTCTGGCCGCTGAGTGGGCGAAATACGGCATCACCGTGAACGCGATCGCCCCGGGTGTTTTCGAAACCCCCCTCAATCGGAATATCATCAATGATCCCACCCGAAAAGAGTCCATTCTCTCCCGCACGCCCATGGGCCGCTACGGGAACGTAGATGAAATCAAAGGGCCCGCAGTTTTCCTCGCCTCAGACTCGGCAAGCTTCATCACGGGTGAAATCCTCACCGTGGATGGCGGCTTCATGGCCCAAGGAATCGCAAAGTAGAATGCCGGCGCGGCTTGAGCGCCCAACGCGCACGAACTGCGGCCCCAAAGCCGCCCTCCCGTTGATTCATCGTTCGCCCGTGACCTGCGCAGTGAGCACCGCAAGTCAGGATTGCAGGGTGGGCCCATCAAGATTTGAAGCGCTTCCCTAGCCAGTCAATCGGCTCGAATATGCTAAGACAGCGATCGCCAGCATCAGGGAACAAACACCGTAGGCCATAACCCTCTTGGCTGCTCCGGATATGCCATTCCATTCACCGGAGAGGACGCCCAGGGCGTTGCCGGTAAGGATCGAGCAGATCAACATCATGGGGTAGCCCAGGAAGGCTCCGAACCGACCGATGCGAGTCGCTCCCATTCCGTAGACGACAATGCCAACAGCCCAAAGGACTCCCATAACGACCGCCCCAGCCCAGTACACACCGGTTCCTCCCGCCAGAAACTTCCTAAGCGACTTGTTCCGCCAACCGAGATAAATACAATAGCCGAGGTTTACGAGGTAATTCGATGTGAATACTAACGCCCAAATGGCATTGGTAGCATTCGTGGGACTAACGCCCTGCCTGATCGCGGCGTCTGCGATATTCTGGCCGAAGATAAAACCGAAATTTACGAGTGCAGACAGAACTCCGGACGCGATGCAAAAGGAAAGCCCTACTTTGAAAGGAGTGCGCGCGGAGGGAGCCGTCAAGTCTCCCAGCCCCGCGGTTTTGCGTGATTCTTCCTTGAGGCTGCCTGCTCTGGCGCACGCCCAAAGTCCCAGAATCATCACCACAATTCCGGCCATGAGAACAAGCCCGGCGGGCCGCAACAACTGTTCAGGGTATTTCATCAAGAGTGGGACAATCGAGCCTCCGATGGCGACAATGCCCATGATCAGGGAGAGACCCAGAGACATTCCGACAGCGGCGATGCCCAGCCCGAAGAAGACTCCTCCAATTCCCCAACCTGCACCAAAAAGAATGGCGGTGATGATTGCCGACGAGGACGAATGTCCGTAAACGTGAAACAAACCCGGCACCGTGATGATCGCAAGCGGCCAGGGGACAAGAAGAAGCGCCATCAGCGAACCCGCCCCCCAGGTATTCTCCCATTGCCACTTGGGTGTGTACTTGAGCAGCAGCGAGTAGCCGCCCTCCATGACTCCGCTCAGAATGATGAGTAATAATCCGATTCCAATGGAGCTTTCTGCCATTTACAACTCCCCTTCACAGCTAGATTTCGCCTTCAAAAATGCTTGACTCTGTTTCCCTCATCAGGATGTCCCGACCATACACGGGGAGCATGCATAGCAGACGTTCATTATTCCGCTGACGCAAGGTGATGGGCAGGAGTCCCGCTGCGGGTGGTTGAAACATGGCGAAGGGCTTATACAAAACATGCAGTGCACGCTCGGCGATCATAGGGTACGGCTAATGCTCTCCCGGCGCGACCACCGTGCCTAGCGGATTCAATGCTCCAAACTGAACCATGATGCTTCCCGGGACCCGCCGGCATGCCCTGCGATCCTTCACGCGGGTACGGGCTTTCGAACAGGCATATCCGATCCAGCAATTCGCACGGGCACTTTATATCTATCGAAGGGCTCTGTGGTAAGCCGAAGCTCGCTCTGTTCGTCAAACAATGGGAGGAATTCAAGTCCAAGGTTCCTGTATTTGCCTCCCGCAGCCCGGTTGTAAGGCAATAGGTCGACGCGCACCAAGCCCGGCAGATTGCGGACCGTCTCAGCAATTGCTTGCAGGTTCTCCTCCGTATCCGTTACCCCTGGCACCAGAGGAACGCGGATCACCACTAAAGCTCCCAGAGAACTTAACATCCGCAGATTCGAAAGTATCAGCGAGTTGTCAACGCCCGTGAAATGTCTGTGCGCGTTACTGTCAATGAGCTTCAGGTCATAATAGAAGAGATCAACCTTTTCTGCCACTTGACGGAGTGCAGTCTCGGGCCCGTACCCTGAGGTATCGAAAACGACGTGGAGATCATCCAGCAGGTTGCATACCTCCACGATGAATTCCGCCTGGTCCAGGGGTTCTCCACCTGAAAAGGTAACGCCGCCGTCGTTGGCGCGAAGTATGTCCGCTTGCTCGTTCAAGCGAGTCGCCAACTCCTCCGAATTGTAGTCCTTCCCGATCGTCCGGTCTCCTGCCTGCCCGTGGATAATCTGCGGTTCGCGTGGCCACCCTTCGGGGTTGTGGCACCACGAACAGCGAAGCGGGCACCCTTTGAGGAATACCGTAGTCCGAATTCCCGGTCCATCGTGAAGGGCAAATTCCCTGATTTCGAATACCACGCCCGACTTCATGATTTACCTCTGAAAACCCGCGCTCCCAACTCTGCTTGGCGCGTATTCTGGCAGCGGGTCCACCGGGATTTGAATCACTACATCACGTAGATATGGCGTGCGATGACGTGATCTTGGTATTCCGGCGAAAGTTCACAAAAATAGCCGCTCCAACCCCAAACCCGGACAATCAGATTCTTGTGTTTTTCCGGATGCGCTTTGGCATCCAGGAGCGTGTCGAGGTTCAGCGTGTTGAGTTGCAGTTGCTGGCATCCTAGTTCCGCGAAGGTCCGAACCAGCATGGCGACTTTCGTGACGGCTTCAAGATCAGCGAAAACACTTCCGGAAAGCTCTATTGTGATCGGCCCGCCATTAAAGACCCGGTCGTAAGGCAGCTTGGCAAAGGACTGAAGGACGCTGATGGGCCCCCTGATCGGAGCGTTATTGGAAGGGGCGAGATTCGCACTCAAGAATTCACCCTTTTTTCTCCCCTCGGCCGTAGCGCCGACGGAGGGCTCCCGCATGCCTTCCTTGCCTTGCGCCAGCCACACGTAGTACATGGCCGACCCCGTGCCCGGCCGCACACCTCCACCGCGACCGTTGTCCTTGATCGCCTCGCAAGCATCGGCAAACCACTCAAATAACCTGGTCATCAGGCTGTCAGCCGCCGCATCGTTATTGCCGACCCTTGGCCCGCCGTCTGCCAGCTTGGAGCGGAGTGGCTCATATCCCTCAAAGTTCGCATCGAGGGCTGCGAGCAGTTCCTGCGGCTGCACCGACTCGTCTTCGAATACGAACCGGCGGACTGCCGCCAGCGCGTCAGTGGCGTTTGCCGAGCCGGCACCATGCACCCCAAAATTGTTATACTTAAGACCGTGCGAGAGGTCACGCGCCCCTTCGAGACAGCCGTCCATCAGCACCGAGTAATAAGGAGCAGGCGGAAGAAACAGCTTGCGGTAAGCGCCGACAACATTCTTCAACTGCACCCGAATGTCCTCAGCAGTTTGCTGGCAGATTTGTTCGAAGTTTTCGCCCTGGCAGAGCCCTTTCCGGATGCCAGCATCAACTGCGGCAGGCATGGATACCGCGCCGATATTGACGACCTCCATGCCTTTCCCTGGAATCAGGAATTCCCAGCACGCAGCAACAGCGTAGTCCCGCGCGTCCTCCAGCTCATAGCCGTTTTCGACAAGGGCGGGGATGACTACGGCATCATTCGAGTACTGCGGGAAGCCCAGTCCCTTGCGCGTGAGCTCCGTCGCCAAGGTCAGCAGCGAAAAGTCCGTTTGGGGAGTGATTCGAAGATTGATTTTCGGATCGATCATGTTCGTATAATGAGCAACCTTGATCGCCATCCGGGTCAACTCATTCACGCCATCGGCCCCATCTCTGGTCGTACCACCCAGCATCAGGGATTGCCCGTTGTCACCTTGCTGGACGCCGGGATAAAGGTCGCTGTCTTTGTTGAGGCTTATGAAGAACTCGGCAAGTAGTTCCTCGGCCGCAGCAAGTGTCAGGCGCCCACTATCGAGGTCCTGTTTGAGGTACGGCCACATGTACTGGTCGAACCTACCCAACCCCACGTGGTAGTGACCACCCATCCAGACGACAGAGTGGAGTATCCGCAACGCCTGCAAGGCCTCGTGGAAGCAACGCGGTCGATGGGCCGGAACATGCTCCAGCATGTCGGCGAGATCGTTTCGGCCCAGTCTGCGAGATTCCCGGGCGTAGGTGTCCGCCAGCGTCAAGACAGCTTGGATCGTTTCAATCGCGCAGTTGAGAAACTCCAGACCGTCCGGGTCGTCCTGGACTGACTCCCGAGCCTTCGCAGCCGCCTGCCTTCGACCCTTGAGGCCCTGCGACAGCACCATCCCCCAATCCGCGCAAATGTTGCTGATCGGCCCCAGCTCGTGAAGGGTTCGGTCCTTCGTGAGTTGAGACCAAGTTTGTGGCCCATAGATCGGTGGAACGGTCGTGATTGTGCGCAGAAAGATAATGCGGTCGTCGGACTCTATAACTGGATGCTGCCCCTCCGCCTCGCACATACGGCAAACGAGGCGCGCTGCGCGACGGGGCCACGAGAGTCCTTCCCGGTCACATTCAGATAGCACATCCGGAACTGTGTCTCTCCGGAACCGCTTGTGTTCGCCGTCGCGCACCCGACTTTTCATTCGATCGAGCCTGTTGGTGTCGAAGGCAACGAAGCAGGGTGCCAACACTCCTGACTGCACATCCGAAGTTTGTCTCATGAGTGAACTCCTCACAGATGGGATCGCGGCATTCAAGCCTCAAGAGAACAACAACCCCAAATCAGAGACGGCATTTCATCTCGGCACGAAAGATTATCAATTATAGATCATAGTTTCAAGAAATACTTTTTGGCCTCGTCCCCAGGCTGTGCCCGTCATATGCTCTGTCCGGATCGAGATGATTGAAGTTGGGTCGCTCCCGCTGTTAACCTTCCCGCTCCTATGAATACTTGTGGGCGCAGGTGACCCCGATCCATGTGTGCCGTGGGAAAGGGTGAGAGAATCAGCGCCAGTATTCTCCACGCTCGGCGGAGTTGTGAGACATCGTAAGGCGTGACCTCTCTTACCAGGGAGGGACGGGGGAGTTTTCTGATGACCCTGATGGTTCCCGACTCTCTAGAATACACCGTAAGAAACATTGACAACCACATGACCGCCTGGAAGGTCATTGCGCTGGTTAGCGGCAACTCGAAGCCGTTTCAGGCCCGGCTGCTCAGGACCGGCCTGGAACCCACGAATGGACGGTGTGGGAAGGGACTGCCGCTGACAAAGCTAAAGCGCTCCAATGTGCGGAGAAAGCCGATCCCAGGGTTGACCTTGAGTGGATGAGGATTTGCTACGACCCAAGAATCGCGATTGAAACGAGCGGGAGACCGCAGAAAAGGCGTTCACCCTCACGGGATGTGTGTTATAGAGATTTTGCGAAGAAATCTAGACCCACACCCGGAGGGTGAACGATGGA
>JBEKLF010000343.1:0-8031 GCA_050010335.1 Terriglobia bacterium
GCCTTGCGATTTGCCTTCACCGCCTTGCCCAACCCGGGAACCACAAACTGCCCGCTGCTCTTCGCTTCCTTCGTGGCCAGCGTGACGAGTTCTACGAGAACCGCGGCGGCAGTCTTTTTTGGTATCCCCACCTTTTCGGCCAAATGCGCGACGATCTGAGATTTTGTCATCATTTCTTCTGCTCTTCCTCTCTCCGTTGGATTGTAAGCACTTCCACGTTGAAATCGTGGTTGAGCCCCCACTGTATGTAATGCCCGGATGGGTGTCAAGGCAGTTGCGGAGAGTTGCGGAGGGTGTCGATACTAAAAACTCGTTTGCGCCAAGAGAAAGATCCCCCGCGGGTGTTGCTACCAAAAACTCTGTTCACATTGGGTCTATCGAGGTTCCCAGCGCTAAACAGATGAGGAAAGAGGAATCCAATAACGGTTCAGGCAGCTGGGTGTAACCGCCTGGTGATGGATCTACTCACGCAAATGCGCGCGGACTCTATGCCAACGCCGATAACGGCTGCTCAACCGTGTTGGGTCTTCGGCCGCGTATGGGATCATTCGGGAATCACACAATCCGGTCTTGGGCGTCTGAGGACTCATGCAAGAAGGTTCATGATGTCCTCCAGGTGTGGTGGTCGTTCTTGCCATGACGCTGCCATTTTCGACCGCCACCGGGCTTTCTAACTCCTCCTTGATCAATGCGACCACTGGTCCAGGCGCTAAGATTGGGCCGAGACCCGGCATCATGAAAATAGTGGCTGACCGGTGAGCGATATTGAACAGACCCTCGTGCCTCCGGGCGTTAGTCTGCCATAGGATATTGAGGACACCTGGCGATGCAACGAGTTCCTTAACCCAGGAAGAGACGGCAATCGTTCAAGGTCGAGGGTCCACATCATTGTCTGTTCAGAATTGCTAACCATGACAACAAAAGGCGCAGCTGCAGCGGGGGAGCTAACCGCCATGAATGGGACGGGAATACGGTCTCGGTCAGGTGTAGTCATCGACGACGCCAAGGCCCACGCAAGGCGCCAAAACGTACTCGCCACCGACATCGAGGCGATCTACGTACAGTACCGACACCGAGTGTATTTGTGGTGTCTGCGCATAGCCCGGAACGTGGAAGACGCAGAAGACCTTACCCAGGATGCTTTTCTTCTTTTATGTCGCAAAATCAATACCTATCGAGGGGAATCAGCATTCTCCACCTGGTTGTATCGCCTGGCCACGAATATTGCCCTGATGCGGATGCGGAGGAAAACCCTGCCGCAAACCTCACTTGACGAAATCCTTCAGATCCACGAGGGAGCCATCAACCCCCGCCAGGAGCTTAAAACCTCTGACCGGGCTCTGGCAGCTTCGGTCGCGCGCGTGGATTTGGAACGAGTGTTCGATCAAATGCCTGGCGGTTACAGAAAGGCTTTCTTCCTGCACGACAGCGAGGACTACTCTCACCCGGAGATTGCCGAACTCACCGGCTGGTCGATAGGAACTTCCAAATCGCAATTGCACAGGGCTCGCCGACGACTCCGAAAATTGCTTGAATGCGAGCCGGGGAAGGCACCCCGGGCCTCGATGCGCCACGGTGTCCGCGCGGGCAAGAATGCAGGATGGGGTGGGAAACCAAACCATGCCACAGAGACGGGCAGAAAAGGCATGCCGGCTCGGGGCACAATCAATTCGCAGGTACAAGCACACAAATAGGTGACGGAAAGGTTCTCTCCCTTGAACCAACTTTTTGGAAAACTGGTGGCATAGGGTGGTTCCGGGCGGTGATTCGCGGCAACTCCTATGACAACCGTCTCCGCAACCCCACTAGGCCGGTGAGGGTGCCGCCGCTACAGTAGGTAAATTTCTTAAATCGACCCTCGCACGGCGTTGCGCCGCGATATCCGGATCGGCGCTTGGGAGCTTCACTTGTAAAGCAAAGAAACGATGCCAGCACTCGATCCAAATGGCAAGGCAGGGGCTTTGGTCGGCGACCCTGGAACGGGAGGGCCTAAGGTCGCGACGCCACCGGCTCGCCCCGACAAGCCGCCGATTCCAACGAAAACAAAGAACCAGAATATTCGTGTTTCGCCTGCCGTCCTCGACGCCGCCCGGAAAGAGGGCGAAGTGCTGCTCCGAGACTTGCGAACGTCTCTGGGTGGGCTGACGCAAGCGGAGGCGGAAGAACGGGCGCGCACGACGGGTCCGAACGTAGTGGCACAAGAGAAGAAGCAAGGCTGGCCCATCCGCCTTCTAAAAATCATCCTCAACCCGCTGGTCATCCTGCTCTCAACTTTGTCGGCGATTTCCTTCCTCACCGGCGACGCACGCGCGGGTTTTGTGATGGCGGGTATGGTGGCGCTGAGTGTGGGACTGCGCTTCTGGCAGGAAGCCCGGGCGGACGCCGCCGCCGAGAAGCTCAAGGCCATGATCCACGTGACCGCCACAGTGGTTCGGGACGGCGCGGCGAGGGAGATACCACTCCGGGACCTGGTGCCTGGGGACATGATCAACCTGGCTGCCGGCGATATGATTCCCGGCGATGTACGGCTGCTGACTTCCAAAGACCTCTTCGTAAGCCAGGGTAGCCTTACCGGTGAATCGCTCCCGGTCGAGAAGCTTCACGATCCCCAAACCAAGGAAGAAAGCTCACCCACCGAACTCATCAATACATGCTTCATGGGCACGAGCGTGGAGAGCGGCACGGCGACGGCCGTCGTGGTCACGACGGGGTTACAAACCTACCTGGGCAGCATGGCCCATTCGATTACCGAGGAACGGCCGCAGACGAGCTTTGACCAGGGTCTGAACCGCTTTACATGGCTCATGATGAAGTTCATGGCCGTGATGGTGCCTCTGGTTTTCTTCATCAACGGTTTCACCAAACACGATTGGAAGGGGGCCTTTTTCTTCGCGCTGGCGGTGGCCGTGGGCCTCACTCCCGAGATGCTGCCGATGATCGTTTCCGTCTGCCTCTCCAAAGGCGCACTCGCCATGAGCCGCAAGAAGGTGATCGTCAAGCGGCTTAACTCCATCCAGAATTTCGGGGCCATGGACGTGTTGTGCACCGACAAGACAGGGACACTCACCGAGGACCGCGTCGTCCTGATGCGCCATTGCAACGTCGCTGGGCGCGAAACGGATGACGTGCTCCTGAACGGGTACCTGATCAGCTACTTCCAGACAGGCCTCAGAAATCTGCTCGACCGCGCGATTCTAGATAGCTCCGACTTCCACGCGAAGGCGGCGGTGGAGAAGTTTAAGAAGCTGGACGAAATCCCTTTCGACTTCACCCGGCGCATCATGTCAGTCCTGGTGCAGGATGCCGAAGGGAAGGCCATCCTGCTCGCCAAAGGAGCTCCGGAGGAGATTTTCCTCCGTTGCTCGCAATTTGAACTCGACGGTAAGCTTTCGCCCATGACCCCAGATCTGATGGTCGGGCTGAAGCAGGAGTACGATGACCTCAGCAACGACGGGTTCCGCGTGCTGGCCGTGGCGACCAAGGAGTTGCCAGGGAAGCAAATTTGCACGAAGGATGACGAGCGTGAACTCATCCTCAGGGGGTACGTGGCGTTCCTGGACCCGCCCAAGACCTCGGCTGCCCGCGCCCTCGCGGCCCTGCACAACCATGGCGTGGCCGTAAAAATCCTCACCGGCGATAACCACCTGATCAGCCGCAAGGTGTGCAAAGACGTTGGCCTGACAGCCGACCCCATGCTGGAGGGCGGCGAAATTGAGAAGATGTCCGACACCGAACTGGGCGAGGCGGCGGAGAAGACGGCGCTGTTCGCACGCCTCTCTCCCGCGCACAAAGAACGGGTTATCCGTGTCCTCCGGGCCAAGGGGCACGTCGTTGGTTGCATGGGCGACGGAATCAACGATGCTCCGGCCTTGCGAGCGGCAGACGTCGGCATCTCGGTGGACACCGCCACGGACATCGCCAAGGAGTCGGCGGATATGATCTTGCTTGAGAAGGACCTGATGGTGTTGGAAGGGGGCGTTATCGAAGGCCGCAAGGTCTTCGCCAACATCGTGAAGTACATTCGCATGGGTGCCAGTTCCAACTTCGGGAATATGTTCAGCGTGCTGGGGGCCAGTGCCTTTCTCCCCTTCCTGCCGATGGCCCCGATTCAAGTTCTGACGAACAATCTCCTGTATGACTTTTCGCAGGTGCCGATCCCCGCGGACGCCGTGGATGATGAGCTAGTAGCTCGGCCGCGGCCATGGGACATCGGAGCAATCAAACGGTTCATTTTCTTTATCGGCCCCATCAGCTCGATTTTCGACTATACGACCTTCTTCGTCATGCTCTACCTATTCAAATGTTGGGATCCTTCCCGGGCGTCGCTTTTTCAGACCGGCTGGTTTGTCGAATCGCTGATGACGCAGACGCTGATTATCCACGTCATTCGTACGAATAAGATTCCCTTCCTACAGAGCCGGGCAAGTTGGGCCCTGACGGCCACAACTTTAGCAATCATGGCTTTTGGGATGTGGCTGCCGTATTCCCCTCTGGCCTCTGCGCTGGGCTTCACCCACCTGCCGCGGTTGTATTGGCCAATCCTGATGCTCACGCTGCTCGGCTATATGGGCCTGACGCAAATTATCAAAGTCTTGCTGCTGCGGAAGCAGTGGATATAACCAGACATCTTTCGGCAACTGAACCCAAGAGGCTTTCCTGAGTTCCAGCGGGTCCCAAGTCGAGGAGGCTGTATGAGATCACCAATCGGCACGGAACTTCACCACACGGGGCGTATCGGCTGGCTGCGCGCGGCGGTGCTGGGCGCGAACGATGGCATCCTTTCAACATCGAGTCTGGTGCTCGGAGTCGCTGCCGCCCATGCGACTCACAGCAACGTCTTGATCGCAGGGATTGCCGGCCTGGTGGCGGGATCCATGTCCATGGCTGCCGGGGAGTACGTGTCTGTCCACTCGCAGGTGGACACGGAAGAGGCGGAGCTGAATCTTGAGCGTACAGAACTTCGAGAAGACAACAAGGGTGAGCACAAGGAACTGAGCGCAATCTACGTCGCTCGCGGCCTTGAGCCTTCGCTCGCGAAGCAGGTGGCGGAGCAACTGATGCGCCATGATGCGTTAGGCGCACATGCCCGCGATGAACTCGGCATCTCGGAGACTTTCCGTGCGCGTCCGATTCAGGCGGCGTTGGCATCTGCCGGCAGTTTCGGAGTTGGAGCAGCCATGCCGCTCATTGCAACTGCCCTGGCCCCGACGGCGGGCCTGATCCCGATTGTCTCCGGAACTTCACTGGTGTTCCTGGCACTTCTCGGCGGACTGGCAGCGCGCGCAGGGGGTGCCGGAGTGACGATGGGCGCAATACGCGTTACGTTTTGGGGCGCGATGGCCATGGCGCTGACCGCCGGCATCGGGGCGCTGGTGGGAACAGTTGTATGAGCGGCGCCGACCGGAGGTTAGTATCCTTGTCTCTCAGCGTGGCTCGGCATGGGCGAGAGAGGTTGGCGGCGTCAGCCCCGAGATGAGTCGCCAAGGCCCAGCGCCCTGACGATAGCCCACGAGGCAGGCCAACGGGCGGGCGCGTGCCGCTGTCTGCATCCTATTCGACAGGGGGGGCATCGAAAGCAATATGCCACCCCAAGGTTCATCCTGGATTCGCCGTAGGACCGAGCAGGCCATGAAGATAGGCCTGCTGCGCGCCTATCGCGGCGTGGGCGTGAATCCCGACAAATACCTGAAGCACCTCCGCCGCGCTTATGGTTTGCGCATAACATCATTCAGCGAAATGAATACGGTGCCGCTGCCGGTGGTGAATTACCTTGCCGATAAGATCATTCGCGCCTCGATGAAGATGGCGATGTTGGAGGGCGCGGGCGCCGGCTTGGGCGGCATGCTTTCCATCCTGCCCGATGTTGGCATTCTGGGCGGCATCACCTGGCGCATGATTCAGAAGCTGAGTCTGGTGCACGGCTTCGAGTATGCCGGCGAAGACGATATGGCCGATCTGTGGCTGGCGGCGGCGAGCGCCGCGGGCGTGGATATGGGCAAGGACCTGGTGCGTAAGCAGGTGATCGAACGTTTCGTGCCGCGCCTCATCGAGCGCATCGCGGTGCAAGCCGGCGGCGAGATCGCGGAGAATGGACTCTTCCGCCTCGTACCGGTGCTGGGATCCGTAATGGGCGGCACGCTCAACTATTACTTCGTGCGCGGGTGGGGACGGCGCGCCCAGCGCCATTTTCGCGAGCGTCACATATTGCTCCGAAGTTCTTTGTTGTCCTCGCCAAGCTTGGAAGCCCCGGCGAGCAACCCACACTCGGCGGAATTAAATCTCTCCCTGCTCCGATGAACGGAACGCCTCGCCTTACAAAGGCGGCTTGAACAGAACGCAATTTACCCAGACTCAGTTTGGTTTAAGAGTTGAGCATGGGTACGGCGCAAGGACAGCTCCGACTCCCGAGGTCCGCGGTGGAGACCGCAAGCACGCTAAAGTGGGTAGCATCGTCGGGGTGCGAGATAGGATGTTGGGACTCTTGCCGCTTGTCACTTCTCTTCCCGGGGTGGACTTGCCCCGGAGGGTAGAACTTGGATTCCTGTTGCAGAGGTCGCTGGGTTTATTTGAGGCAGCCCGCCTCTTTGAATCCTATCTCGGGTCTTCCCACTGCGGTAGCGGGTCGCGCGCGGCCAATCGAAGAAGGAGATCACCGCCGTTCTCTTCGTCGAACAGCTCCTGAATGAACTCGTACGTTTTCTGGACTACATCGATCATGAGCGTCTTCATCTCCTCGTCATCGAATCGCGACAGCTTGGGCCAGGGAATTTCCCCGAAGGGTGTAGATACCACTACATCTGAGTAATCTCCAGCTTTGGAATCGGGCGCTATACCTGCGTGCAAGTCCTCGAGAACGGAATTGCGAAAGCACCGCTGCACGAGGTACTTTGCTAGTCGTTTCTGCAGAACTGGGTCCGTGATGAGAACCCGTATGGCGTCGTCTCTTTTATCCATGTTAACCTCCAGGAGGCCGACCCACTTTGACACCCGAAAAGGCCGGATGCAAGGAAACCTCTGGCAGGCTCAAAGTCCGCATCGACATTGGTCCGAGGACTTATCTATGACACTTGGAGAGACACTGATTTCGGTCTGGCAACAGTCGCTTGCCGATGGCAAGGAAGAAGTTGATCTGGGGCAGAAATCTTACCCGGTCACAGTGTTCCGCGCCAAGAAACTACGGAGCGTAGAGTTCAGTTACGGCGATTTGCGGATCATCGGCATTGAACAGAATCCTGCGACGAACTCGCGGTGGGCCGCCTCAGCACGAGAGGGGAATCGAATTATGCAGTTCCGCTGTAAAGGTCGCTATGTCGCCAACGTCTGCGAAGGCAAGTTGCTGCGGTATCCGGCATGGAGGGCTCTGACATTGCCGGACTGAGGCACAGGTCGCGTTTTGTGCGCAACGCGCTTGTGTGGCGACCACGCCCAATCACGTCTGTCGACGCCGGCGTGTTGAGCCCACCGTGGTAGTGAACCATTGCCGCCTCGCTCACAATCGCTGGCGCAATTCGATCCGTCACAAGTAGATGGCCAGCGAACGAAAGAGTACTGGGGTTGTCGATGTTGCTGGATAAAAAACAGAGGATTGCTGGCTATTCAGCTACGGAAATCCGTCGGCTCATGCAGAGGATCGGGCGCTTGAACGCGACCGTTCCCTTCATTAGTCATACCCTTGGATGTTCACTGCGCAAGGCCGAGATTGTGACCAACCGGCTACGAAAAGAAGGCTACCTCCGTGTGTACGACAAAATCCCAGGCTGCTTCAGCTTAACAAGCAAGGGGCTGGCGCTGTCGAACGCGACGCTACGGACGATTTCCCGGGCCACGGCCGCGAAACACCTGGCTGAACTCCTACGTCGGATCCCAGCTATTAGCGGCGACCCCATGCACGCGTTCACAGTAAATGCGGTGCTATACATCCGCGCATAAATAAAGGGACATGATGGCTAGCAAAAAGGTAGCAGCCGGGGTCGGATCAGCTCCGGGTAGGATTGCATATCCTCGAAGACCCGGGTCAAAGTGGCGACCAAT